>DASWNX010000029.1:0-300000 GCA_036399055.1 Jatrophihabitans sp.
TGGTTCGCCGACCGCGGCGTCACCGTCGAACGCGTGCTATCCGACAACGGCTCGTCTTACCGCTCACACGCCTGGCGTGATGCCTGCACTCGGCTAGGCATCATCCACAAACGCACCCGCCCCTACCGACCACAGACAAACTGCGAGGCTGGTGTTGTGCTGCTCCCCGCGGTCTGACTCATAGACCAACCGGCCCGCATCTGGTGCCTTGTTGCCGAACTGTCGACGGCGTGGAGCAGCACGTTTCCCGCCACGCCGGGTGAGCCGCGTGACCTGATAGGAGCCTGGCCAGAGGCCCGATCGCAGTTCTGTCCGCCCAGCTCAACCCGGCGTGCATCACCGCCAGAGCAAGGAGCAGCAGCAGTGACAGCATCCACGGTCGCACCCCCGCCGCAGGGCATCATCATCGGCGTCGACACCCACAGCGACATCCACGTCGCGGTCGGGCTCGACCATCTTGGTCGACGTCTGGGCGTTGAGACCTTCCAGGCTAGCCAAGACGGCTATGCCGCCCTGGAGCGGTGGTCCAGGCAACTCGGCACGGTGGTGAGTTTTGGTGTCGAAGGGACTGGCAGCTGGGGCGCCGGGTTGGCTCGGCACCTGCGAACCAGCGGACATCACATCATCGAGGTCAACCGGCCCGATCGCAGCACCCGCCGCCGGCACGGCAAGAGCGACCCGGTCGACGCCGAGGCCGCTGCCCGCGCGGTCCTCGCCGGAACCGCAAGCTCGATTCCGAAAGCCGGCGACGGCGAGGTCGAGATGATCCGCGCGCTCCAGGTCGCACGTCGCAGCGCACAGAAGGCGCGCTCGCAGGCAGCCAACCAACTGCGCGCTCTGCTCGTCACCGCCCCCGGTCACCTCCGTGACGGGCTGCGCACCGTGGGCATCACCGAGCTGGTGCGCATCGCTGCCCGCTGGCGGACCGGTTCCGAACCCGACACACACCTGGCCGTGACCAAGCACGCCATGCGCAGCCTGGCCCGCCGCCACGAACAGCTCGCCGATGAGATCCGCGACCTCGACGCGCATCTGGACCGGCTGGTCCGTCAGGCCGCCCCCGACTTGATAGCGGTTAAAGGCCTGGGCCCCGTCACCTGCGCTGCCCTGCTGGTCGCCGTCGGCGACAACCCCGACCGGATGCGCAGCGAGTCAGCCTTCGCCCACCTCTGCGGCGTCGCCCCCGTCCCGGCATCATCGGGAAAGACCACCAGACACCGCCTCAACCGCGGCGGCGACAGGCAAGCGAACTACGCGCTCTACATCCTCGCCGTCACCCGGCTGGCCTGGGACCCCCGCACCCGCGCCTACGCCGCCAAACGCCGCCGCGAGGGCAAGACCGGCAAGGAAATCATCCGCTGCCTCAAACGCCACATCGCGAGAGAGATCTACCACCTGCTCGTGCCCTCGCAGCCACCCGCGACCAACCACCCCCTCGCCACTTGACGACCATAGGAGCTTCGGCAAGATCGAACGCTTCCACCGCACCCTCGCCGACGGCTGGGCATACGCCCGCTACTACGACTCCGAGACAGCCCGCCGCCAAGCACTCCCAGCATGGCTGCACTTCTACAATCACCACCGAGCCCACAGCGCAATCGGAGCCCTACCGCCCATCAGCCGCCTGACCAACCTGCCTGGGCATCACACCTAGCACAGCTGGCGCCGGTTTCGCCCGATTATCGGTGTCAGCAGTTACGCTTGCCGGGAATGCGCGTGATGAGCAGGGCACGGCCGAGAGGATCCGCATGGACAGCGCCGCCTTACTGAGCTTGCGGTTCAACCCGGAGGCGGACCTGCTCGCGGCCACCCGGGACTGCGAAGCCGAGGTCTTCCTCCGGGCCTACGGCAACACCCGACAGCAACTCGAGGACGAGTACGGGCCCTACGAGCAGGCCTCGGTGTTCATCGCTCTGGCCGATGACCGCGGTGACGTGCTCGGCGCCTGCCGGCTGATCCGCCCCACCGGACTCGGCCTGAAGAGCCTGGACGACGCGGCCCGTCCGCCGTGGTCCCTCGACGTGGCCCGGTCGGTTCGGGCCGCTCGGCTGGACCCGACGCAGACCTGGGACGTGGCGACGCTGGGCTGCCGCCGAGGGCTCAAGGGCGCGGGCAAGCTGGCCTCGGCGGCGCTGTTCCACGCGCTGGTGCAGGCGGTCCGGGCGAATCAGATCCAGACCGCGGTGATGATCATCGACGAGCGGGTGCGGGCCCTGCTGGCCTCGGCCGGCATGACCGGGCACACGCTGCCCGGCGCCCGACCGGCCCGCTACCTCGGCTCAGCGGCCAGCACGCCGGTGTACCGGCACTGCGACGAGGCCTTCGACCAGCAGCGCATCACCAATCCAGAGGCGCACCGGCTGTACACCCAGGGAATCGGGCTCGACGGCATCCAGGTGCCGCCTCTTGAGCAATTCCGGTTCATCGAGCGGTCCACCGTGGGCGTCGGCTCCGCGCTGGCAGTCGGCGCCTCGGCCTGACCGGGCCGGCGGGTCGCACTACGGGCTGCCGGCGCCGGGCGGCCGGCGTCTGCGCCGATCGGCCTGCAGCCTTCAGGAGTCCCGTCGCTGACCGTCCACCGGCAGCGAGTCGAACCCGCCGTCAGACACCGTGGTCCGATCCCTGATCCAGAACTCGACGTCGGCGGCCGGCATCGGCTTGGCCACGTGGTAGCCCTGCAGGACGTCGACGCCCATCGCGATCAGGTCAGCGGCCGTCGCGGCGTTCTCCACACCCTCAGCCACCGTCCGCAACCCGAGCGCCTGGGCCATCTGGAACGTGGAGGCCACGATCATCCGGCTGCGGGTGTCGGTGTTCATGGCGGCGATGAAGGACCGGTCCATCTTCAGCTCCTGCACTGGCAGGTCGCGCAGGTATGACAGCGAGGAGAAGCCGGTGCCGTAGTCGTCGATCGCGATCTGCACCCGGTGTGCCCGGATGTCTCGCAGGATGGTGCGGGCGCGGGCGGGCTCGGCGATGAAGCAGTCCTCGGTGACCTCGATGACCAGGCTTTCGGCCGGCACCTTGGCCTGGGCGATCGCCTCGTACAGCTGCGGCAGGAAGACCCCGCTGAGCAGTTCCGGTGGCGCGCAGTTGAGCGAGACCCGCGGCTCGAGGCCATTGACCCGCCAGCGACGCAGGTCCTCCACCACCATCCGGCCGACGGCCAGCGACAGCGGCAGCATCAACCCCTCCCTGCGGGCAGCGGCCAGAAAGGCGATCGGGTGCAGCAGGCCCCGCTGCGGGTGCTGCCAGCGAACCAGGGCCTCCAGCCCGCAGACCCGCTGGGTCGCGGCGTCGATCTGCGGCTGGTAGTGCAACACCAGCTGGCCTTCGGGGATCGCCTTGCGCAGCTCCTCGGCCAGCTGCAGCTTCTTGCGGGAGAAGTCGTCACTGTGCACGTCGTAGAGAACCGCGCCGGCCCGGGTCGCCTTCGCCTGGTACATCGCCACGTCGGCCCGGCGCAGCAGTTCCACGCTCTGGGAGTCGTTCTCCGAGCGCACCGTGATCCCGATCGAGGCGTTGGTGCTCAACTCGATGCCCTCGACCAGGGTCGGCTGCAGCAGCACCTCGAGGATCAGCCGAGCGGTCTCCAACAGGACCAGGGCGTCGTCGCTGGCCATCACGATCGCGTACTCGTCACCCCCGAGCCTGCCGATCATCACCGAGGCCGGCAGCGCCTGTCGCATCCGGTGCGCCGCAAGCTGCAGGACCGAGTCTCCGGCGGCGTGTCCGAGGGTGTCGTTGACATCCTTGAACCCGTCGAGGTCGAGCAGCATCAACGCCAGGGGCCGGTCAGAGGCCAGCTCGGCGTCCAGCTTGGCGATCACCGAGCGCCGGTTGGGCAGCAGGGTGAGGTCATCGGTGCGTGAGAGCGCGAAGGCCTCGGCGGCGCCCTTGGCCTCACGCAGCGCCAGCACCAACCGGCCACCGGCGGCCAGCAGGGTGAGCACCGCCGGCCAGGTGAGGTACGGGCCCAGGCCGCTGTTCGGGCGCACCGCCAGCACCGCGATCGCGATGAAGGCCGGACCGACCATCAGCAGAGCTCCCGGGCGCCGGGGCAGTGCCTTGAGCACCTCGGCCCGTGGCCGGCAGGCCGCCTCGACGATCAGCGCGAAGCCCGAGGCCCAGAGCAGCCCGTCCACCAGGTTGAAGCCATAAGTGCCGTCGGACAGGTTGAGCACGAAGTTGAGGTCCGCGATCGCGAACAGCGCCAGACCCAGGCACAGCATCGCCGACTTCACCAGGCTGCGGCGCACCCGCAGCATCACCTGGCCGACCACCAGCAGCACGAGGGCGACATCGATCATCGGGTACAGAATCGCCAGCAGCAGCGGCACCCCGTGGCCACCGACCGCGCCGCCCACCTGCACCAGCAGCGGGCTGCCGGCAAGGCAGGCGGTGCCGCCACACACCACGATGGCCTCGAGCCAGCCGTCCACAGCCGCGGTCAGGCGGTGCGCGGTGTCGATGATCAGGTAGCCGGCGATGCCGACGTAAGAGGCCAGGAACAGCCACTCACCGGGCGCGGGAAACTGCGTGAGGTCGGGCTCGGAGGCACTGGCGTTGAGCACCACGGAACCGGCAGCCCACAGGGTGAGCGCGGCGAACAGCACCCACAGCGCTCTGCGCCGCCGCCGCCGGGCGACGGCCGCGAGTGCGATGCGCAGCAGGATCAGGACGAAGAAGACCGCCAGGGTCAGCATGTGAGCGGTTCGCACCATGTCACTGGGACCGTTGGCGCCCACCAGGTTCAGGGTGAAGCCGACCGAGATGACTATCCAGATGGCGATGCCCAGCAGTCGGACGGCGCGGACGGCCCAGGCGTCACGCCGCTCCATCCCGCTGGACATATCACCCCCGTTCCCGCGCTCGCCGCGGACACCATGCCTGCTCATCGGCACTTTGGAAAACGATCTGAGTTCGGTCACCGAGCTCACAAGACCACCTCGGCCCGGATGATCCGGTCCCCGCGGTCGGGCAGGCGCTTGCCCTGATGGGCCAGCAGCCACTCGGTCGCCTGGACGGGCGGCATCGGAGCGGCGATGTGCCGGCCCTGGGCGCCGTCGCAGCCGAGCTCGCGCAACAACCGCGCTTCGGCTTCGGTCTGCACGCCTTCGGCGACGGCCCGCATCCCCAGGGCGTGTGCCAGCTCGGCGACCGCCCGGACGATCCCGGCCGCCGAGCGGCTCTCACCGATCCGGCACACGAACGCCCGGTCGATCTTGATCTCGCTCACCGGGAGCGTCTCCAGCCGCAGCAACGAGGAGTAACCGGTGCCGAAGTCCTCCAGGCTCAGCGTCACGCCCATCGCGTCCAGGTCACGCAGCACCTTGTTGAGCTCATCGCTGGGCTGGGTCAGCACCCGGTCGTCGATCTGGAGTTGGAGCATGCCGGGCTGCAGGTCGAAGCGCTCCAGTCCGGTCCGCACCAGCTCGGCCAGCCGGTCGTCGAGCAGGTCGCTCAGCCCGATGTTCACGGTCACCGGCGCCGACAGGCCGAGCAGCCGCCAGTCCGCCACCTGCGACAGAGCGCGCGTCACCAGCCGGTCGGTCACCAGGTGCATCAGGCCGGAGCGTTCGGCCAGTGGCAGGAACTCCTCCGGCGGCACGAAGCCGCGTTGCGGGTGCTGCCAGCGGATCAGCGCCTCGACGCCCAGCAGCGAGCAGTCGCGC
Source organism: Jatrophihabitans sp. (assembly GCA_036399055.1). Taxonomy (NCBI): domain Bacteria; kingdom Bacillati; phylum Actinomycetota; class Actinomycetes; order Jatrophihabitantales; family Jatrophihabitantaceae; genus Jatrophihabitans; species Jatrophihabitans sp. The sequence goes on from DASWNX010000029.1 coordinate 5,676, forward strand.
AGCGAGACCTTGGGCTGGTACTGCAAGCTCAGGGCGTCGCAGTCCAGGGCCTGGCGCAGCTCTGCCAGCAGGGTCAACCGGTCGGCGGAGTTGCGGTCCCGATGCGATGAGTACGTCGCCACTCCGGAGCGGGACTCCTTGGCCACGTACATCGCCACGTCGGACAGCCGCAGCAGGTCCTCGGCGAGCAGGGCGTGCTCGGGATGCATGGCCAGGCCGATCGAGGCCTCGATCTCCAGCCGCATCCCTTCCAGCGACACCGGGTTCTCCAGTGACGCCCGAATCCGTTCGGCCACGCCGAAGACCTCGGCCTCGTCGGCGTTGGGGACGATGACGGCGAATTCGTCACCGCCGAGCCGGGCCACGTGATCGGTGGGGCGCACCGAGTTGCTCAGCCGTTCGGCGAAGTGGATCAGCAGCTGGTCGCCGACGTGGTGGCCCAGCGTGTCATTGACCTCTTTGAAGTGGTCGAGGTCGATCAGCAACAACCCGAAGGGCCGGCCGTCCCTCTTGGACTGGGCCAGCTCAGCGGCCAGCGACGCCTGCAGGTGAGTGCGGTTGGGCAGGCCGGTCAGCGCGTCATGCCCGGCCTGATGCTCCTTCTCCACCGACATCTGGGCCGTCTTGTAGACCAGCCCCAGCGGAATGAGGAGCAGCGGCAGCAGCTCCCAGGCGGTGCTGGCCACCGTCACGATCAGCGGCGACAGCGCCAGCACCGAGAAGGTCGTCACGGTGTAGTGCACGAAATCGTTGAGCATGAAGCGCCAGAACGAGCTGGTCCAGGCAAGCGCTCCGGAGACCAGGACCAGGTTGGTGCAGAAGTAGGCGATGCAGGCGGCGACCATCCAGGGCAGGTCGGCCCCGGTCAACGCGCTGAGCGGCTGCTCCACGGACGGGGCGCGAGAGCTGAACCCCATGACGATCCAGGCGGCGCAGATCGACAGGTTGTACTGGCCGACGTTGAAGACCACTTTCCAGGCCGGCTTGCGGACCCGCCGGTCGGCAGCGGCCGAGGCGATGCTGACCACCACGATGGCCGGCCAGGGGCCCCACAGGAACAGGATCGCGCAGGCGAACGCGGTCGACATCACCACGCCCTGCGGGTCGTGGCCGCGGCCCTGGATCAGCGGTCGCAGCTCCAACAGGACCAGCAGCACCGCCGTCATGGCCAGGGGCGCGCCGGCCTCACGCAGGTTCGAGCCCGCGACGGAGTGGATCGCCACCGCAAGCGCGGCCCAGCCCAACAGCACCGAGGGATACCAGAAAGCGGTGAACATCGAGAGGGCGCGCAAAGAGGGGCGACCACCCCCGGTACCGCCCGGCTCCCCGACCATGAAGCTCCTATCGGCGGAACCGGACAAAAGATTAGGAGTCCGTCAAGCAAGTTTGGCGCGTGAAGGGTGTTAGGTGGCAAACAGGCTCATGATCATGCAAGATGCTCAGGTCGAATCTCTGCGCGCAGCAGACAGACGTGTAGAGGTGGGGGCAGATGGACACCAACGAGATGCTCGAGCTTTCGCAGGAGTTCGCTGCTCTTGGCGCCGAATTGCATGGCGACGGTGACAACCAGGCTGCCCTGCGCCGGATCGTGGAGCTGGCGGTCAAGCATGTCGAAGGCTGCGGTTGGGCCAGCATCACCGCGATCCGCGGCGGGCAGGGCCAGAGCGTGGCTGTCTCAGACCAGGTCGCCCAGCAAGTCGACGAGCTGCAGTACCGCTTCGCTGAGGGGCCCTGCATGGCCGCTGCCGAGAACGCCTCCAACTACCTGCTCTTCGACGTCGAGGATGACCAGCGCTGGCCGCAGTTCGCCAAGGCAGCCGCCGCCCAGACCCCGATCCGCAGCGTGCTGGCCTTCCAGCTCACCGCCGGCCGGGAGGTGGCGCTGAACCTGTATGGCGAGCAGCCGGGAGCGTTCAGCTCCGAGGCGATCGACACGGCCACCATTTTCGCCGCGCACGCCTCCAACCTGATCGCGCTCAACGAGGCCGAGGATCAGGCGGCCAACCTGGAGGCCGCGCTGGAGAGCAGCCGGACTATCGGGGTGGCGCTCGGCGTCCTGATGTCGGCTCGCAAGGTGACCCAGGAACAGGCGTTCACGCTGCTGCGGGTGGCCAGTCAGAACCTGCACCGCAAGCTGCGCGTCGTGGCCGCCGAGGTGGTCGAGACCGGCACGCTGCCCGACCTGCCGGCGTCGTCCAAGCCGGCCAAGGTCAGCGAGCTGAGCGCCAGCGCCGACGGCGTCCCGGTCGAGGTCTCCAGCGGCTGAGAGGCGCCGTCCCCGCGGTTCAGCGCTCGGGCGACGGTGGCGGCTCCAACGCCGGGTGGACGCCGGTCGGGGTCGCCGCGGCAGGCTCGGGCGCGCCCGCCAGCACGTCGTCTGAGATGGTGAGCCCGGCCAGCAGCCCACCGGCGACGCACAACGCCGCAGCGATCGACACGGCCTGCTGGTATCCGTGCGACAGCGCCACCGGGTCGGCCAGGGCCGCGGGGGTGATGCCGGCCAGCGCCGGCAGCACCGCGACGGCCAGCAGCCCGGCGGTCCTGGCCACCGCGTTGTTGACCGCCGAGGCGATGCCGACCTGGCGCTCGGGGGCGGCCGCCAGCACGGTGGCGGTCAGCGGCGCGACGGTGCCGGTCAGGCCGAGGGCGAAGACCAGGACGGCGGGCAGCACACCGGTGAGGTAGTCCGAGCCCTCCCCCAGCCGGGACAGCATGGCCAGACCGATCCCGGCCACCACCGGGCCGAAGGCCATCGGCCGGCGCGGGCCGATGCGCTGCGCGAGCCGGCCCATCCGGGCCGACAGCGCCAGCATCACCGCGGTCACCGGCAGCAGCGAGCTGCCCGCGGCGACCGGCGTGAAACCGGTCACCAGCTGCAATTGCACCGGCAGCAGGAACAGCGCCCCGGCCAGCGCCGCGTAGACCAGGAAGGTGACCAGGTTGGCCGCGCTGAACTGCCGGGACCTAAACAGCGACAGCGGCATCATCGGATGGCGCCGACGGTGCTCGTTGACTCCGAATGCCACCAGCAGCAGCACCCCGGCAGCCGCAGTCACCCCCAGGGACGCCGGCCAGCCGCGCACCGGCCCCTCGGTGAGCGCGTAGACCAAGGCGCCCAGACCGAGCGCGGCGTATCCGGCGCCGATCAGGTCGAGCTTGCCGCTGGCCTGCTCGTCCCGGGTCTCGGGCACCCACTTGCGGGTGACGATGATGACCGCCACCGCAAGCGGGAGGTTCAGCAGAAACGCCAGCCGCCACCCCCACGGCGCCATTCCGGCCAACAGCCCGCCGACCACCGGCCCGATGGCGACGGCGACGCCGCCCAGGCCCGACCACGCCCCGACCGCCGCGGCCCGGTCCTCGCGGCGGAACACCGCCTCCAGGATCGCCAGCGACCCCGGCGTCAGCAACGCCGCCGCGACCCCCTGCAACCCGCGCATGCCGATCAGCACCTGCGCCGTCGGCGCCGCGGCGCAGCCGGCCGAGGCGATCGCGAACCACAGCACGCCCAGCAGAAAGATCCGACGCCTGCCCAACCGGTCGCCGAGGGACCCGCCGAGCAACAGCAGCCCAGAGAGGGTGAGGGTGTAGGCGTTGAGCGTCCACTGCAGGCTGGTCAAACCGGCGTCGAGGTCGGCGCCGATCCGGGGCAGCGCCACGTTGACCACGGTCGCGTCCAGAGCGGCCATCCCGCTGCCCAGCACGGTGGCCGCCAGCACCCACCGGCCGGCGCTGGACTTCAGCGTCAGCTGGCTGTCCGGCGCGGTCACCGCAGCGGGCCAGGAGACGGACCGGCCGAGGGCTTCGCGGGCACTGCGTTCCTCCTACGACACTGCGCTGGGCCGCGGGGGCGCCCGCGCTCGGCCCAGTCTGGCATCAACGCCCAGGTGCCGGACCAGCTCGGGCGGGCCGTGAGTGCTCAGCGGCGCCGGCGGAGCTCCGGTTGCTCGCGGGTCGGCGCGCTCAGCACTGACCGTCGGCGATCACCCAGTAGTCGGCGCCGGTCTGGCGCAGGGTGTGGGTGATGTAGGTGTTCCACAGGCCCATGTCCTGGTTCGAGCCGTTGGCATAGGCCTTGCCGCTGAGCTGGTGCGCGCGTCCGGCGCTCGTGTGAGCGTAGTTGCTGGCCGTCACGCAGGGTCCGGTCGGAGTCGGGGTGGGCGTCGGCGCCGTCGAGGTCGGTGTGGGCGACCCCGTCCCGATCAGGCCCCAGAACTGCGCGGTGTGATACGAGGAGCAGATGTAGTCGAGGAAGTAGGCCCCGGTCGATCCGCACTGATCGGGGCCGGCCCCCGGGTCCACGGCCGTGCCGTGCCCCATCCCGGCGATCGAGAACAGCGCGACCTGCGCGGTCCCGGCGCCGTCCCGGTAGATCGTCTCGGTGGCGCCGCCACCCAGCGTCAGGGTCTGCGAGGGTGTCTGGCTCAGTCCGTGCACGGCCGTCCACTGGTCCCTGAGCTCGGCGCCGTTCACCGGGTAGACGGTGTAGTCGGCGCTGCCCTGCCAGATGGCGATCCGGGGATAGCGGCCGGTGTAGCCGGGATAGGAGTTCTTGACCTTGGCCGCCCACTGCGACGGCGTCAGGTTCTGGTTGTTCCGCTGGCAGCTGGTGGCCTGCGTCAAAGTGGTGGCGCACTGGGTGGGCAGCCCCGAGTCGGTGGCGCCGGCCGCGAAGACGTCCGGGTAGTCGGCCAACAGGTTGGCAGTCATCGCGCCACCGGCGGACAGCCCGGTCACGAAGACCCGCGCGGGGTCGATGCTCAGGTGCGACTTCTGGTGATCGACCATCGACTTCACCGAAGCAGCCTCACCGACTCCGCGGCTGTCCTCGGCGGGGGTGTACCAGTTGAAGCACAGCGAGCTGTGGTTCGCACTGGACTGCTGGGCGAACACCACCGCGAAGTGGTGCCGGTCGGCCAGTTCGGCCCAGCCTGAATGGGTGAAGTAGTCATGGGCGGTCTGCGTGCAGCCGTGCAGCGCCACTACCAGGGCAGCTCCGGCGGGCAGGTTCGCCGGCGTGTAGGTGTACATCGCCAGCGCCCCGGGATTCGAGCCGAACGAGCTGACCTGCACCAGGGGGCCGGCGGCCGCCGCGGCCGGTCTCGCGGTGCGAAGCGCGGTCACCGCCAGCAGGGCCGACAGCAGCACCGCGAGCAGGGCGGCGGCCCCATGGGCGAGGGTCACGCGGGATCCAGGCATGAGCGGCGGTCCTTTCCGATCGACCGAGAGGCCTCGGTCGAGTTGTCAGCCGGCTTGAGGGATCCCAGGCCTGGTGGAGTCGAACTGCTCGGCGACGCTGTCGCTGACCGCGGCGGCGCCGAGCTCGCCGAGCGTGACCGTGTAGTGATTCACCCCGTCGACCTCCCGGACGGCGAGCTGGGGGTAGCGCGAGCGCCAGTGCTCCAGGCCCTGCCGGGGGTACAGCCCGCCCGGCTCGTCGAACAGTCCTCGTGGCGCCCGCAGAAAGGTCACAGCGGTTCTCAGCCGCGGCCAGGCCAGGTCCACCGGGCCGTCGGCGAACAGCTCGGCGTGATCGGCGGTCATCGCCTCGACCCGGCAACCACTGCGCCACGGTGGGCCGTCGGGGTCAAGGTCATAGTCCACGTAGTCGCGCACCGTGGCCGAGAATCCCTCGCCGAACGCTGGATGCTCGCGCCAGAAGTCCCGGTAGGCGGCCCGGTCGGCGAAGGTCATCGACAGCCGGTCAGCCGCCGGGCCCAGACCCGCCACGGCGGCTTGCAGGGTCCAGCCCTCGGGCAGCACCAGCGGCACCCCGCCGTCGACCAGCACCAGCGAGGCGACCAGCTCGGGGCGGCGCGCCGCCAGCGTCACCGCCACGAAGGCGCCCATGGAATGTCCGGTGACGACTGCCTGGCTGCCCGGCGCGAGCTCGTCCAGAACCGCGGCCAGGTCTTCGGCGTGTTGGGCCATCCCCCACGGGCCCGGCAGGCCGGAGCTGCGGCCCCGGCCGCGCAGATCGGGGGCCAGCACCAGGGTGCCCGGCGCCTCGGTGAGCCGGCGCGCGACCAGCGGCCAGGCCAGATGCGAGGCGGTGATGCCGTGCACCGCCAGCACCACCCGCTCAGGCACGCCGTCGGCGAGGCTCTGGCTACGCCAGGAGCCGACCCGCAAGGTCCCGCCGCGGACGGCCACATCGTGAAGCCGGTAGCCGGTCACCGGGCAGTCCAGCCACCGTCGAGGGTGAAACTGGACCCGTTGGCCAGTCCCGCCTTGTCGGAGCAGAGCCAGCGAACCAGGTCGGCGACCTCCTCGGGCTCAGCGAGCCGCTTCACCGCGGTCTCGGCCAGGAACACCCGTTCGACGACCTCCTGCTCGCTGATTCCGTGGATGCGCGCCTGATCGGCGATCTGGTCGTCTACCAGGGGCGTTCGCACGTAGCCGGGACTCACGCAGGTGCTCGTCACCCCGCGACCGCCGGCTTCCAGGGCGATCACCTTGGACAGCCCTTCCAAGCCGTGCTTGGCAGCGACATAAGCGGCCTTGAAGGGCGAGGCGCGCAGCCCGTGCACCGAGGTGATGTTGACGATCCGGCCGAAGCCGGCGGCGTACATCCACGGCAGGACGGCACGGGCCAACAGGAACGGCGCCTCCAGCATCAGGGCCATGATCAGCCGGAACTTCTCGGGCGGAAAGTGCTCGACCGGCGCGACGTGCTGGACGCCGGCGTTGTTGACCAGGATGTGGTAATCCAGGCTGAGCCCTTCCAGCGACGCCGTGTCGCTGAGGTCGACGCCCCAGGCATGACCGCCGATCTCATCGGCTATCCGGCCGGCCGCGTGGACGTCGATGTCGGCCACCGTGACCGTCGCGCCGGCCGCCGCCAGGGCGCGGGCCGTGGCCGCTCCGATCCCGCTGCCGCCTCCGGTCACCAGGGCACGTCGCTCCGCGAGCATCGCGTCAGCTCCCATCCTCACGTCACCTCACCCGTGTCGCTGTCCAGGACCCGGGCGCCGAGTGCTCGCTGGATCAAGGCCATCACCTCGTCGAACACCGGCTCAGGCAGGGAGTCGTTGCTGTCATCCCAGAGCACCCAGCGCATGCCGATCAGCTCGCCGATGCCCATCAACGCCCACGCGGCCACGGTGGTGTCGAGGTCGGTGATCTCGCCGTTGCTCTTGGCCTTGTCCAGGCCGTCGACGTAGCCCTCGACGATGCGGGTGTAATGCAGGCGCAGCGCGGCCGGCGACACGAACTCGGCCTGCCGGATGATCCGGTACAGCGCCGGGTGCTCGGCGGTGAAGCGGAAGAAGGCGTGAAAACCGAGTCGTTCGGACTCGATACGGTTGACGCCACCGGCCGAAGCCTCGCTCATGGCGTGGCGCACCCGGCGGTTGAGGTCTTGGACCAGCTCGTCGAAGATCTGCTGTTTGCTCTGAAAATAGAGGTAGAACGTCCCCTGGGCGACACCAGCGGCCTCGGTGAGCTTGACGATGGAGGCATCGTGGTAGCCGAGTTCGGCGAACACTTTCTCGGCCGCCTCGATGAGCTTGGCCCGGGTTCGGTTGCCCCGCTCGGTACGGGTCGACTCACCCTTCGCGCGCTCGCTCATCGGGGCGCCTCCTGCCGCTCGCGCAAGGTTCGGCGAAGCACCTTGCCCACCGCCGACCGCGGCAGCTCGTCGACGAACACCACCTCGTGCGGCGCCTTGTAACCGGCAAGCCGGGCTCGGCAGTGGGCCTGCAGCTCCTCGGCGTCGGTGTGGCTGCCCGGCCGCATCACCACATAGGCCAGGCCGACCTCGCCCCAGCGGCTGTCGGACCGGCCGACCACGGCGGCGTCGGCGACGGCCCGGTGCTCGAACAGCACGCTCTCGACCTCGATCGGCGAGACGTTCTCACCGCCGGTGATGTAGATGTCGTCGACCCGGTCCAGAATGCGGAAATAGCCGTCACCGGCACGGTGAACCAGGTCGCCGGTGTGCAGCCAGCCACCACGCAGGACGAACGCGGTGGCCTCCGGATCGCGCCAGTAACCGCTGAACACGTTCGGCCCCCGGACCAGCAGCTCGCCTTCGGCGGGGCCCTCCAACAACTCTCCGGACACCGGGTCGGCCACGGCCACCTCGACATGCGGGTACGGCGTGCCGGCCCATCCCAGCCGTTGCCCGGCGTCTTCGGGCATCAGACACAAGACGTTCGGTGAAGCCTCGGTCAGACCGTAGCCCTGCGCGAGCCGGACGTCGCGCGCCAGCCAGGTGCGCAGCAACGGCTCGGGCATCGGCGCGCCGCCCACCACGGCATAGCGCAGGCTCGACAGGTCCGCCTCGGCGAACTGCGGATGCTGTGCCAGGAACAAGTAATTGGCCGGCACCCCCATCATGGTGGTGATCCGCTTCTCCCGGATCAGGCGCAACACCCGGCCGGCGTCGAAGGTCCGCTCGAGCACCACGCAGGCGCCGGTCCACCAGGCCAGCAACGCCTGGATCGTCCAGCCGCCGACGTGATATTGCGGCAGCACCGAGAGCACCACGTCGTGCCTGCTCAACTCCAGGGTGCGTGAGAGTGACAGGCTGGTCCAGAAGCAGTTGGCGTGGCTGAGCACCGCGCCGCGCGGGCTGCGCATGGTGCCGGAGGTGTAGATCATCAGGAGCGGGTCGTCGTCGGCCACCGGCCGGGCCGGGACGGGCGGGCGCACCGACGGCAGCTCGCTCTCGATGCCGGCCGCCCCCAGCCTGCTGGTGGCCACCGGCGTGCGCAGTTGGGCAAGCGCGGCCCGCGCGGTGACCTCGAACTCCTCTTCGACGCACAGCAGGGCCGGCTCGGCGTCGGCGAGTTGAGAGGCCAGCTCGGACGGGGCCAGCCGCCAGGACAGCGGAACCAGCACCAGGCCGGCATGGGCGCAGGCGAAGAAGAGCACCACCTGATCGGCGCTGTTGCCGGTCAGGGTGGCGATCCGGTCCCCCGGCCGATGACCGGAAGCCAGCAGCCGCTCGGCCAGCACGACGCTGCGATCATCGAGTTCGCGGTAGCTCAGCGCCACCCCCCGGTCATCGACTGCGACAGCGGAGCTGTCGGCCCTGGCCCGGTCACGCGTCCATCGCCCCACGGTGTGCAGTCCGGCGGTCACTGCGCTTCCTCCCGGGAGAGCTCGCTGAGCAGCACCGCGTCCGAGCGGCCGGTCAGCCGGGTCAGGACGCCGGTCAGGCCACCGGGCAGGAACAGCACCACCACGATGAACAGCGCGCCGAGCAGGAAGGTGGGCTGGGAAAGCGGAACCTGCAGCAGGGACGGCAGCGTCGCGACGTTCTCTGACGCTGCCAGCACGCCGAGGCGTTGGTCGAGCAGGGTGTAGGTCACACCGCCCAGCATGGCCCCCCAGCGACTGCCCAGCCCGCCGACGACCACCATCACTAGCAGGGTCAGCGTGAAGCTCGAGGTGGTGACCTGCGGGCTGGCGCCGCCTTGCACCAGCAGGTAGACGATTCCGAGCAAGGTCGCCAGGACTCCGGCGGCGGTGAACGAGATCAGCCGCACCAGGTAGGGCTGGATGCCCAGCACCCGCACACGCAGCTCGTTCTCCCGCACGGCCATCATCAGGTGACCGGCCCGCGAGGCGACGATCCAGCCGACCGCGGCCAGCACCAGAGCGGCCACGGCCAGGGACAGCCAGTACAGGTTCTGGGTGTTGTCCACCCCGACCAGGAAGTCAGGAAGCCGGGCCGAGACCAGGCCGAGGCCTTCCTCGCCCCCGGTGAGGCCGCCCACGTTGCGCAGCACCAGCACCGAGCCGGCCTGCGCGAAGGCCAGAGTGACCATCGCGAAGGCGATGCCGTTGACCCGCAGGCTGATCAGGCCGACCGCCAACGCGGCCGCCGCTCCGATCAGCAGGGTCACCAGCGCGGCTGCCAGGATCGGCAGCCGGCCGTGCTCGAGCAGCAGCGCGAAGACGTAGCAGCCGAGCGCGAAGTACAGGGCATGACCGAACGAGAGCATGCCGGTCACCGCGAACACCAGGTTGTAGGTGACGGCCAGCGCGCCGATCAGCAGGCAGACCGCCAGCAGCTGCAGGGATCCCGCCGTCCAGGTCGGGCCGGGAAGCACCCCCGGCGCCGACAGCTGCAGCTGGGGCAGCAGCACGGCCAGGACCGCCAGCGCCAGCAGGGCCAGCGGCCGCAGCAGCCGTCGGGCCCGGCCGCCGGCGGTTGTGGTCTTCGCGCGCTCCGGGGCTCGCACCGGATGGTCGGTCGCGGTCACGCCAGCCTCACCTGCCGTCCGATGAAGCCACCCGGACGGACCAGCAGCACCACGGCCAGCGCCGCGACCACGGTGAGGTCGCCGACGCCGCTGGTGGTGTAGTAGTTGGCGAACTGCTGCAGCAGAGCCACTCCGGCCGCCGCGACCGCCGAGCCGGTCACCGAGCCGAGGCCGCCGATGACCACCACGATGAAGGCGAAGATCAGCAGCGAGTCACCCATGGTCGGGCTGACCGTGCTGTTGTAGAGCGCTGTCAGCACCCCGCCGAACCCGGCCAGCGCGCCGCCCAGGGTGAACACCGCCGTGAAGGTCCGGCGGACGTCGATGCCCAGCGCCGAGACCATCGACCGGTTCTCGACGCCGGCTCGGATGATCAAGCCGTACCGGGTCTTGTCAAGCAGCAACCGCAGACCCAGCAACACCGCCGCCGCGGCCAGGATGCAGACGAAGCGCAGGTTCGGGATGGCGGCGCCGAAGACCGAGGTGGTCTGCGCCATCCAGGCAGGTGAGGGGAACGGCCGGGCGTCAGCGCCCCAGACGCCGGTCACCAGCGCCACCGTCGCCAGTCCGAGACCGACGGTCACCAGCACCTGCTCGATCTCACGTTGATACAGCCGCCTGATCAGCAGCAGCTCGACCAGCAGCGCCAGAACCGCCCCCGACACCGCGCCGACCAGCAGCGCCAGTGCGAACACCGGCCACGAGCGCGAGTGCGCGCCGGTGTGCATCGCGGCCTCGTAGCCGAGATAGCCCCCGACGCTCAGAAAGGCCCCGTGCGCGAAGTTGAGCACGCGCATCACGCCGTAGATCAGCGACAGCCCGGAGGCGACCAGGAAGTACAGCGCCCCCAGTCCCAGGCCGGTGACCGCCAGCAGGACCACGGTGCTCACGGAGCCTGTCCCGCCTGCGCGGACCCGCTGCCGCTGACTCCCAGCAGCGCCCGCACCGCAGCCGGATCAGCGAGGAAGCGCTGGGTGTCATCGGTGTGCGCGATCCGGCCCTCGGCCATCACCACCACCCGGTCGGCCAGCCGGGACACCACGGACAGGTCCTGCTCGACCAGCAGGATGGGCACCCGCCGGGCAGCGGCCTGCAGCGCGTCGGCGACCTCGTCGACGACCTGCGGGGCCAGTCCCTTGGTGGGCTCGTCGACCAGCAACGCCACGTTGTCATTGAGCAACGCTCGCGCCAGGGACAGCATCTGCTGCTGACCGCCGGACAGGGTGCCAGCCGCTTGCGAGCGGCGGGCCAGCAGGTCCGGAAACAGCTCGTCCACCAGCTGATCGTGGCTGGAGCCGGTTCGCCCCCGCTCGCCGCGGCGGGCCAGCTCGAGGTTCTCGGCGACGCTCAGACTCCCGAACACCTCGCGGTTTTCCGGCACGTAGCCGATTCCGCGCCGGACGATGCGGTGGGTGGGCTCGGTGTCGATCCGCTCGCCGGCCAGGCGCACCACCCCGGCCCGGCGCACCAGTCCGAGCAGCGCGCGAATAGTGGTGGTCTTGCCCACCCCGTTGCGGCCCAGCAGCGCCGTCACACCGCCGGCGGGGACCTCGAAGCTGACGCCGTGCAGGATCTGCTGGGCGCCGATCCAGGCGTCGAGGCAGACAACGCTCAGCACGGCGGCCTCCGGCTCGGCTGCCGGGCGGTCCCGCTGGTCCAGGGCCATCACGCGGCCCGGCCCAGATAGGCCTTCTGCACCAGCGGATCGGCCATCACCTCCGCTGGCGAGGCGCAGGCCAGCAACCGCCCGTGATGCAGCACCGCGACCCGGTCGGCCAGGCCGAGGACCACGTCGATGTGGTGCTCCACCATCAGGACGGTGCGTCCCTGCTCGCGGTGCACCAACCTGATCAGCTCGACCAGGCCGGCCACGTCACCGGTGGCCACCCCGGCCATCGGCTCGTCCAGCAGGATGACCTTGGTGTCCAGGGCGAGCAGCATCGCTATCTCGACCTTGCGTTGCTCGCCATGCGCCAGAGCCGCCACCGGGCTGCCTGCCCGGTCGGCCAGGCCCACCTCTGCCAACCGCTGCCGGGCAGCCGCCGTCGCGGCGTCCGCCGACCTCGGCCGGGTCAGCAGGCTCAGGCTGCCACCGAGGGCGGCCTGCGCCGCGATCCGGACGTTCTCCAGCGCCGTCAGCTCCGGAAACAGGTTCGAGGTCTGGAACGAGCGCCCCAGGCCGGCGCGGGCCCGCTGGACAACGGACCGGGACGTGACGTCGTGGCCGTGCAGCCAGACCCGGCCCGCCGTCGGCGTCACGATGCCGCTGAGCACGTTGAACAGAGTGGTCTTGCCCGCCCCGTTCGGGCCGATCACGCCGATCAGCTCACCGGCGCTGACCTCGAGGTCGATGCCGTCGAGGATGCTGGCCCCGCCGATGGACAGCCGCAGCCCGCTGGCACGCAGCACGTGCTCCTCGCTCATCCGGAGGCGGTGACCGGCGCGGTGTCGCTGGCGGCGACGGTGGCGACCAATTGCGGGGTCCAGGACGGGGCCGAACCGGTCAGCTTCGCGCGGAACATCGGCTGCAGCATGGCGTGGTCCTCGGCGCGGATGGTCTGCGAGCCCTTGGGCGCCTCGAACGTCCAGCCCTCCAGGCCGGCGATCATGGCCGCGACGTCGTCGCCGTCGGCCTTCTCCACGGCCCGCACGATCATCTGGGCCGCGACGAAGCCGTCGGGTGAGAACAGGTCCGGCGTCCCGCCTGCCTTGGTGATCGCGGCCTTCATCGCGGTGTTGACCGCGTTGTCGGTCGCGTCCGGGAAGTAGTGGCTCAAGAAGTTGATCTTCGCCGACGCCGGTCCGTAAGCACCGTAGGACGCGGTGTTGGCAAGGCCGGTCACCACTGTGGTGGAGCTGAGCACTTTCTGCTGGTCCAGCGCCTGCCACATCGTCGCGGTGGTGGCCCCGGCCCACGCCACGAAGACCAGGTCGGGTCTGGCCTGAGCCGCCTGGCGCGCGAACGGAGTGAAGTCGGTGGTCGAGGCCGGCACCAGCAGGTCGCTCACCACGGCGCCCTTGCCGCCCAGAATCTGCTTCACCGCTGCGGCGTTGCCCTGCCCGAAGGTGGTGTCCTGGGCGAACACCAGCACCTTCTTGCCCTTGGGGTCGCCCACGAAGGTGCCCGCGGTCGCCACGTCCTGGTAGCTCTGGCGCCCTGAGCGGAAGGTGAACTTGTTGCTGCCGGTGATCTTGTCGGTGGCAGCCGGCCCGTCGATGTAGAGCACCTTGTTCTGCTCGGCCAGCGGCGCCAGTTGGTTGGCGATGCCGGAGTCGGTGGTGCCGGCGATGATCTTGTAACCCTGCCCGATGCGCTGCTTGGCCGCGGCGACCGCTGTCGAGGGGTTGCCGGTGTCATCGACGAAGGCGATGTCGAGCTTGTGCCCGGCCACCGTCGAGGTGCCCTTGGTGGCGTACTCGATCCCGGCGTTGAAGCCCTGCACGTACTGCTGGCCGTAGGCCGAGAGCAGGCCGGTCTTGCTGTAGATCACCGCCACCTTGACCGGGGCGTCCGAGCTCTGCGCTTGCTTGGCCTCGGACGCGCAACCTGGCAGGGCGGCCAGCACCAGCAGGGCCACGGCGACGGCGGGTGACTTCTTCACGGACGGACTCCAAACATGACAGCCGATTCAGGTCTCAGATCATGACGCGCGGGCACGCCGGTGTCAACGCCTGGCAGGGCTGGTTCTGTCTGGTTTCGGCCTACGGGGGTAGCGCTGCGAGCTCGCGATCACGCTTCTGCTGAAATGGAGCCATGATCGAGGCGTTCACCGATGTGCTCACCGCCAACCAGACCTACGTCGCCGGCTATCGCGACCCAGGCCTGCAAGGACGGGCCGCCCGCGGCCTGGGGGTGGTCACCTGCATGGATTCCCGCATCGAGCCGCTGGCCATGCTCGGCCTGAGCAAGGGCGATGCCAAGATCCTGCGCAACGCGGGGGCGCGGGTCACCGACGACGTCCTGCGCACGCTGGTGCTGGCGGTGCACCTGCTCGCGGTGCGGCGGGTGATGGTCGTCGCGCACACCGACTGCCGGATGACCACGGTCACCGACGAGCAGGTGCATGCCGACATCCTGGCCAACTCCGGCGTGGACACCCGCAGCCTGGATTTCGGCACCATCGCCGACCAGCAGGCCGTGCTGGCCGGTGACGTGCTGAAGATCCGGAGCTCGCCCTACCTGCCCGAAGACCTCGCGGTGATCGGCTGCCTCTACGACATCCGGACCGGCGGGCTGAGCGTGGTGGCCGGCGACGACTGAGCGCCGCCAAGGCCGGCTGTCGGCTAGTCGACCTCCAGCCCGGTCGCCTGCTTCTGCTTGTCGGGGGTCAGCTTGCTGGTGTCGCGCGGCTCGGCGAAGGGCGTCTGGTCAGCGGGCTGGCCGGCCTCGATGGCGCGCGCGTGCTGCAACTCGGCGTTGAACTCCGCGCCGAGCAGGATCGCGATGTTGGTGATCCACAGCCAGATCAGGAAGATGATCACACTGGCGAGTGAGCCGTAGGTCTTGTTGTAGGACCCGAAGTTCGCCACGTAGAAGGCGAACCCGGCCGAGGCGATGATCCAGATCAGGACGGCGAGCACCCCGCCCGGGCTGACCCACTGGATCCCGGGCTGCTTGACGTTGGGCGCGGCGTAGTAGAGCACTGCCAGCATCACGCTGACGATGATGATCAGCACCGGCCACTTGACGATGCTCCAGATCAGCAGGCCGGTGTCACCGACGCCGATCGCGTTGCCGACCCGGTCGGCCAGCGGGCCGCTGAACACCACGATCACCGCGGCCAGCACGCCCAGCACAGCCATCGCCAGGGTGATCAGCAGCCGGAGCGGGACCGTCTTCCAGATCGGGCGCCCCTCTCCCATCTCATAAATCGCGTTCGAGGCCCGCATGAACGCGGCGATGTAGCTCGAAGCTGACCACCAGGCGACCGCCAGGCCGATCACCGCGGCCAGCCCGGCGCTCTCGCGCGCCTGGACGCTGTCCAGGACCTGCTGCAGCACCGAGCGCACCCCGCCGGGTGTGAGCTGGGAGATGTTCTCCACGAGCTTGTCGGTCGTGGACTCGCCGAGCAGGCCGAGCATCGAGACCATCACCAGCAGCCCCGGGGCCAGCGTCAGGACGCTGCGGTAGGTCAGCGCCGCGGCCCAGTCGGAGAGGTTGTCGTTCTTGAACTCCTTGACCGAGCGCTTGAACACGCCCTTCCAGGAGGTGTCGCTCAGGTCGGTCAACTCATCGGGCGCGCGGTCGGTCTTGCTGGTCATCAAGGTGCTCCGGTTCTGGGCTATGCGCCTGCCTAGGACCGGCTGTGGACCGGCAGGCAGCTGGCGGCCGGTCGGTGGCTGCCGGCGCGCCCTCAGGCGCGCCCCCTGGCCAGGCGGTACGGCTCACCGCAAGCGGCTGGCGGTTCAACCACGGGTGGAGATCTCATGCGTTGCGCGTTTCAAAGTAAGCCGTTCCTCGAGCCGCGTGCAACCACCTCGCCGGGGTGTCGGCCGCGGCCGCGCGACGGGCGAACGGGTCCCGCGCCTGCCGAGCCGGCACGCCTGGGCGCAATGCGCCTTGCGATACGGTCTAGGCCGGGCTCAGCACCAGCCCCCGCGCGCCCTGGACGCGCCTACCGAGGAGAAGCCATGCCTGGCGAGCAGAAGCGGATGACCGAGGTACACGCGACGATGCGCGCCGACGCCGCGCGCGTCTTCGCCGAGCTGGCCGACGGCTGGGCCTACGTCGGCTGGGTAGTCGGCGCCTCGCACATCAGAGACGTCGACGCCAACTGGCCCGAAGTCGGCAGCAAGATCCATCACAAGGTGGGGGCCTGGCCGGTCGATGTGTCCGACTTCACTGAGTCGCTGGCCTGTGAGCCCGATCGCAGGTTGCTGCTGCGGGCGCGCGGTTGGCCGCTGGGCGAGGCCACCATCGAGATCACGCTTGAGGAGCGCTCACCGGCGCTGACCGAGGTGACCATCAGAGAGGCCCCCAGCGCCGGGCCCGGCCAGTGGCTGGACAACCCGCTGCTCAGGCTCGTGCTGCGGCTGCGCAACCGCGAGACCCTGCGGCGGCTGGCCGACCGGGTGGAGCACCGCGCCTTCCCGCTGTCGGCCTGAGGGCTGCCCGGCCAGCGCTCGGCACGCCGGTCGCCACGGCAAATGGCACACTGAAGGGGAAAGGTAGCTGCGAAGACGCCGCAGCGGGAACCCCCGACGCGGGAGCAGCACACCCGGTGTCGCTTTGCCAAAGGTGGGACATGCCGGGTAACTCAGAGTTTCGCTTTCGCAACGTGGGCGTGTTGGCCGTAGCGTCGATCGACGCGCCGGTCGTGGTGACCTCGGCCGAGATCGACGCCCAGCTGAGCAAGACCTACCAGCGGGTCGGTCTGCGGCCGGGGCTGCTCCAGCGGCTGGCCGGCATCCAGACCCGCCGCTGGTGGGCCGAAGGAACCACTTTCGCCGACGGCGCGGCGATGGCCGGAGGAAAGGCGATCGCCGAGTCCGGCGTCAGCGTCGATGACATCGGCCTGCTCCTCAACACCTCCGTCAGCAGGGCGCACCTGGAACCGGCCACCGCCGCCTCGGTCCACGACGCGATCGGGTTGCCCAGCTCGTGCCAGAGCCTCGACATCACCAACGCGTGCCTGGGTTTTCTCAATGGCATGCAGCTGGCTGCCGCCATGATCGACTCCGGTCAGATCGAGTACGCGCTGATCGTCAACGGCGAGGACGCCCGGCCGGCGCACCAGGCGGCGCTGCGGCGGCTGGGTGGACAGGTCTCGACATCGAAGGACGTGATCGCCGAGTTCGCCACGCTCACCCTCGGCTCGGGCGCGGTCGCGATGCTGCTGGGCCCGGCCGACCGCAACCCGCACGCCCACCGGCTGGTCGGCGGCGCCACCCGGTCCTCGACCTCACATCACCAGCTCTGCGTCGGTGACGTCGAGCTGATGCGCACGGACAGCAAGAACCTGCTCAAGCACGGGCTCGAGCTGTGCACCGGGCTCTGGCGCGACGCCCAGCCGGAGTTCGGCTGGGCCAGTGGCGCTGACCGCTACGTCATCCACCAGATCTCGCAGGTGCACACCGACGCGATCAGCGCGGCCCTGGGCATCGACCCGGCGCTGGTTCCCACGACGTTTCCGACCCACGGCAACATCGGGCCGGCCTCGGTGCCCTTCACCCTGGCCGCCGAGATGGACTCGCTCACGCGCGGGGCGAAGGTGCTGCTGATGGGGGTCGGCTCGGGCCTGAACGCGTGCTGCCTCGAGCTGGAATGGTGATCGGCGCCGCGTCCCGGGCGCCACGGCGGTGACCTCGGACCCGACGCGGCCCCCGCGGCTGCCGGGCCTTGACCCGGCCTGGTCGCGCACGGTCGAGGTGGCCGGCGCCGACGGCCGGCGCCGGCGCTGGCACGTGCTGGACTCGGCGCCGGAGGCCGACTCGGAGCACGGGACCGGCTCGGCCTCCGAGGCCGGCTCAGTCTTTGGGGCCGGCTCGGCCTCCGAGGCCGGCTCAGTCTTCGGGGCTGGCTCGGCGGCGCAACGCCCGACGTTGCTCTGCCTGCACGGCAACCCCACCTGGTCCTACCTGTGGCGACGGATGCTGGTGGCCGCGCCACGCGGCTGGCGGGTCATCGCCCCCGACCAGCTGGGCATGGGCTATTCCGAACGGCCCGACACCGCCAGCACCCTGGCCGACCGGGTCCGCCAGCTGGGCGAGCTGACAGCCGCGATGGGCGTCACCGGCCCTGTGGTGACACTGGCCCATGACTGGGGCGGCATCATCTCCCTCGGCTGGGCGCTGGAGCATCGCGACCAGGTCAAAGCCGTCGTGCTGACCAACACCGCGGTGCACCAGCCCGAGGACTCCCGGCCACCGGCGCTGATCCGGCTGGCGCACCTGTCGGCGCTGCGTGACCTGCTGTGCGTCCGGACGCCGGTGTTCCTGCGCAGCGCCACGGCCCTGTCCTGGCCGCCACTGGACCGCGAGGTCCGGGCCGCCTTCGCCGCCCCGTACCGCGGGGCTGGCCGGCGACGGGCGATCGGAGAGTTCGTCGCCGACATCCCGTTCGCGGCGACAGACCCGAGCCACCCCGCGCTGGAGGCCATCAGCTCCGGCATGACCGGGTGGCAGGTGCCCGCGTTGCTGTTGTGGGGGCCGCGTGATCCGGTCTTCGGCGAGCAGTACCTGCGCGATCTGATGACCCGGCTGCCACATGCGGATCTGCACCGCTACGCCAGCGCCTCGCACCTGCTGCCCGAGGACGCCCCCCGCTACGCCGAGCACGTCGCGGACTGGTTGCGTCAGCTCGACATCGGCAGGCAGACCGCGGCCGCGGTGGGCGAGCTGCCCGCGGCCGCGCCGAGTGCCGTGGCCGCCGAGCAGGCCCCGCCCGCCGGAGGCGGCTCGATCCCGGTCTGGCAGGCGCTGACCGACCGCGCCTCGAGCACCCCGCACGAGACGGCGATCGCCGAGGTCGGCGGCGCGAGCATCAGCTGGGCCGAGCTGGAGCAGCGGGTCCGCCAGGCCGCGGCGGCCCTGGTCGCCGGCGGCGTGCGGCCGGGCCAGCGACTGGCGCTGCTCGTCCCTCCCTCGATCGAGCTGACCGTGGCCGTGTACGCCGGGTGGCGGGCCGGCGCGGTTCTCGTGGTGGCCGACAAGGGCCTGGGGCTGCGCG
This sequence comes from Jatrophihabitans sp., assembly GCA_036399055.1. Classification (NCBI taxonomy): domain Bacteria; kingdom Bacillati; phylum Actinomycetota; class Actinomycetes; order Jatrophihabitantales; family Jatrophihabitantaceae; genus Jatrophihabitans; species Jatrophihabitans sp. The sequence goes on from DASWNX010000029.1 coordinate 24,558, forward strand.
GCATGGGGCGCGCGCTGCGCGGCGCGAACCTGCACCACGTGGTCGGCGCCACCCCGGGCTTGGCCGCCGCGGCCGCTATGCGGCTGCCCGGAAAGCGCTGGCTGGCCGGGCCGGCGACCGACGCTCAACGCCGGGTCCTGAAGGTGGCCGGCGACCTGTCCGCCGTGCCCGGCGCCGTCGGCGACCGCGCCTGGCTGACCGAGGTGACCACACAGGCCGGGGCGCCCTCGCTGCCGGAAGTGGCTGACCACGCCGAGGCCGCGGTCGTGTTCACCTCCGGAGCGACCGGCCCAGCCAAGGGCGTGCTGTACCTGCACCGCCAGGTCCAGGCGCAGCTGAACGTGGTGCGCCAGACCTACCGGCTCACCGAGCACGACCGGATCGTCGCCGGGTTCGCGCCGTTCGCGCTGCTGGGCCCGGCGTTGGGCGTCGGCTCGGCGGTGCCGGCGACCGACGTCACCAAGCCCGCGACGCTGACCGCCGCCGCCCTGGCCGACGCTGCCCAGGCGATCGGAGCCAGCGTGGTGTTCGCCTCGCCCGCGGCGTTGCGGACCGTGGCAGCCACCGCCGGCGCTCTGGACTCCGGCCAACGCGCGGCGCTGGCCCGGGTCCGGCTGCTGATGTCGGCCGGCGCTCCGGTGCCGGTGGAGCTGCTGCGCCGGCTGGGCGAGCTGCTGCCGGCAGCCGAGGCCCACACCCCCTACGGCATGACCGAGGTGCTGCCGGTCACCGACGTGTCACTGCCCGAGCTGGAGCAGGCCGGACCTGGCGACGGCGTCTGCGTCGGGCGGCCAGTCGCCGGCGTGGAGATCGAGATCAGCGCTCTGGACGCGCTGGGCCAGGACGTCGGCAAGCTGAGCGCCGAGCCGGACGTGGTCGGCGAGATCTGCGTGCGAGCCGCCCACGCCAAGCTCCGTTACGACGCGTTGTGGGCCACCGAGCGGGTGAGCTCACGCGACGCCGGCTGGCACCGCACCGGTGACGTCGGGCGCCTCGACGACGCCGGCCGGCTGTGGGTGCAGGGCCGGCTTCAGCATCTGATCACCACAGCAGAGGGCCTGCTGACTCCGGTCGGCCTGGAGCAGCGGATCGAGGCGGTGGCCGGGGTCTCGGCCGCGGCGGTCGTCGGCGTGGGACCGGTCGGAATCCAGCAGCTGGTGGCCATCGTCGTCGCCGACGGGCCTGAGCAGCGCGGACGGAAGCTGGTCCGGCGAGCGTTGGGCGGGCGAGCGCTGGGCCAGGGAGCGCTGGGCCGGGGAGCGCTGGGGCACAAGGTCTCGGTGGCCGGCATCGAGCTGGCCGACGCCGTCCGGTCAGCGGTCGACGTCCCGGTCGCGGCGGTGTTGCTGATCGGCGCGCTTCCGGTCGACATCCGGCACGCGTCCAAGGTCGACCGCACGGCGCTGGCCGCGTGGGCTCAGAAGGCGCTGGCCGGCCGGTCGTGAGGGTCCTGCTGACCGGCGCGAGCGGCATGCTCGGCAGGGCCACGGCGCTGGCGTTGCTGGCTGAGGGCGCCGAGCTGACGGTGCTGCAACGGCGCCCGAGCGGCTTGGCCTGCCGGGAGGTGCTGGCCGACGTCAGCGACCCGGCAGCGGTGCGGCACGCCGCCGAGGGACAGGACGCGGTGCTGCACCTGGCTGCCAAGGTGGACGTGGTCGGGCCGTGGGCGGAGTACGAGCGCGTCAACGTCGGCGGGACGAGCGCGGTGATCGAGGCGTGCCGGCAGCACCGGGTGCCCGTCCTGGTGCACGTCTCCACCCCCGCGGTGGCCCATGCCGGACGGTCGCTGGTCGGCGCCGGCGCCGGGGCCGCTGACCCGCAACGCGCCAGGGGGCACTACGCGCGATCCAAGGCGATGGCAGAGACCCTTGCGTTGCAGGCCGATTCTTCCGAGCTGGCGGTCCTGGCGATCCGGCCGCACCTGGTGTGGGGTCCCGGTGACACCCAGTTGGTGGCGCCCATCGTGGAGCGGGCGCAGGCCGGTCGGCTGCCGCTGATCGGGTCGGGGGCGGCGCTGATCGACACGACCTACGTCGACAACGCCGTCGAGGCGCTGCTGGCCGCGCTGGCTGCCTGCGGCGAGGTCCACGGCGAGGCGCTGGTGGTGTCCAACGGCGAGCCGCGGCCGGTCGCCGAAATCCTTCGGCGGGTCTGCCGTGCGGCCGGGACGCCCGGGCCGCGCGGCCGGGTGCCCTTCGCGGTGGCCAACGTCCTCGGCGCGGTGATCGAGGCCGGCTGGGCGGCGACGGGTCGCCGCGACACTCCACCGCTGAATCGCTTTTTGGCCGAGCAGCTGGCGACCGCGCACTGGTTCGACCAGCGCCGGACCCGCCAGGCCCTGCGGTGGCGTCCCCGGGTGAGCCTGGATGAGGGCTTCACCAGGCTGGCCACGCACTACGCGCGCCCGTGATGGCTATCCAGCGATGAGCCACCTTGAGCCGACCCCGGCTCAAGGCCTCCGGGTCTGAACGCTTACTGCCTGAGCACTTCACTTCTGAGCGTTTACTGTCCGAGCGCTGACTGCCCGAGCGCTGACTGCCCGAGCGCTGACTGCCTGAGCGCTTACTGTGGCGGGATGGGCCGCCCCGCACCTCACGCTGACTACGACGTGATCGTGGTGGGCGCCGGCCCGGCAGGGTGCGCGGCCGCGGCGGCGCTGGCGCAGGAAGCGCCGCAGTTGTCGGTGCTGGTGGTGGATCGAGCTGACTTCCCGCGGGACAAGCCGTGCGGCGACGGCATCGCCCACGAGGTCACTCAGGTGCTGTCAGATCTGGATTTCGACGTCGAGCGGGTCTTCGACGGCGCCGCCGAAATCGGCGAGCTGGCGCTGCGCTCACCCAGCGGAGTGCAGGTGCGCCGGCAGATGCGTCATCGGGTGCATGTGGCGCCACGGCGGATCTTCGACGCCCGGCTGGTGGACGAGGTGCGCCGCTGCGGGATCGAGGTCCGGCGGCACTCGGCGCGCACGGTCGAGGTGACGGCTGACGGGGTGCGGCTGGACTCGTTGCGTGCCCGGGTGGTGATCGGGGCCGACGGCGCGGAGTCCGTGGTCCGCCGGGCTGCCGCCAGGCCGCGGCCAGGCCGGGTGGCGCTGGCGATCCGCGGATACGCCCCGGAGTTGCCGGAGCTCGCCGGCGCCCAATACATCACGATGACCGATCGGCATTGGCCTGCCTACGCCTGGAGCTTTCCGATCGGCGACGGCCGGGCCAACGTCGGCTACGGCGAGCTGCTGGGTGACCGGCCGTTGAGCCGGGCCGATCTGATCGCCGGCATGCATGGGTTGATGCCCGGCCTGGCCACGCCCTCAGACCTCAGGGCTCACCGGTTGCCGCTGTCGTCCGGGCGGCCGCCCATTCCGGACGGGCCGGTGCTGTTGGCCGGTGACGCGCAGTCGATGATCAACCCTTTCACCGGCGAGGGAATCTTCTACGCGGTGGTCTCCGGTGAGCTGGCCGGCCGGGCCGCGGCGCAGGCCCTGACCGGCGGCGGGAACCCCGGTCTGCTGTACCGGGCGGCGACCTGCCGCCGGCTGGGCCGGCACCTGCGGCACACCTCCGCGCTGGCGCGGCTCGGCGGGTGGCCAGCGCTGGTCGACGCCGGCCTGCGCGCCGGGCGTGCCGATCAGCGCGCCTTCGACGACCTGGTGCGCTTCGGCCTGGCCGACGGGCTGCTCACTCCCCGGCTGCTCAGCCGGTTGCGGTTTCGCGGCTGAGCGTGTGAGTTGCTTGGCCTGGCGTCGGGAAGCTTGGGCTCTGGCCTGCGAGGCGAGGGTGGCGGATCGTCCGGCATGGTTCACCTACTCACAAGATCGAGGATCAAAGCCACTATCTCGATGAAGAAGGCACTTGATGCAGCAAAGTTAAGCAACTCAGGTGGGTTCACCTTGGGACGATTCTGGTCGTACTTATCGCCGAGGCAGAGCGCTAGATCGCGTTCCACATCGGAGGGCGACGCCCTGTCCTGTTAGGCCCACGACACCAGCTCGCCGGCGCCGCGTTGCTGCGTTAGTTGCGTTATTGCTGCGTTAGCAGCAATGCAGGTTTTGCACGAGCAGGGTGGCCAACGCCTGCGAGTTATTGCAATCGGCCGGCGGTGGGCGAATGATGTGGGATGGACAGCCGTACGGCAGGTAGGTGTGGCGCGGTTCGAATTGTCCAGCGGGATCTGGGTGGGGGCGGTACCCGTGAGCCTCGGGGTGTTTCAAGAGAGTCGCGGAATACTGCTAGCCGGTCGCGAACTTGATGAGGCCGTCTCAGCGGGCGAAGAAGGCATTGCCACCTATCAGCAACAACTGCTCAACGCCGCGCTCGCGTGGGAAGCCGGCGGAGTTGTCGCCGGATTCGAGGCGAGCGACGACGAGAAGGCGCGATCGAGCGAGGAGATCCTCGAGGACGAACTCTCCGAAGCGCTGGTCGAGCTGGAAATCGGCAACGTGCTGCTCGCCGGATCGGCGGTCACGGAAACGGCGGAGCCTGCTGGAAGCGCCGCGCTCGCCAACGCAGTCGACGGGCTGGCGGCCGCTCGCCAGGCGGCCGGCCCGCAGCCATCGTCCACAATTCGCGCCTTCAAAGGTAAAGACACCAAATCGCCGCAGGACTTCTTCGTCGCGCTTTCACAATTCGAGGCCGACGTCGTGGCTCGCACGACCGGGGTCGTCAAGCACGCGCTCAGCGGGCTCGGCGGGATCCCGGCCTCCCAGGTGCAGTCAGTGCTTAGGGGGGTCGCGTCCGCCATGCCGGATCTGGGCGCCCTCATCCAAGCCGGCCTGAGGGCGGTCCGCAGAGCCGTGGACAAATTGACCCGGCTCGTCCCGGACGCCCTTCACTCCACGGTCGGCGACTGGGCGAAGAAGTGGTGGGGCGCGCACGGCGCCGAGCAGATTGACGCCGCGGTGCGAAGGGCGTTGTCCGTGGACGCGCTCGACCGCGAGATCGCCGGCGTGTTCCGCCCCGGAGGCCAGCTGCCGCGCGCCGAGAGATTGCAGGGCGGCAGCGACGAACTTGCTGCGCTGGACGAGCGGCATGCCAGGCTCGCGAAGACGATCGAGCGGATCGTGTCAGCGCTCGGCCAGGCGCTGGGTCCGCTGGCGGCTCTGTTCCCGGCCGCCGCCGCATGGATCTACGTCTCCGGGGGCAGCGGCCTCTTGGCAGCGGCAGGTATCGCGATCTGGGTGGGCCGCGACTACCTGGACAGCGAAGTGCCATTCGCGCGGGTGGCCGGCGTCCGGTCGATCCTCGCGACGACCGTCGGCCCCTAACATGGCCGATAACGAAGCCGCGCCGGAGCTTCTTGAGCGTGCGCCGACACAGATTTTCCTCGGCCGGGTCGCGCTCCAGCGCGACCGGCTGCTGGCGGCGGGCGCCGCAGCTGACCGGGTAGCCGACGAGATCCCCGCGTTCGGCCACGTGACACGAGCCGCCCTGAAAGCGGCGCTCAGGGAGACCGATCAGGCGCTGGCGGAACTCGCCGAGCGGATAGACCGGCGGGGGCTGACCGACACCCGACTGGAAAGGTTCGCGATGCTGAGGACCGCCACCGACCGTGTCGTCGGCGAGTGCTTCGCGCTCGCCGCAGGCGTCCTCACCCGTAAAGCCGGCCTCGACGGCGATGCCTGTCGCGAGGCAGACGAGTTCATCGCAGAACTCGCGTCGCTGATCAACCCCAGCTTGGCCCGTCCGACCGTTCCCGGCGAAGAGGAATTCTTGCACCGCGGCGTCGACGTCATCCGGCGACGCCTGCCGGACAACGGTGTCTGGGATCTGGCGGTCATGGCCCACGAGTTCGGGCATGTGCTCGTCGCGCATCACCAGCGATGGGACACCACCAACGACGCCAAGATCGACATGCAGTCGATGGTCGAAGAGGGATGGGCCGCATACCCCCGCGCTCCGAGCGAGGAGTTGTTCTGCGACGCCTTCGCCACGTTCGTGCTCGGCCCGGCCTACGCCGCAGCGCTCGTCCTGCACCGTCTCGACCCAGCCGAGCAGACCGCGCCCGCCTCGTCGGGCACGCACCCGCCGGACGCCGCCCGCGCTGTCGTCGTGCTCGAGGCGCTCGGCCGCCTGGCCGTCGAAGAGACCTCAGAGACCCGCGTGCCGTTACTGCATCAATATCTCACCGCGGCATGGGCGTCCCTACAGGCGCAGTCGCCGGCATCGTTGCGGCTCTCAGACGATGACCACCTATCGCTCACGATGAGGACGCGCCGCGCTCACAATGATCTTGCGCGTTGGCTAGAGCCTGCTCAATTTCATTGGCCGAGCATGACGATCCAAGAGGTCCGCAAGCATCTGGAGGGCCAGCAGCCGACAGCCGGCTCCGCGCCGCGCGCCACGATTCGCGAGGTCTTGAACGCAGCTTGGTTGAGCCGCGTCGAAGCCTGGCAAACGAACTGCGGACTCGCCGAGGGACTCGAGACGCGCGCACGCGAGGCGATCTGCAGGACGGCTCAGAGGAATGAGTGATGCGCGATGCCTACTAACGGGAGCAAGGTCGACCTGATCCTCGACACGCGGCTCACCCTGCTCGCCCAAGCCGTCGAAGAAGTGAACCAGGTGTCTAAGGCGATGACTGAACTGAACGATCGCCTGAGATGCGTGGAGGAGTTCCTGTCGCACAACGGGACGCTGTGGAAGGTCGAGGGTCAGCTCATGACGCACATGGGCGATGCAGACACTCGCCTCAACGTGGCACTGCGCGACATGCGCGATCTGCCCGAGGCGCGCCCGCGGCGGATGGCCGGTGAACCCGAGCGCAGCCCACACCCCGGTCAGACGCCATCCCCTCTTGAAGAAGCCGCGGATCGAATCGCGAGAGCCACAGCGGAGATCAACGCACTCACCGAGGCCCGCAGGAGGGCGTGGGAGTCGTTCCAGGACGTCCGTCGGTGGTCGATCGCCGGCCTCCAGCGCAGCGAGACCGGCCAGGCGGCGCAGGACTACAAGAAGTCGATAGAGCAGATTCGCGCGGACGAGCACCCCTGGCGCCGTTACGAGGCTGAGATCCCGCGCCAGGGTTACCAGCTCTTCGACCAATACCTCGAGCTTGTGGCCGGGATGGCGGTGCGCGGCTTCGGGCTCGACGCGCGCATCATGGCCGACGTCAACCGCCTCATAGACCAGCTCCGCAAGCCGATCGAGGACCTCGACATGCCGCGTGGGTCCGGCCGGCGTTCCCCGTTGACGCTGATGGGCTCGCTCGGCAAACGCCACCTTCCGCTCGGCTACCCGGAGTGGAGCTTGTGGGCGCTGCCGCTCGTCGGACGCTCGGTGGGCGAAGAATTCGTCGGCGTCTGCCTGGGTGACAGCGTCACGCCCAGGACGCGGCTGCTGTGCGCGGACCTCTACGCGCAGTTTGTTCTCGGCCCAAGCTACGTCGTTGCCGCGACGTTCCTCGACTTCGACCCGAACCCTCAAGCGGTGCGGCCTGAGGTGCCCGCAGACGCCCTGCGCTTGCAGACGCTGCTCGAGCGTCTGCCTGCGCTCGGGGGTGGAAAGTTCGAGGGCCACCTATCGACGACCGTTAAGAACGTCGACCGGGAATGGCGGGTGGCACGGTCTGCCTTCGACGGTGACGACCCAGTCCTCGACGAGGAATTGCGATTTGAGGCCGACCGATTCCTCCAGACGCTACGCAAGGAGTACCCGGACAGTGAGTACCCGGTCAGCGGCCTGCCCGAAGTCAAGGACGCGGCCTCCCAGCTCGCGAACGAAAACCTAAGTGACCAGACCGTTGTCCAGGGACTGTCGGGATTCAGCAACTCGCTGCGCCAACTTATCTGCGCGATGTGGCTGGGCCGCCTCGCCCATCCTGACAAGGCGGCCATCATCTACAAGCGGGCGAAGCTCATCGCGAGCGGCGCCAGTGGGAGCCGAGAGCCCAGCCAAGCGTCGAATGCCCGAGGCCAGTGATGGCCCGCGCGACGAGTGCCTTCGGACGGCACATCAAGCTGCTCGGCCGCGCCGTCGTCGATCGCGCGTCCGCCACCTTCGTGGAGGTGACCGTCAGGGCCGAGATCGAGCGCGCGCGTATCGAACTGCGACTCGGCGACATCGAGAAATGCGAGCGATCGCTCGCCACGGCACAAGAGAAGGTCGGTGTCCCCCCCGGCATTCCCGTTCTCGACGCCGTGCTGCTCTCCGTGTCCGGCCAGGCGGCGCGAGCCCGTGGCGCCAACGTGCGCGCCGAGCAGTTGTTCGGCGAAGCGACGCGCCGATTCGCCGCGCTCGCGCCGCAGGAGCTGAACAAACGCGACCACGGCGACTTCGGCATCGCTCTCGCCGCCGTCGGCGAGGCGAAGCGGGCGCGCGCGGAACTGAAACTGGCTATTCAAGGCGAGACCGCGCCGCCCGAGGTCATGCGTGAGCTCGCCAAGTCCTACCTCGATCAGCAGAAGCCGGCCAAAGCCGGACCGCTGATCCAGCTCGCACTGGCGGCGATGCCCGGCGATCCTGACCTGCACTGTCTGCAGGCTCGCGTGCTGAGGGCGCAGGGTCGCGATGATGACGCGCGCCTGCAGTTCGAGCAAGCCGGCCGGCTGTTCCTCCACGCCGGTCGCCCCGGCGAAGCGGTGGCGGCGCTCAGCACCGCGATCGAAGCCGATCCCGCCATGACGACGAGCATCGCCCTACGCGGCGAGGCTCGGCGTCGGCTCGGCGAACCGGCCGCGGCGCTCGTCGACTTCGACCGCGCCCTGTCCATCGAGCCGCAAGACCCCGTCGTCCTGGCGCAACGGGCGGCGACCCTTGCCCTGCTGGGCGACCTCGAACGGGCGAGGACCGACATCGGGCTCGCCCTGCGACAGGCGCCAGACGAGCCTGAGGTGCTCGTCGCTGCGGCAGAGATCGCGCAGACAGCCCATGATCTCGACCGCGCGGATCACTACGCCAAGCGCGTACTGCGACACGACCCCACGAGCCCGCGTGCGCTCGAGATCGTAGCCGCCGTGTCATACGAGATGGGGAATGTGTCGGCCGCGCACGCGCTCACGCTCCGCGCCGGACCGTACGGAGGTGGGCGAACGAGCCTTCTCCGGCTGCGATGGCAGCTGGCGCTGCTCGACGGCGATCGCGAGGACGCGCTCACGGTCCTCGCCTACATGTACGACCACGGGGTGGCCGAAACGAGCGACATCTACAAATACGCGAGCATGCGCGCCGACGACGACGACTGGACAGGCGCGTTATCGATCATCCGCCGCGGGCGCCAGGAGTGGCCTCAGGACTTCTACCTCGAGTTGCTGGAAGGCGAGGTGCTGCTCAACGGCGGGCAGTGCGTCGCGGCTCTCGAACTGTCTCGCAGCCTGCTGACGCGGTATCCGGAACAGGCCAGTGCGCACCTCCTCCTCGCCGTCGCGCTCGTGTGCGCTGACCAGCCCTGGCCGCCCGAGACAGCCGCCGAAGCATTGCAGGCGGCAGCGCGCAGCGCCGATCTCGCACCCGACTGGGCTGAACCGTGGTGGATCAGAGCATTCGTGCTGGACGCGACCGGTGATGCGCCCGGTGCGCTGGCGGCCGTCGAGGAAGTGATCAGACGTGACTGGCGGCACCGCGACGCGCGCCGTCTTGCCACGCGCATCCACCTGGCCGACAACGATCTCGATAAGGCCGAGCGATCGGCGTCGGAACTGATCAAACAGGATCCGAGCTACGGCGACGGCGCCGTCGATCTTGCCCGTGTGCTCGCCCGTCGTGGGCAGCTGACGGAGGCCTTGGAGGTGGTGAACCGTCCGGAACTGGAATGGCTCAGCAATGCCTCAAGAGTCGATCATCTGTTGCTTCGCGCGGACTTGCGCCGATCGCTCACAATGATCAGCGAGGCGCAGGACGATCTCGCGCAAGCGAGTGCTCTCGCGCCGAACCGCACAGAGGTGCTGATCGAGCAGTCCATCACAGCCCGCCTCGCCGGAGAGGTGGAGGCTGCTCGGGACTTCGCGGACCGGGCCGCCGAACTCGCCCCCAACGACCTCGACGTCATGCTGGAGCAGGCCAGGTCTTGGTACTGGCTCGACCCTGCTGCCGGTGTGGCCAAGCTCGCCGACATCGACACACGCTGGGCAGCCGACCCTCGCGTGAACCTGCTGCGAGCCGAGATGCTCGCCGTGGATGATCCCCGCGCAGCCGCGGATGTTCTGGCCGACCTCGCTGCCCGCCATCCGGACAGCATCGCAGTCGTCCTGGGCAAGGCACGCCTGGAACTCGACCTCGGCGACGTCGAGGCGGCACGCGAATCGATCGAAGCGATCACGGACTGGCACAAGAATGCCGACTTGCTGGCGCTGCACGCCGAGACATGCCGGCTCAGCGGAAATCCTGCCGAGGCGATCACAGAGACGCAGGCATGTCTCGACATATTCCCCAGTCACTACGAGGGTCTCGCCTCGCGCGGGCTTGCGCACCTCGACGCCGGGGAGGCAAAGCTTGCCGCCGAGGACTTCGAGCGGGCTCTGATGATCTACAGAAACGACCCGCTCGCCAAGGCACGGCTCGGTGATGCTCTGTCCGTCCCCGAGATCGACGAGTTCGATCGCGCGATCGCGCTTTTGGACGACGCGGCCGCGTCGGCGCCCACCACGGCCTGGGTCGTGGCGCATCTTGGCGATGTGCTCACGACCATCGGAGTCTTCGATGCCGCTGCCCAGGTGTACCGGATGGCGATCGAGGCCTCGCCCGAAAGCGCAGAGGCACACCACGGTCTCGGCTGGTGCCTGATGCACACGGATCCGCCCGACCTGCCAGCTGCACGAGCAGCGTGCGAACGCGCCGCCGATTTGAACGACGGATTGTGGAGTCGCAAGAACCTTGCCGACGTGCAACACCTGCAAGGGGACACCCACAAGGCTGTGCAGTTGTACTCGGAGGTCCAGACCGAGGCGTTGGCGCAACTTTCCAGGAGCGCGGAATACTTCAGCCTCGCGGCGTGGTGCGCATACCAGCTCGGCAACCTGGACGCCGCGGCACGATGGCTCTACGAGTCGACAAGCGGCCAGGTCAACACCGGAAGCGATCATTTCGATCTGGCGCTCGTGCACGTGTGCGCCGGGCGCATCCAGCGTGGAATCCGCGCGTACGAAGCACTTCTTCCACCGCCTGCCTGTCATCCGCAACGCGCGCGCGGGCTGCTTCTTGTTGCCCGCAACGATCTGCGCGAAGCCCGCACACGTTACGGGGAGCTGACGGATAACGTCGAGGTTGATCGAATCTTGCAACGGATGGACTACGCCGTTGCCAAGGTTCCAGCACCGCCACCTATCGCGACGCTGGGCCATCTGACTGGCTAGGCTGGACTTCGCTTCGCGGAGCTGACAGCCGCTGGAACGTCGTCGATATCGCGACCGGCGCCGTCGAGGGGCGATCGGGCGTAGGACCAGCGAGACTTGACACGTGACGACTCCGGAATGGTTCCTCGGCGTGCGACCGCACCCGGACATTTATTTAGCGCGGTCGGAGCATGTCACATATAAGCAAAAGACTCGGGGTCTTCGTCAGTCCCGGCCCATAACCGGTCACCAAGCGCCACTTCCAGTGAGAGTCTCGCAGTGCTGGCTCTCAGTGTTCACCGGCGTTATTCGGCGGCTCAGGCGGAGACAACCTCATAGACGTTGCCGTCCGGGCCCCGGAAGTGTTGCCAAGTCGGGCCTGGTTCGCCGAGCAGCTCCACACCCGCGTCGCGCAACTGCTGCACTGCCTGCTCCAGGTCCCTCACCGCGAAGCCGACGACCGGTCCGCTGTCGAAATGGGACTTGCCGGGATAGTCGGCGCCGAAGACCTCCACATGGCGTCCGTCCGGCAGTTCGAACACCCAGAAGCCCGGCTCGGTATGCACGCATCGCAGGCCCAACACGTCCTGATAGAAGCGAGCTAACTCCGGCGCCCGCTCAGTGCGCGTTCCGGCCCAGCCCAAACCCACGACATCCATAGCTAGCGACACTACTGCGCAGAACAAGCCCACTGTCGTCAAGTTCGCCGGAACTCCCCTCGGTCAACCGACGCCGTCATCGTCCTGACGATCTCGAACAGCACATCGCGGGTGGGTATAGGAGACCTACGTCGAACCGGTGGACCACCTCTACCGCAAGCTCGGGATATCAGTCCACTCTCCAGGCTGGCACGGGCGAAACACCATCGGGCTGCTGCGCCAGCGCTTGCCCGAAAGGCGTGTCACGGACGCATGTGATCGACCAACACGACAGTGCCGTCCGGGCTCGACATGTGCTGAATACGGGTTCACACTGCTTATCACTGGAGCATGACGACACCGGGGGGTGCATCTCATGCCTGGAATCGACGAGATCAAGGTTGACACGCAGGCCGAGATCATCGAACGGTCGGACGAGCTGGATTATCGCGGGCGCGAAAGCCCGTCCTTCAGCAAACCTGGGCACTTCGATCTGCTGAAGCTGGACACGGCGCCGATGACTGTTCTTGCCCAGGATCCGGAAATCATCGAGGCCGACCAGCCCATCACAGTGCAGATCCCGGTGCCCGCCGGGCGGCTCCAACCGGGCCCGGCCAACCATCGTTTCCATGTCGTGGACGTCGGCGCCCGCGGCGCTCCCGCCCAGCCGCCTGTTGGACTGCATGAGCCCGGCCACCCGTGGACCTACGTGGATGAGTGGAGCGGACGGGCCTCGGGCGACCTCGCCAGGCAGCGGGAGTTCCGCGCGCAGAACGTGTTCGCGATCGCCGCGCACACCCTCGCGCTGTTCGAGCGCCGCCTCGGGCGCCGGGTGCCGTGGCGCTCCGGCTGGCCACATCTGTTCCTGGTGGCGAAGGGGATGCTCGGTGGCAACGCGGCGTACATGCCGGATCGGCAGGCCGTGGTGTTCGGGTACCTGCCGGCGCTCGACGGCCACGACCCCGTCTATGCCTGTCTGTCCTATGACGTCATCGCTCATGAGGTGACGCACGCGATCCTGGACGGGTTGCGCCCGCGTTACGTCGAGCCCGGGCTGCCGGACCAATTGGCGTTTCATGAGGGCCTGGCCGATGTGGTGGCGATGCTGTCGGTATTCGAGCTCGCGGGCGTCGCGAAGCGTCTGCTCATGGGCGAGAAGAAGAGCACCCGGATCAGCTTTTGCTCAGACGGCGCAGCCGAGGCCATCGCAGACCCGAATCAACGCAAGAACGCGCGGATCGCCGGGCGCCGCGACCTGCTCACCAAGACCGCGCTCCTCGGCCTGGGCGAACAGCTCGGCCGGGCTCGCGCGCTGCGGGACCAGCAGCCTGACCTCGGCGCCGGCGATATGCCGCTGAGGCGGTCAGTCGATCTCGAGCCGGACGACACGATCCTGGAAAAGCCCGAGTATCAAGAGGCGCACCGCCGCGCCGAGGTGTTGGTGGCCGCCGTGATGCGGACCCTGGCGGGCATGTGGGCGTCGCGGATCGATGCGCTGGACCCACGAGGCGGGTTGGACGCCGACCGCGTGGCCGAGGAAGGGGTGCGTGCCGCCGGCCACCTGCTGCGCATGGTGTTGCAGTCGCTGGATTACCTGCCGCCGGTCGAGCTCGAGTTCGCCGATGTCATCGACTGCATCATCACGGCCGATACCCGGCTGACCCCTGACGACGATTTCAACTACCGCGACACGCTGAAGCAGGCCTTTGCGGACTTCGGTATCCAGCCCTCACCACACCACATGCTGGACGTGGACGGTCAGGTGGCCCCAGAACCGGGCGGGCAGCAGCCGTCCGAGGACCCGGACAACCCGCCGGACCGGATCCGCTACGAGCACCTGAACCTCATCGCCCTGCGCACGAGTCCGGAAGAGGTGTTCTCATTCATCTGGAACAACTCCGCGGCGCTGGGGATTGATGTCCGACTGGCGACCCGCGTCGACCGGGTCATCACGACGACTCGCGTCGGCGCGGACGGCCTCATCGTCACCGAGATCCTCGCCGACTACACGCAGTGGATCGGCACTACCGCCGGTGAGCTGCCCGCCGGCATGCACCGACCCGACGGCCTACCCGAGGACGTCAAGGTCGAGATGTGGGGCGGCGGGGTGCTGGTGTTCGACCAGTTCGGCAGGTTCCGGCTGCAGCAGCGCAAGCCGGTGCTCGACACGAGGCGGCAGCAGGCCCGCCTGGATAACCTGGTCGCCCGCGCCATCCACGACTCCAAAGGCGGTTACGGCACCACCGACGGCACCCCTCCAGGCGAACGCTTCGCGCTGCTGCACGAGATGCGGTCGGAGGACTCGTGGTGAGCGCGCCGGCGACAGTGCGGCTGCGTGCCTACCAGGTCGGATTCGGAGACTGTCTGCTGCTGACCATCGGGTACTCGGGCCCCTTGCCCGACGGGCGATCCGAGCGGCACCTCCTCATCGATTTCGGCACGAAGGCGCAGGCCCCTGGTGGCCCGACCCTCGCGAAGCTGGCGCCCAGGATCGCCGAGCACTGCGGCGGGCGCCTCGACGTGGTCGTGGCGACCCACCGGCACGCCGACCATGTGCGCGGTTTCGGCGACGCCGCGGCTAAGAAGCACCTCCTCCCGCTCCGGCCGAGCTTGATCATCCGGCCCTGGACCGACGGGCCGGCCCAGACGGCGTCTGCGAGCGGCCATGAACTCGACGCCTCGTCGCGGGACTTCCTCGCGCTCCTGGATTCTGTCGGCGGACTCGGCGCGCGCGTGGTGAAAGAGTTCGGCCTCGACGGGCGTACCGCGGCAGGGCGCGTCGGACAGCTCGCCGAGCTCGGCGTTGTCAACCAGGACGCGCTGGACATGCTCGGGACGTGGACCGCTCCGGACGCGACGGTATGGGTGAGGGCCGACGACCAGCTCGACACCGCGACGCTGCTGCCCGGTGTCGACATCCGGGTGCTCGGGCCGCCCACTCTCAAGCAGGTGCCCCGCATGAGTTACGCCTCGGCTTCGTCGGAATACTGGCTGGCGATGACCCGCGAGGGCGCCCTCGCCCCCGAGTTGACAACAGTCCCTGCCGATGATGCCCGAGCAGCCAGGCAAGAGGTGGCTCCCCCGGCCGGTCTCGGGTCCGCGGGGTGGCTGGTCGACAAGATGCACCGAGCCGGGACCCGGCAGGCGCTGGAGATCGTGGCCGGTTTCGACCAGGTCCTCAACAACACCAGCGTGGTGCTCCTGGTCACGGTCGGGGACCGGAGCCTTCTGCTGACGGGCGACGCCCAGGTGGAGAACTGGAGCTACCCACTCGACCGGGCTCTCGGGGAGAATGGCCGCACGGCCGAGCCCGAGCTCAGCCAGGCGCTCGCCTCGGTCGAGCTCTACAAGGTCGGCCACCACGGCAGTCGCAACGCCACTCCGCGCCGGCTCGTCGGCCTCTGGAAGTCGGCGGGGAGGGAGCGCGAACTGTGCTCGGTGCTCTCGACCAGGCACGGTGTCTTCCACCAGACCGTCCAGGGCGCCGTGCCGAAGAAGGAGCTCGTCGACGCGCTCAAGGAGCTCGGTCCGGTCCACAGCACCGACGAACTACCGGCGGGCGTGTGGTGGTTTGACGTGAGCGCTTCGGCGATGGGGAAGGCGCAGACCTGGAGCTTCGCCCCGGGCCCCGTCATAAGCCGGCCGTCATAAGCCAGCCGTCACCAAGATCCCGGAAAGAGGACGGCGACGAGCCCGGTTAGCACCACGACGGGAACGGACACCGCCGTCCCCGGCCGGTCGTGCGGCCGCCGGCGGTCCCGCCAGGACAACCACGCGATGGGCAACACCACGAAGAGCCGGTGGTTGGCGGCGGTCATCATCACCATGCCCGCCCAGCAACTGACCAAGCAGTCGCGGCCCAGCGATCCGCCGAACCGCACGCATGCGCGCTGCGCGGCTCGTCCCAGCGGAGGAGCGAACGTACGGTGGCAGCGGGCGACGGCCACCTGCCGTGCACCCATGAACTGCCAGCCGACCGTGATCGCCACGCTCGCGGCCACGAGCAACGTCGGCGAGGCGGCGCGCGTCGCGGTCAGGGCCACCACCGACACCACGGCTCCGGCTCCGAGCCAGACGGCGGCCCAGCCGGCCGCCACCTCGACCGTGGCCCTTGTCCGGCGGGCACGCGGGCTGCGCATGCCGACCTGGCGCAGATTCCACGCCACCAGGGGAAGCATGATGGCGAGCACCATCGCGGTCCACATGACCAGGTGGTCGCCGAGTTGGGGCCACCAGGACATGCCGTCCACGCCCGACACCGTCTCGCCCATCGGCATGCGCATCCCGCTGTCCGGCCTGCCGCTGTGATGCTGCCCCGAGCCCAGCACCGGAGCCCACAGCGGGGCTGTGAGCCCCAGCCAGCCCAACGCCGACACAGCCCACACCCAACGCTCGGGCCCGGCGCGGCCGACCGTACGTAGCCAGGCACGGGTCTGGAGGCTGACCGCCGGCACGGGCTACTCGGCAACCTCGAGCGAGATCCGCTCAGCCGTGAGCGCTACGGCCGCCAGGTCGCGGTCAGGATTGGCCGGGATCAGCGTCAATCGGGCCGAGAAGGGGTCGAACGAAGGAAGGGCGCGCACCACCCCGGTCGCCTCGAGCAGCCTAGTGCGGCCGACGTCGCCGTTGGCCTCCAGACTCGCCTCGAAGACACCGAAGAGCGAGAGCACCCCGATCAAGCGCGCGGGATCGCGCTCCACGCCGTCGTCCAGATCGATGTAGACGGCGTAGGACGTCTGGGCCGGAGCATGACAGCGAAGGCCGTCGAACCGCACGTTCCACAAGGTCGTGGGGCCGACGAGGCCACTGCCGTCCTCGCCCGGCTCGCCGCTGGTGAGCAAGACCGTGACCCGCTGCGAGATCCGAACGTCGATCGCTGCCGCCACAGCCGTGAACCTCCGCCGCCCCCGGACGACACCGAACGCGTCGACATCCTGCCCGGACGGCACCCACATCAAGTCGTTGAACACGGGACGCGCGACGGTGTCGTACTCATAGCCGAGTGCCTTGGTGTCGGTCACCCCTGGCGCCTTCCACGTGCCGACGGCGCCATCGGCGCGCAGGAAGCGGAACTCCCGGCCAGCCCAGGAGTCGTAGGCCTCCTGGTTCAGCCCCGGCTGGGCGGGGCGGCCATCCGGGAAGGGGTAGCCGTGGCCCAGGTCATGAGCGTAGGTCTCCCACAGTCGATCGACGTTGGCGTGGTGCATCCAGAAGAGAGGGTCCAGGCCCGCGGTCGAGAAGGCGGCCATCAGGCCTCCCGTGTGCGTGTGGCCGAGACCGTGCGGCTGGGCGTCCACCTGACCCATCTCGCCGGAGAAATGGAACTGCGTCAGGTCCTCTAGGTAGCCGCCCGCGAAAGAGATCCGTTGCGTGTCCTCGGAGTTGGCGTAATGGTGACGGGTGAGTGCCCCGCTGGCGTCGCACCAATCCTCGGCCGACGGTGGGCCGAGGAGGTCTTCCGGCCCGATACGGCTCGGCTCATACAGCGGGTTGCCGCGGTCGGGATCCGGCTGGCCGTTCTCGGTCGCCAGGTCGAGCCCGTCAGGCAGCAGCGGGTCGCGGACCGCCAGCGGCAGCGACGCGGCCTGGGGGTCACGACGGTAGTCGGAGGAGTTCCAGTACGGCAGCGCCCAGTCGGCCGGGCCGCCCAGCCGGACAACGTGCGCGCGCGCCACCTGCTCGAACTCAAGCAGATACGCCCGGTGCCACGGCAGGAAGAACCAGTTCCCATGGGCGCACTCGCTCCAGATCACCAGCGCGCCGCCGTGCCGCGGCCACGCCCGAGGCGGCAGAAACGAGTCGTGCACCTGCGACTGGTAGCCCAGACCACGCGGATCGCTCCACCCCTGGAGGATCGGTGTCATCGCCTGCACCAGATCCCGGTACCGCTGCTGATCGGCCCGGGTAGGCCGTTCACGATTGCCGAGGGCATTCGCCTCCATCGCCAGCGGTGAGAACTCCTCCAGCCGCGGCGTCAGCTTTTTCATCTCACGGATGGCGACGGCATACCAGGTCAGGCTCGTCGGCCACCCACCCGCCTGCCCCGCTTCGGTGCTCCAGGCAGCCCGACGGACAACAGTCATAGCCCATCCCCCCGTATTCTGGTGAGCAAGACCTGTCTTGGCATTGTTCGCCCGGCGCCCGAGGAGGTCAAGGGTCGCGCAGGTCAACCGAGGACGTCATGACCACTGGCTCGGCGATCGCATCCGCCCGCGCGAGACTGTGGCGACGGCCTCGATCAGGACAGCCCGAACGCAGGTGGCTTGCCGTGGAGGATCAGGCAGGTATCCGCCGGTTAAATTGGCCGGATGCATATGTCTCCGATCGTCGACCCTGTCGCGGAATCGGGCCGCGCGGCTGCAGCCGCTGTTGGCGCCGCCGTAGACGGCTAGGTGGACAGGCGCTCGCCTCGCTGCGACAGAACCACGCCGTGGAAGTCGACCCTGGCCGGCGAGCATGAGGAAGGCGAGCAAGGACGGGGCGGGCAGCGAAGGCGTCAGATCCGAACGCGTAGGCGAGACTCACCCAAGACCTAGAGCTCCCGTGACCACACTACGAACGATTGACGCTCCGCGCGATGCCCTGATGCCACAGTGCGCGACAACCAGGCACGACTCCCGGTCGTCACCAGACAGAACGGACCAGCGCACGAACTGTGACGTCGAACCCCTTTCGCGACGCGCCAGCTCCGATACCCATCGACGGACGGCTGGGCGTTCCGGTTCACATCCTCGGCCTCCGTGCAGCGGTGGCCATGGACGCCTGGACGTCGACGTGTTCGGTCCGTGCAGAGCTGGAGTACCTGGTCGGGCCCACCTCAGGATGTCCGCTGTTCGACTTGAGACAGCACATCGATCGTTGCTGGCTGGACGGCCTGGAGGCACACCCGGATCTGGTCTCCGACAGAGACGTGGGCGCCGGCGCCTTCAGCACCGTCCGGATGATCGACAGAGTTCAGACCGCCAACTCGGTCCACCGGCTCCGGCTTGCCTATCGCCTGGCCACTCCGCGCGCTGAGCTTGGCGGCGACTACCCCCCGGTGCTCCACTGGTCTGACGGTGGTCGGCTGCGATGGTCGTTCGGACTGGCGGACCTCTATGCCGGACGGCACCTTGAAGCGTGGTTTCCCGCCAATCTGCCGTTCGACCAATTTCCATTTCGGCTCGATCTGCGGATGACCGGCACGCAGGTCGCTCATTCGGTGATCACTAACGCCACCCTGAGGGCAACCGGTGACAACCGCTGGACGGCTGAGTTTCCTGCCTGGTCGACGACGATGTCGTCGCTCGTGGAGCTACGACCGAGCGACTCGATGGAGCGAGCCGCGGCCTCCGTGCTGCTACCGGTGTCTGGTCGCACAATCTCCATCGAAATGTGGCAGGAACGCGGTGGATCCGAGCGCCTTCCGGCGCAGCTGAAAAGAACCGAACGGCTCCTCGCCTCGAACGAGCGCGACTATGGCGCCTTCGATGGTGATCGATTCGTGTGTCTGTTGCACGGCGCTGCCGGCGGCATGGAATATGCGAACGCGACGACGACGTCCGCGGATGCGCTTGAGCACGAGATCTTCCATTCGTGGTTCGCGCGCGGCATCACCCCCGCCTCGCACGCGGACGGATGGTGGGACGAGGCATTCACGCGATTCCACGACGACGGCGCGATGGCGACAGAGCCATTCGACTTCGCCGAGCCACCGATGGAACTGTGCTCTCGCGCCTCCTTTCAGCGCCGTACGGCCGCCAATGCCTATAGCGACGGGGCTCGCTTCTTCCGTGGAGTGGCCGCAGCGATCGGCGCCGGCCGGCTTCGCGCAGTGATGAGCGACCTCTACCGGATCAGGAATCGGCTTCCCCTGTCGACGGCCTCGCTGGAGGCGTACCTGGTGGCAGCATCGGGAGATCCGCTGCTGGTGGATGCGTTCCACAGGTTCGTCTACGGATTTGCAGACCCCCCATCGCTGCCTGAGATCACCTTCGGTGACGCGACGGGGTCTCTGGCCGACACCTGGATTCGGCGCCAGAATGATGGCCTCGACATCCACCAGGTACCGTCGCGGCATACGCGGAACTGGGTCTATGCGCGCGTAAGCAACCCCAGGTCTGCCGAGATCTGCCGTCACTTCCTCGTTCTGTTCACCATCAGTCCGACGACGCTGGCGACGCCATCCGGCACGCGCTACCTGGCAGGGATCGCTGCCGCACCGGGATTTGACCTGCGACCGGGCGAGACCCGGATCGTCTCCGCGGAGTGGCAGGCCGGCGCCGGAGCATCCAGCGCGCCACAGATGCTGGCCGCAACGCTGCATGCCCGAGCGGGCCGGCCAAAAGTCGCCATTCGCGCGATCGGTGATCGCCGGGTTCAGTCGTCAGGTCGCCCGGCGCCGTAACGCACGTCGCTGCCATCATGTTCGCGGCACATCGCGCGTATGCAGGGTAAGGCTCTCCGTTGGGCGCCAGGCCGCCGCCTGCCCTTGGCCTCATCCGGATCTCAGGACCAGCCGTTGCGTTCCAGAAGCCGTATCACTGAATGCAATGCCTGCGTGTAGCGGGGATCGGTCGCGTACCCGGCGCGGGCGACTTCAGCCGCGAAGCGATATGGATCGTTCGCGAACTGGAACGCCGGTTGGTAGCGCTTGTTGCGACGAAGGAACTCGCCATGGCCGATGAACGCCTGTGCTGCGGAGGGAAACACTCGGAACCAGTCCCGGACGACGTAGTCGTACCTGCCATCAGGCCGTGGCGTGATCGAGATGATTTCCGGGAAGGTGCGCACGTCAGGACGGGACAGGACCTCACGGGTCCGCCACAACTGCCGGGTCGACGGGTCCTCGGTGGCCTTCGCCTTGATCCCGAAGAAGTTGTTGCCGGCTGCCTTGACTCCCCAGCCCGATTCCAACGCCGCCTGAGCCAAGGTGACCAGACCCGGCACTCCGGTCTGGGCCTGGCTGGCCTTGGCGAAGGCACCGTACCGCCTGACGAACTCGGCCGGCCTCCGAGTCTCGCCGGATTGCTTCGGCGCGGCGCCGCCAGGTTTCGGCGAAGCGGCCGACGACGGAGGTAGCGGAACTGAGCCTGGGCCGCCAAGCCCAGGTACCGGTCCTGCGAACAGCGGGCTCGGGTGGAGCGCGCCTTCCCAGCTCAGATCGACGTGGATGTGGTCGGTATGGGGGTTGAGCTTGTATGGACGCCACCCGGCAGCGCGCAGGTGCCAAGCCCAAATTCGCCTGTTCCAGATGATGACCGCGACCTGCAGTTCGACCGCATTTTGTATGAGCCAGGTGATGTAGGCCGCCGCCTCGGCTGCCTGCTTGGGATCGCCGCCTTCGCATAGCAATCGATCGAACGGCCTTCGCCATGCAACGACGGGCTGCCGGATGCTGTCGATCTGCAATTGAAGGTCCCCGCCTTGCGCCCGGTGAGGCGCGTCCATTGCCTGCGCAGCGCGCCCGCGCCCTTTTGCTCGCCGGTCGCGCATTTGGAGAACGAACCGCGGCGTACCCGTCCGGCGATTCGATCTGGGGTCTGCGTCCTACCGCCCACCGGTAGCGGGGTCGACGTAGCCGGCTGTGGAGCCGCCGGCCGGCTTCCCGAGGGAGCGGCTGGAACCGACCGGCCGTGCGCGCAGGTGTGCGGTGTCGCTCCGGGCAGGTCGGCTGCGGGGTCGACAAGCAGCCGCCATCCGAAGGTCCGCGGCATGGGAATGTGCTCCACCGACGTGGCCTCGACGCGGAACAGCCGGCGCAGGACAGCTGAGCTGGGACTAGCCGACAGTTCGCCACAGATCGCGTTCGCGACGAGGAGGGCGTTCTTGGCTGTACCGCTTCCGGGTCGGTAGAGGATGCGAAGTGCCGAATCGGCGGTGCCTCGTGCGATCCGGCGCTTTGCCCAGGCAACCACGTGTGACATGTCGCCGTAGGTGCCGTCGAAGATGTGCACCTCGTCCGGGTCGGTGTGCCGGACGATGGCATTGACGGGCGCGCCGCCACCGGAGTGGCCTGTGAGAATGAGCCGACCGAGCTTGGCGCTGACGCCGGTCTGTAGCCGAAGGATCTCCAAGCCGCTGCCGACCAGTTCAAGGATCGCTCCGGGCTTCACCAGTTCTGGGAAGTTGTACGCATCGCCGCGACCACCACCGAAGAAGTTCCCGCGCGGGACGAGCCCGAGGATCGGTCGTGTCGGTCCGCCGGTACGCGCTCCGGGCGGCGCGAGGTCCAGTCCGCTGATGGCAGCCTTGTCCGCCAATCGCATGCGCGGGCCGTTGCTGCTGTAGCCGTGCAGATGGATGACAACGTCGATGACACTCGTCGACTTCGACATGGTGTTCCACCGCAAAATCAGGTCCGGCGGTGTGCCTCGATGTTTGGTGAGGACGGGATGCCGCTGCAGAACGAACTGACCGGAGGCGACCTGCGGCCCGCCGTCTTCCTGCCCGAACTCGGCGACGGCGCCGTTGGAATCGCCGACGACGAAGCCTTCTCCACCAGCCGCCCATTCTTCGGCGAGCATTTCGCCGCTCCACTCGCCGACGTACTCACCGACGGCAAAATCGTGTTCCGCGCCGGTGTTCTCCGCGGTGTCCTGGAAACTGAGCGCCGCTGAGTGACCTCCATTCGCCCAGGCTTCACCGAGCTGCTCGGAAGTCCATCCGCCGCCATACTCACCGTAGGCCAAGTCGCGGGCCTCGAAGTCGTGCGCCTCGCGCTCAGCCTCGCCGCCGTAGGCCAAATCGCGGGCCTCGAAGTCGTGCGCCTCGTGCTCAGCCTCGCCGCCGTAGGCCAAGTCATGCGCCTCGTGCTCAGCCTCGCCGCCGTAGGCCAAGTCCTGGGCCTCCAAGTCATGCGCCTCGTGCTCAGCCTCGCCGCCGTAGGCCAAGTCGCGGGCCTCCAAGTCATGCGCCTCCTGATCAGCCTCGGCACGGTAGCCGAAGGTCTCGTCCACTTCGCTTCCGAGTTCCGTGGAATCGGCTTCCTGCGAATGCTCAGCACGGTCGGAGCCGCCGCCGAGATTCTCGGCGAAGATCCCCTCGTGCACCGGCCAGGTGGTGTCGACTTCGAACTGGGTCTCATCGAGTGAGGCAAAGACCGTCGATTCAGAATGTCCGTTCATCGTGGCACTTCCTCATCAGTCGCCATCAGGTACGTGCAGCCGGTGTGCGATGACCGTTACTCGGCGGCGCAACCGTCGGGACCAGAGAACCTGGCAGCAGCCTGGTCGGCTGGGCCGATCGTCTGTCAGCCACCGGTCGTCGTGTTGTGACGGCGAGATCCTTGATCCGTTCGCCGGTTGCCGACTGCCAAAGGTCGATGACCCGGTTCATAGTGTTGGCGACCGCCGGGGAGGTTCCTGGCGCGAGGTTGGTGTGCTTGTACAGGATCTGCGCCGTTGAGGGCGTGTTGAAGAGGCCGAGTTCGATTGCCCACATCAGTGGGGACACGAGGTCTGCCAATTCGAAGAGCTCACGCGCTTGCCGAGAGGGCGCCATTCCGACGCGTGTACCGATCGCAGCGAGCCGATCAGCTGGATTTCCCCTGGCGCCAGCGTTCGCGGAGAGGTCGAGGACCAACGCGGTGTCGTACTCGACGGTGAGGTGAAACCAGCTCAGCATCGTCACATATCCGAACTCCTCGCGAGCAAGCATTCCTCCTTGGCGCCGGAGTTGCAGCATCTCGCCCAGGGTCTGGCAGATGTAGCCGATGTAGCTGTCATCGGTGGCCTTCGCGCCTGAGCTGTTCGTGTCGTTCTCGAACCCGAGCCAGATCTGCCGGAGTAACTCATGCCACAACTCCAGGAAGCGCACGTTCGCAGTGGGCCCCGCGTCCTGTTTCCACGACTGCCCGACGATGTGCCGGGGAGCCGGGTGCGGAAGGTCGAGTCCGAACATCCGCCAGTAGGCGTTCCTTCGGTTGACGGTCGTGTCCGGGCGCAGCTGGCTGACCAGTGGACCACCCGTGCTGAACAGTGGCGAGTCGCGGAAGAACAGATCCTCCGTTGACCGAACCCACGCCATCGTGTCGAAGGTCGGCGCAGGCAGGGTCTCGCCAGCGACGTATCGACGAGCGACCTCACCGAGGATCTCGAAGATGCCGGTTGATTCGATCAGGTAGGCGTAAAGCAGATGCTCCCATATCGGTGGTGGCGTGAGCCCGATGCCAGCCGCGCCGCTATAGGGCTGCTGGGGTGTCGGGGCCGTTGCTACCGGCTTCACACCCGAAAGCAGCGTGCTGAGCAAGGCGTCGGGAACCCGCGTCTTGCTCATGTCACCGAACGGTGAGGCCGCCGCGCCACCCAATATCGTCGTCCAGGCCGCGCCTCCAATCCCGCCTTTGGACCATACCTCCTCCAGCCAACGGCTCAGTTGCAGCGGATGAACGGCGAGGACTGCGTTGGCGCCGGCCGCATCCGGTAGCGTCCCTGGTGGCGTGATGGCCCCTACAAGAGTGCGAAACATTTCAAGTCTCCTAACTGGCCGTCTGCGTCGGATCCGTCAACGGGATCTGGGTCGGGATCCCTACGCCAAGCACTTCGCCGTATGCGTCCCCTGCCTCGACGAGCGCGATCCGACGCCGATCGCAGACGATGGGGCGGCCTCCGAACGGAACTGTCTCAACGTCGAACTCATCGTCTGATCCATAATGCTGGTGGGGCTTGCGATACTTCAGCGTGAGTCTTGCCGTGTGCTTAGGCGCCGCCCCGTCGAACGTGAGCCTGCTCTGGTCTTCCTTGATGTGACTCTGGCTCAACTTGAGCAGAACCACATCGGGATCGTCATGACGGCCGAAGTTTCCCAGCCCGTTCCTGATCAAACGGAACTGAAGGATGGCCTGCTCTTGAGGACGACTGAGCTGGGTGGTTCTGTTCAGCGCTCTGACGAGGCGATCGATCGCATCGCTGTCCTCCCTCCCCGACCCGTCGCTCGTCCCCACTGCTCTGGTCATATCCGTCATGTCGCTTCCTTTCTCGTTACGCGGCAACTGAGCGATCGCCGCCCAGACGTAGAAGCCAGTTCCTCATTGCGATCGGCGGATCCACCGAGTCGAGTCCACGCAATACTGTGAGCGAGAGGATTCTCATCGGCTCCACGCGCTGTAGATACGTCGACGTGTACAGGGATGCGCCGGCGCGATCGGCGAGGCGTTTCAGTTCGCCAGGCGCAACCCGTCGGGGGTCGGCGAGCTTTGCCAGGTAGGTCCCGTTGAACGCCTGCATGCGGGTTCGGGTGCAGACGTCAGCGAGCCGTTCGAGCAAGGGCATGCTCGCCGCCACGATCTCAGCGGCGTCCTTCGGCGCAGCGCTCAAGGGATGCCGTGCGAGCCATCGCTCGCTCAGCTCATCCCAGGGCCCGGGTCCGAACCAGGTGCGGCAGAGTGCGGTGTTGAAGTGCACGCGTAGTGCAGCGATCGGATGCGGATCGCCGAACGGCATGCGGTACACCGCGGCCGATGGCCCGTCCACGACCGTCGCAAGTGCCGGCACTGGTGCGTAGCCGAGCAGCGAGAACGCATAGACATCGGCGGCTACTTCGCTGGCCCATGAGCTCCAGGCGTCAGCGGCCAGCTCACTGTGCGGAAGGACGGCGCGATGCAGCGCGGCGGCCAGCTCCGGAATCCACCCGGTGAGATGCGCCACCTGGTGACCGGTCTCGTGCAGCAGCGAGGTCGGCTGCCACAGATTGTGGCGGGTGACCTTAATGGCAGCAGCGGGTGAGAGGGATGCGTCCCAGAGGCGAGCTCCCGACCGGAGTATTGAGGCTCCCATTCCCTTGTCGAGATAGGTGAGTACCGGAGGTGCGTCGATTCCGAGTGGACGCAGCACCTGATCCATGCTGTGCACCGCGAGAGCATCTAGGCCGCGCATGATTGCCGCCGTCGTTGCATTGGTTCTCGTGTTCACCGCATCGCCGAAGAAGTCGACAGTCGCTTCTGCGCGCAGATAGCGCCGCCGTAGGCTGAGGAGATCAGCACGGACCTGATCAAGGTCTGCCACCTTCTCGGCCGCCCGTAGCGCGTACATGAGTTGATCGGCTTGGGCAGTCAGTCTCTTCGATTGAGCTATGAGGTTGCTTCGCACGCTCAGGCCGAGGTAGGACTCGAGTTCCGCCCACGCGCCCGGAGACGCTGCGACGTCCAGCTCGCCGAGCCCGACGCAGGCTCGTCGCCAGTGACGCGCCTCCGAGCCGAGAGCCGCGGTTTCGAGACTCAGCATGTCAGGCATCGAGCCAGCCCGGATGGGTCACGACCTCGGGCGCCGGCACGGTTTTGGAGCTGAGCACGAGTCCCTTGAAGGTCACAGTGATAGTGACGCCCTCGGCGGGATCTGCGACGGCTGCTGCCAGTTGCGCGCTCCGCTGTACGAGGTACGTCGAGATGCCGGTCGAGGTGGCCGCTGCGATCGTGCCGGCGAGCGCCGACGCGGCGGCCGGATCAAGCGCTGCGGACCTGGCCAGCCTGCGGGCGATCTGGTGTTGGAGTCGAGGCAACAAGATCTCGCGGAGGACGGCCAACACCGAGGGCAGGTCCCGCTGGCCCGCTGGCGCAGATCGCTGAATCTTCGCCTGGAGCAGGCGAGCGCGTCGCTCCGACAGCCGTATGGCGATACGCAGTCGCTTGTCCGAAGGGTTCCACCGGACGCTGACCAGCCGGCGTGGCCGGCGGACCCGGCGAGCCGGAAACTGCGCTACCCGCACCCGGAAGTATCGCTGGCCCGGCAACGGTCGGTAGGAGCCGGGCGACAGGGTCACGGTGTTCCGAGAGCGTCCCAGAGCGGGTTGGGACAGCAGCAGTCCGGCCACCTCCGGTGTCAACGGCTGAAAATCCTCTGCCAACGGGTTCTCGCCGGCCGGGAGAGTTTCGTCCCGGGTCAGTTGACCCACGAAGGTTCCTGGCATCGTCTCGTAGAGGTCCACCTCAGCCTGGACCGGCCACCCGGGAACGCCCCGGTCGAGCAGGTAGGTTTCCAGAGTGCCACCGTCGGACCAACGGATGGCCCGTGCCGCCTGCCGCGTGATCGGAACCGCGAAAATCCTGGTGTACTTACGGAATCGGTACTGCGGCGCAGTCGACCTGGGCATCATGATCCAGAAGCCGGCTTCGTGCGATGTTTCGCGCTCGGGCAGATCCTCGCGCAACATGCGGTCCGGCAGGTAGGCAGCGGCTGATTCACTGAAGGCGCGTTGCACTGCGGCGCTGACCTGCAACGCATCAGACTGGGCTTCGGGAGCCAGTTCCTCGAGCACCCGCATCACGGTGGCTTCCACGGTGGAGGCCAACGCTTCACCGGGAATCGCGCTTTCGGCGCTGGTCGCCGTCTCAAGGCCGATCGTGGTAAATCCCAGGCCGACCACGGTGCGGGCGATCAACTTGTCGGGCTCCTGACCGATGACTCTGGCGATCTGGCGCGCATTGGCCGGCCCGATGGCTGCCTTGATAAGACCCGCCAGCGGCCTGGCGATGAGGTTGATCAACGCATCGCGTTTGCCGGTCAGTTTAAGCCCGAGTTTCAACAACGGCCTGATCGCCAAGACCACCGGTATGAACTGTTCGATCTCGGCGATCGGTGGTTGTGCGCCGTTGTGCTCACTCAGTT
This sequence comes from Jatrophihabitans sp., assembly GCA_036399055.1. Taxonomy (NCBI): domain Bacteria; kingdom Bacillati; phylum Actinomycetota; class Actinomycetes; order Jatrophihabitantales; family Jatrophihabitantaceae; genus Jatrophihabitans; species Jatrophihabitans sp. The sequence continues at coordinate 52,037 of DASWNX010000029.1, forward strand.
GAACGGCCAGCCGGGCACGTGCGTCATCGAGTGCTGCGAGTTGGTTCTCTTCGTTGGGGTATTCACCGGTGTACTCGTACCCCGTCTCGTAGGGAGACTCGGTCGAGGCTTGATAGGCAAGATAGGACTGCTCGGCGCCGTATCCCGAATCCTCGTCCGCCTCAGGCATGGTCAGCAGCGCCATGACCTCATGGTCGAACGCCTCCGCGAGCGCGCTGGCGACGCCCAGCTCGGACTCGTGATCCTCACCGAACGTCGTCTCGTCGGCTTCGCCCAGCCCGAGCTTGTTCATCAGGATGGGGATGAACGGACGCACGGCGCTGGGCAGCATCTGGCTCAGCGGCTTCATCAGCTTCTTGAGCACGCCCTTCAGCAGTGACAGGCCCGCGCGCTTGAGCTTCTGAAGCAGCGGGCCGAGCAAACCCTTGCCAAGGCCCTTCAGCCCGTCGGCTATCGTTCCCAAACCGGCCTTGGCAATGTTCACAACGCCCTTGATCGGGTTTTTGGCGAATTGGACTGCGTGTTTGATCAGGCTCTTTGCCTTGTTCGCGAGGCCCCGGACGATCTTGCCGAAGATCTCGGATTCGAGCGGGCCGTAGGTCTCCAAGGACTCCAGGAGCTCGTCGAGTTCGTGCTCCGGCATCCCCTCGAAGCTCGTGTTCTCCAGCCCGGCCGAGAACCCGTCGATCAGTCGTTCCCACTCGGTGACCAGAGGACCGATCCACTCGTCAAGAGAAGCGCTGACCTCGGACTCCGACGGAGTGGCCGACCATTGCTGCGCATCCGCGAGGACGCGCGCTGCCCCTTCGTTCATCAACTCGTCGAGCGCATCCTCGAACTGCTCGTCGTGCAGCGCCTCGAGGAAATCCTCCGCGAATGCCGCCTGTTCATCGGCCTCGCTGTAGGACTCGGCTGAGAACGGTGACTCAGCGAAGTACACCGCCTCGAACGGAGATTCGCCGGAATCCGTCGGGCTTTTCTCGTGTTCTGCGGTTGGCTCCGAGAAGGATGCCAGTCCTGCGAACGGCGAAGAGTAGGTTTCCTCGTCGCTGCGGTACCCCACATGTTCGTCAAGTGTCACCGGTCTACCTCCGCGGTCAGATGCCTTCGTAGCGACGATGATCGGGACGGGCTTGTCATCTCACGTCAACGCCTTGTATCGCGCGGCGTTGGCGCCGGCGATCGGGATCCAGCGAAGTCATGGAGTACCTCGGCCAATTGCGCACACGCCTGGTCGACCTCGGCGAAGACCCACTCGGCCGTCGGCGTCGTGGTGCCACCGGCGCCGACGATCACCCGGATGATCGTCCTGCCCGAGTCTCGCCACACCCGGATAATCACTACTCGACTGTCAGCGTGTGCCACGTCGGGCAGTCTGCCCAGTGGATGTCCTCGTCATCGTCAACGATGCGTTGTGGCAGATGGTGCGCCGGAGAATCGAGTCCCGCAGCAACGCTCAGCCTCAACTGCCTTGGGTGACTCGACGGCCATCATGCCAGTCATTGGAGGACCTGGATCGGGCCGGCTGCACCCCTGCCGGTCGCACCACCCTGGCTGGTGCTACCGGCACGGGAACACCGACGAGCCGGTACAGATCGGGCGCGGGCCGCAAGCGCAGCTCACTCCACAACAGATCGGTGAACAGGTCGAACTGCCGGCGTGCTTCGCCGCGGTTGCCTGACCGCAAATGGGTTTGAATCAGGGTGGTCTGCGAAGACTCCCGCAGGGGTTCTTCGGCGACGACTGCGAGCATCGCATCGATCGCTTCCGGGAAGCACGCCTGTTTCTGCAGCCGGCGTGCGTTGCCTTCGAGGGCGTGCAGCCGCATCTGCCGAAGTTGCTCGCGGGCCAAGAGCAGCCATGTCTCATCCCAGCCAGGCAACAACTCCACCTTGTTCGCGACCAGGCTTGTGATCTCGCCAGTCAGGTCCTCGTTGCCGGCGATCATCTTGCTCGCCACTGAACGAAAGTGGTGCAGATCCACCTGGATGTCGGAGCTGAGCACGACGTGGTCGACCTCGACCAGAACGAGATGTGAGCTGGCGCGGCGTATCCGCCACAGTGCAGTGCGCAGGCTGGCCCGCGACCGCTCTGTGGTCGCATCGGGCCACAGGCGTTCGGCGAGTACGCCCCGGTCGCACCACTGACCGATCGTCTTGTCCAACGACAGCCAGGCAAGCACCCGCCGCGAGTGCATGGGAAGTGCTACGTATTGGCCCGCGATCCGAAGGGAGAACCCACCGAGCAGTGAAAGGACGAGGTGGTTATCTGAATCGATCATGGAACTCTTCCTGGTCCTCTTGTGGCCACCGCCGGGCCGCCCCCATGTGAAATGTGATCGCGCTACGTCCTGGCGCTCCCGCGCGTGGGTATCAGACTCCGTTGGAAGCCTTCGGACTCTGTCAACGGTTCGTCAACGGTTCGTCATCCCGGCGCGGTTGGCCGCAATCGGGTCATCGTGTCGCTCGCCTCCTCAGAGGTTGCGCCTAGGCTGGCTCTCTACAGTCCACCTTTTGCCGATAAAGGTCCATCGCTGGGTGATACCTGTTCCATTGAAGTCCGGACGGGGTGGGCACCGACCGACGAGCGATATGACCACCGCGGCCCAGCCCTCCCCCGGTTCGGTTGCCGGAGGCAAGCTGGTTTCCACCTCGCTGGACACCACTGACCCGGGCCCGTTGGCCGAGTTCTACGGGCGCTAGCTGGGCATGAAGCGGATCTACCAGCGTCCGCCACGGCAGCGTCATCGCCCTATCGGACGGCGGTTCGGCGGTGCCCTGCGCTGTTACAACTTCAGCGAGCTCATCGCCTCCCGCGACCTACCCGACTGTCGGGAGCACCTGCGCGAGCAGGCAGCGGCGCTGGCAAGTCCCCTCCCCCGCTGAGGCATCCTTCCCGCGCCGGGCGGGGCAGGCCGATCGGGTTGGGACAAGGGAGGACCCCGTCAGCGGCCCCGGACAGCGGCGCCAGCAGTTGCGCCAGCCGGCTCTGCTCGGCTGGGCCGAGCGCGGCCCAGGGGTGGGCGGTCAGCCGGTCGGTGTGGCTTTCCATGGCCCAGGGGGCGGCTTCTCCCCCGGCGGTGGGTCGGCCGTCGCCTGCCAGCCTCGCCGTACCAGAGCCCGGGTCGCGGACCGAGCAGAGCGGCGGCCTGGAACCCCGCCCGACGAAGCAGACGCAATAAGAGAGGAGATCACCAATGAGCCCTGAACAACCACACACCACGAACTACGAACGCGTAACGGTGGAGCCGGGCCAACCGCCGCCGCCGGTGAGCAGTGAGAAGCCGCACCGGCAGCGCACCCACGGATGTGAGTTCGATCCCGGTTGCAGCAGAGCCAAGGACTTCTAAGATGACGTCGTTAAGCGCCGAGCTGGTCATGCGTCATGAAGGCCTATCTCAGGTGTCGAGCAACGGGACTAACTCGACTGCATAGCTGGGGGCAGACGGACGTATCACCTATAGTGGAAAATGGTTCCGAGGTCCGGCTTGTCGAATATGGGGGGCCCGCATGCTTGAGATTGGCCTACTGCGCGCGCTGCACGCGGTGGCGACCGGCGGGTCGATCAACGCAGCCGCCGACGCGCTGCACGTCACGAACTCGGCCGTGTCACAGCGGCTGGCGAAGCTGGAACGCGACGTCGGGCAGGTGATGCTCGAACGGCACGGCCGGGGAGTGCGGCTCACCGACGCCGCCAAACTACTCGTCGACCATGCCGAGCAGATCCTTTCGCGGGTCGACGCGGCGGAGACCGCGCTGGAGGGCCACCGGGGTGCGGTGGTCGGCAGGCTGTCGATCGCGGCGTTCCCGACCGCGGCGCGCGGCCTGCTGCCGCATACGATGCGGATGTTGCGCGCCGACTACCCGCAGCTGCATCCGGTACTGCACGAGCAGGACCCGATGGTGTCGGTGCCACTCGTGGTGCGCGGTGACGTGGACGTGGCGATTGTGCAGGACTGGTACAACGCGCCGCTGGAGTTCACCGGAGACCTTGAGCGGGCGTACCTGCTCGACGACGGGATGGATCTCGCCCTGCCCCTCACCCACCCGCTGTCCGATCACGCCTGCGTGGCCATCGAGGACGTTGCCCGCGACCCGTGGGTGAGCTGGCCCCGCGGCACCGTGTGCGGCGACTGGCTGCGGCACCGGCTGCGCGGCCTCGGCGTCGAGCCACGCATCGAGCACGCGGTCGCCGAGTACCCGACCCAACTGGCCATGGTGGCCGCCGGTTTCGGGGTCGCGCTGATCCCAAGGCTCGGTCGCTCCACAGTGCCGGCCGGGGTACGCATGGTCGCCGTCACACCCGCGCTGACCAGGCAGGTGTACGCGGTGTGGCGGGCCGAGACCACGCACCGGCCCGCCCTGCGCGCGACCATCGACGCCTTGATCGCGACCACGACGCAGCTGTCTGACGAGCCTGCGATTCAGGCCGCGGAGGTCAACTCGGCGTACTGAGCATCAGACAGTGTCAGCGACGCGGCGGCCAGGTTCTCCTCCAGATGCGCGATCGAGCTGGTGCCTGGGATCGGCACGATCACCGGCGAGCGGCGCAGCAGCCATGCCAGCGCGACCTGGGCCGGGGTGGCCTCGAGCTCCTTGGCCACCCGACCGAGCGGGCCGTCCCACCCGGCTAGGTCGCCGCTGGCGATCGGGACCCACGGAATGAACACCAGGTTCTCCCGCTCGCAGTAGGCCACGACCGCGTCGTGGCGGCGCTGGCGAAGGTTGTACAGATTCTGCACGCTCACCACGTCGATCTGCGTGCGCGCCTGCTCGATCTGCTCGACGGTGACTTCGGACAGCCCGATGTGGCGGATCTTGCCCTGGTCCTGCAACTGCTTGAGCGCGCCGAACTGCTCCTCGGCGGGCACCTTCGGGTCGATGCGGTGCAACTGGAACAGGTCCAGGCGCTCCACCTTGAGCTTGCGCAGGCTCAGTTCCGCCTGCTGGCGCAGGTACTCCGGCCGGCCCACGGGGCGCCATTCCTTGCGCGACGGGCGGGTCTGCCCTGCCTTGGTGCCGATGACCAGGCCGTCGCGGTAGGGGTGTAGCGCCTCGGCCAGCACCTCCTCGCTGCTGCCGGGGCCATAGGAGTCCGCGGTGTCGATGAAGTTCACGCCGAGTTCCACGGCCCGCCGGGCGAGGGCGATGGCGCCGGGCAGATCGGCGGGCGGCCCCCACACGTCCGGTCCGGTGAGGTGCATCGCGCCGAACCCGAGTCGGTTCAAAGGCAGGTCCCCACCGAGCAGAATGGACGACATGTCACAGAGCTCCTTTGACGGGCTGATCGGGCGCCTCGCTGTCGCCCAATCTAGCGAGAATCGGCGGCTCGACCGCTGAAACCTTGTGGACAGTACTGTTCAGCACCGCTGTCGGACCACCGATCTCGACCGGGGTCAGCCACTGCGGGCGTCGGTCGGACTGGCCGCGGACGATGGCCGAGTACTCCCGCTCCAGCAGCGCCGCGACCGGCCCCTGTGTGCCATCGCCTACCCGCAGTCCGTCGATGGCCACCACCGGCAGGATCTCCCACGCGGTGCCCATGAAGAAGATCTCCTCGGCCAGGTAGAGCTCGCTCCTGTCCACCTCGCGCTCCTGCACCGGCACGCCCTGTTCGCGCGCGAGCGCGAGCAGGCTGTCGCGGGTGATCCCGGCAAGCGCTCCGCTGGCCAGCGACGGGGTGACCAGCACGCCGTCGATGACCAGCGCGACGCACGCCGCCGCGCCCTCGGCGACCTGGTGCCGGTCGTTGAGCATGACCGGCCAGTCGTGCCCGTTCTCCCGCGCCTCGATCAGCGCGAGCCGCCCGTTGTGATAGTTCGCGAACGCCTTTGCCCGCGGCGGCATCGCGGCGGCCGGCACCCGGATCCACGAGCTGACCGCCGCCCGGCAGCCGGCGCCGGTGCGCAGCTGGCTGGTGAATGGCCAGCTGTCGATCACTGTCTCGCACTCCGCGCCCGCCGGAACCATCTGCTCGCGGATCAGCCCGCGCGCGAACACCCACGGCCGCAGGTAGGTGTCGGCACGGTAGTCGTTGGCGGCCAACAGATCCAAGCAAGCCTGACGCAGCTCGTCGCGGGTGTGCGGCAGGTGCAGACGGCACAACCGAGCCGAGTCGAGCAACCGGTCGAGGTGCTCGTCGAGTCGGAACACCAGCAGCCGCTCGCTGTCAGCGGCGCGGTAGGCCTTGATCCCCTCGAACACCGCGGCCACGGACGCGTGCCCGACCGCGTTGACGTGCACGGTGGCCTGCGCCCACGGCCGGATCGCGCCGTCGCGCCAGATCCACCGCGGCGGCGGCGTCTGGTCGGCTAGCGCGCTCACTCCTGCTCCTCGCCGACGGTCGTCATCGACGCTCGCCGCGCAGCTGTGGTGGATGGGCCGCTGGCAAGCTCGCTCACGACCTGCCCCGCCAGCACGTCGAGGTCCAACCCGGCCAGGCTCGGCACGACCAGCGTCGCAGCGCCCAGCGCGGCCGGGTCACCGGCGCCGTTGGGCACTCCAACGCAGAGCAGTCCGGCCGCGGTCGCCGCGGCCACCCCGGCCGGGGAGTCCTCGAAGGCCACCACGTGCGCCGCGGTCAGCCCGGTCACGGCGAGCGCGTGCAGGTACAGGTCCGGCGCCGGCTTGTGCACCGGCACGTCGTCGCCGGTGACCACGGCGCCGAACCGGTCGAGCACGCCCAGCCGGGCCAGGTGCCCGCGCACCCAGTGGGCGGCGGAACTGGACACGACCGCCAGCCCCAGCCCGCGCTCACGCGCCGCGTCGAGCAGCGCGACCACCCCTGGCCGCAGCGGCTGGGCATCGGCCAGCTCAGCCTTGCAGGCGGCCCGCCATGACAGCTCCTCCGCGGTCACCGGACGTCCCAGCCGGGCGCCGAGGTCGGCGGCGGCGGTGACGTGGCCGGATGAGTCGCCCGCCATCGCCGACCACACCCGTGCGGGCAGTTCGTGGTCGAGACGGGCATAGAGCAGCTCCCACGAGCGCCGCGCCGCGGACTCGGTGTCGCAGATCAGGCCATCGAAGTCCAAGAACAGCGCTTTCATCTCCCTGCCCTCATCCGTGCGGGCTCCCCCAGCAGCCTGGCCAGGTGGTCGTTGGTGAACCGGCCGTCGGGATCGAGTTCGGCGCGCATCCTGGCGAACGTGTCCCACTCCGGGTACCGCGGCCGCAGGATCTCCGCGGTGGCGGTGTGCGCCTTGCCCCAGTGCGGGCGCGCGCCGTGCTCGCGCAGCACGTGCTCGACCATGCGCAGCAGCTCGACGTAGCGGGCGCTGCGTGGCACCGTCAGGTTCACGTACCCGGTGGCGCGGCCGTAGGCGGGCGAGAGCGGGGCGTCATCGGCGGCGCCGACCCGCATCAGCAGGGCGTACGGCGAGTACAGCCCGAAGCGGCGCAACGCCCCGCGCAGCTCTCGCACCGCGTCCGGAACACCAGCAAGCGCAAGGGCATGCTCCAGCGCGAAGAACCGCACCGGCTGTGGAAAGCTGAACGCCTGGAAACTGGAGTCCACATAGGAGGCCGGGGGTCTGTACGGCGGCAGCGTCTGGCTCACCCAGCGCACCATGCCCGGTCCCAGCCTGCTCGCCAGCCCGGCAAGTCCGCACCGCACTTCCTCCACACTGGACAGCAATGGCCGCAGCCGCGCGCCGCGGTCGGCCCGGTCCTCGGTACGGTGCAGCGCCCGCGTCGATGCGTTGTCCAGCCACGGAAGCCACGTCGCCGACACGTGGTCGGCGCTGCCCGCCCACTCATCGAACCCGTCGAGCAGCTCCTCGAGCGGGCGGCTGCCCGGCGCCGAGCGCAGTCGGAACGCGGGCACGACGCGCACCGTCACCCTGGTGACCACGCCCAGCGCGCCGAGCGAGGTGCGCGCGCACCGCAACAGCTCCGGGTCGCTCCGCTCGTCGCAGTCTCGGACCGTGCCGTCGGCGGTGACCAGCCGCAGCGCCACCGCCAGCCCGGCGAACGGCCCATGCGCCAGGCCGGTGCCGTGGTTGCCGGTGGCCAGTGCGCCTGCCACGGTCTGCGAGGTGATCGTGCCGGCGTTGGGCAGCGCCATGCCCGCGCGGTGCAGTGCGGTGTTCAACGCCGCCAGCGACGTGCCCGCCCGCACGGTCACCGTGCTCGCGTCCGGGTCGATCCGCTCGACACCCGCGCACGATGACATGTCGAGCAGCGTGCCGTCGGTGCAGACCAGACTGTTGAACGAGTGCCCGGCGCCGACCGCGCGCACGGTCTGCCCGGCCGCGGCAGCGCGCCCGAGCTCGGCGACCACCTCGCTCTCATCGCGCGGCCTGGCGATGCGCTGCGGGCGGCAACGGCTGGCTCGCGACCAGGTGCGCCATTCGGTGCTCATGAGTGCAGAGTCCGCAGCTGGCGGCTGAACCGGGCGACCGCGTCGGTCCAATGCGGCATGACGTGGCCGAGCGAGGCGAGTAGCCCCGTGTTCAAGCTCGAGTCGCGCGGGCGCCCGCCCAGGAACGGCATGTCGGCCAGCGCGACCGGCGTCACATCAGCAGGCAGCGTCGCGTCGTAGGCCTCCAGCGCCACCCGCGCCACCTGGTACCAGCTCGCGGTGCCCGCGTTGGCCACGTGCACAGTGCCCGCGACCCCGCGCGCGAACAGGAACACCAGCGCCCCGGCCAGGTCCCTGGTGTAGGTCGGGCAGCTGAACTGGTCCTCGATCAGCTCGCTGGTCGCTCCTTGCAGCGCCTGGTGGATGGTGGCCAGGACCGTGTCCGTGCACTCGTCGGCGCCACCGAACAGCCAGGACGTGCGGACGACCAAGTGCTCGGGCACGCTCTGGCTGATCCGCTCACCCGCCAGCTTGGTCAGCCCGTACACCGACAGCGGGCTCGGCGTGTCGGCCTCCCGGTAGCCGCCCACCGGTGGCGTCGCGCCGTCGAACACGTAGTCGCTGGACAGGTACACCAACCGGGCGGCGCTGAGGCGGCAGGCGGCGGCCACGTTGTGCGTGCCCGTGACGTTGACCCGCATGGCCAGCCGCGGGTCCGCCTCGCAGTCGTCCACGATGGCGTGCGCGGCGGCGTGCACGACCAGATCCGGTCCGAACGCGGTGATCGACTCGGTCACCGCGGCGCGGTCGGCGATGTCGAAATCCTCGCGGGACACCCCGTGCGTCACCCAGTCCGCGGTGCGGGGATCGGTGGCTAGCACGTCGGTCAGCGCCGAGCCGAGCATGCCGTCGGCGCCGGTGAGGTAGAGCCGCCTCACAGGTGACCGAACTCGGCCAGCAGCTCGTTCACCGTGGCGCCCGAGCTGATCTTGTCGCGGATCACTCGCTCCTTGTTGATGTTCATCTTCGCGCCTGCCAGCACCTCCTCGGCGATCGACTGCGGCACCACGGCGATGCCGTTCTCGTCGGCCACCACGATGTCGCCCGGGTTGATCACCTCGCCGTTGACCACCACCGGCACGTTGACCTGCACCGGCTCCGTGCGGTCGTGCACCGCGGTCGGCGAGGGCCGGGGAACGGTGCCGCGATACCAGACCGGGAACTGCAGGTCTCGGATCTCGTCGACATCGCGGATCGCGCCGTCCACGATGCCCGCGGCGATGCCCGCCTTCTTCGACAGCGTCGACATCAGCCCGCCCCACATGGCCGTGCGGGTGCAGCCGTGCGCGGCGAGCACGATCACGTCCCCCGGCTGCGCCCGCGCCAGCACCGGCATGCAGTCGACCAGGTCGTCGATGGACAGGTTCACCGTCAATGCGGGCCCGGTGATCTTGTGGTGGTGCAGGACGGGCAGCAGCCCGCCGATCGCGCCGACCCGTTTGCGCGCGTCGGTCACCAGGCAGCTCGGGCTGTACTCGTCGAGCACGGCGCGGAAGCCGTCCAGCAGTTCGCGCGGTGGGCGGATCATGTCGTTGTAGATGGTCTCCACTACCGGTCCTTTCAGGCGTTGCTGGTTTGGGGGCTGCGGGCGGCGATGGTGTCCACGAGCCTGCGCGCACTCAGGCCGTGAAAGTCGAGCGTCTCGTGCGGGGCGCCGCACACCGGCAACTCGGTCAGACCGATGCCGAGGAACACAGGAAGGCGCGGCAGGCCTGCCTCCAGCAGCGCGCGGGCAACCAGGTCGGCCTGCGCGCCCCGGGTGTAGTGGTTGTCCACGACCACCACTGACTCGGCGCCCACGACCAGCTCGGCCAGCCACGCCGGATCGATCCGGTTGAGCCAAGGCAGGTTCACCACGGTCAGGTCCAGCGCGGGCGCGGCCGCGAGCAGCTGCGCGAGGACGATCGGCCCAGCGCCGATGGCCACGGTCCTCCCGCCCGCCCTGACCACCTCGCCGCGCCCGGTCACCAGTGGACCCGCCGGCAGGTCGAGCACCTCGGCCGGGCAGGGCGCGCTCACCAGCCGCAGGTACACGCTGTCCTTGACTGTGGCGCAGTAGTCGACGGCCGCGCGCGTCTGCGCCGGGTTCGCCGGTTCGAGCACCACCAGATCCGGGACCGCGCCGATGGCGCTCACGTCGCGCACCGCCTGATGCGAATGGCCAGGGGCAGCGGGCAGCACGCCCGCGAGCGAGCCGACGTAGACGACCTTGCGGCCTTCGCTGGCGTTGTTGTAGATCTGCTCGTTCGGCCGAGAGTGCAGGAAACAGGAGAACGAGTGCACGAACGGCACCAGCCCCCGCGCGGCTAGCCCGCCCGCCATCGACACCATGTCCTGCTCGGCGATGCCGCACTCGACGAACCGGTCGGGGTGGGCCTCGCGGAACGGGATCAGCCCGGTGTCCAGCACCAGGTCCGCGTCCATCGCCACTACCCGCCGGTCGCGTGCGGCCAGCTCGGTCAGCGCCTGTCCGTAGACCGGTGGCAGGGTCACCGGCACCGGCACCGGCACGGGCGGGAGCGGCCGGTCGGGGGCCGGGGCCAGGGCCAGCGGCGCCAACCCCGCCCCTGCGAGCAGCGCGTCGGCCGACGCGGTCAGCTCCGCGTGCGCCGCGGCGTAGTCCTGCGGCGCGGGCGCCCCGGAGTGGAACCGGTAGCGCCACTCCCCCTCGGCCATTGAGGTCGCGGCGAAGCGGGCACACCCCGCGCCCTTGACGGTGTCGGCGATGATCACCACGGGGCGGTCCAGGCACTTTCGCCGCTCGCGCAACGCGGTGTCGAGCGCGGCGGGGTCGTTGCCGTCGCAGCGCAGCACGCCCCAGCCGAACCCGGCGAACCGCGCGGCCAGGTCGCCGAGGTCGCTCACATCCCTCACCCAGGTGTCGGACTGGATCTTGTTGTGATCCACCACGACGGTCAGCTCGCCCATACCGGCGTGCACGGCGCCTGCCAGCGCCTCGTAGTTCTGGCCTTCCTGCAGCTCGCCGTCGCCGAGGAGCACGAACACCCGCTGACGCCGCCCGGTCATCCGGTTACCCAGCACCAGGCCCTTCGCCTTGGAGATGCCCATGCCCAGCGAGCCGGTGTTGAACGGCATGTGCGGCGTGCGCACGTCGGGATGGCCCGGCAGCCCGCCGAGCCGGCGCAGCCGGTGCACCAGGTCCTCCTCGAGTCGCCCGAGCCCGATCAACGCGGCATAGAGCCCCGGCGCATCGTGGCCCTTGGAGGAGAAGTAGACATCGTCGTCCTCCATCTCCTCCAGCAGCAACCACGACACCACGTCGGCGGCGCTGAAGCTGGAGCCAAGGTGCCCCGAGCCCGCCTTGGCGATCATGTAGAGGGTGTTGATCCTGCTCATGGTCGCGAACGCGCGGCACCTGCGGTGCGGGTCGGCGATGCCGTCGCGGACTCGGTCAAACTCCGCGGTCGGCAGCCAGGTCAGCGGCAGCAAGGCAGTGCTCCAGTCAGTTGGACGGTCACCAGCAGCCGAAGCCACCGTCGACCATCAGCTCGGTTCCGGTCACGTAGCCGCTCTGCGCCGAGGCGAGGAACAGCAGCGGGCCGCGCAGGTCGGCGGCGAGCGCCATCCGGCCCAGCGGCACTCTGGCGGTGAATTTGGCGACGAACTCGGCGTCCTGGTCGCCACGCACCCCGCCGGGCGACAGGGTGTTCACCCGCACCCCGGCTGGGCCCCACAGCGCGGCGAGGTAGCGGGTCAGCGCGGCGACCGCGGCCTTGGACATGCCGTACGCGGGTGGCTTGAGGAATGGCGGGTCGACCTGGATGTGCTCATACAGCCGCGGATCCGGGGCCAGGCCCGCATACAGCGAGCCGATGTTGACGATCGACCCGCCACCGCCGGCGGCCATCGCCGTGCCGAACACCTGGCAGCACTGCAAGGTGCCCAACGCGTTGACGTCCAGCACCGTGCCCGAGAGCTCCTTAGGCAGGTCGCCGAAGCGTGCGCCGCCGCCGAGCGCCGACGGCGGCGAGTCGATGCCCGCGCTGTTCACCAACACCTGTGGCGGGCCGGGGCAGGCCGCGAGCACCCGTTCGAGCGTGGTCCGGTCGGTGACGTCGGCGACGTGGAAGTCGAACTGCTTGTCGCCGTGCGCATCCAGCACCTCGCGCAGCGCGCTGTCGGGTTCGGCGGCCCGGTCCAGCCCGATCACGGTGGCCCCCGAGCCGAGCAGCGCGTCGACCCATGCCGGACCCAGTCGCCCACATGCGCCGGTCACCACCGCGACCCGGCCAGCCAGGTCGGTCAGGTCTGCCGCCGTCATGCCAGGAGGTTGAGGGTGATATCCGCCTCGGCGTCAAGCGGGACATTCAGCGACCGGCCGACAATCTGATCGAGCAGGTGCGGCGGAGTGCCGTCGCCCGGGGACTTGATCAGGATGTCGACCTCACCGAGGACGTGCCCCTGGGGCAGCGGCCGCGCGGCGACCAGCTTCTTGCCCATCTTGCGCAGCGCGGGACGCTCCCTGAGATCCATCCTCTTGACCGGCGAGCCCATCTGCTCTCGCGTGCGGCGCAGGCCTGCGACCAACTCGGCCAGCATCGGCGGCTCCAGCGAGAAGTGGTGGTCGCTACCGGGCCTACCGCGATCGAGAGTGAAGTGCTTTTCGATCACCCTGGCGCCCAGCGAGTAGGCGATGTAGCTGGTCTCGATGTCGAGGTCATGGCCGGAGTAGCCGACGACCACATCGGGCAGCTCGCGACGATAGGTGTGGATCACCGACAGGTTGAGGTCGGCGGGCTGGGTTGGATAGAGCGCGGTGCACTGCAGCACGGCCAAATTCGCGTTGATCGGCAGGATCGCATCGACCGCCCGGCGCACGTCGTGCATGTCGGCCGCGCCGGTGCTGATAATCAGCGGAATGCCGGCCTTGGCCGCGTAGATGAGCAGGGGGATGTTGGTCAGGTCTCCGGACGCCATCTTGATCGCCGGGACGCCCAGATTCACCAGGAAGTCGACGCTGCCAAAGTCGAAGGCGGTGGAGATGAAGTCGATGCCGACTTCGGCGGCGACCCCGGCCAGGTGCCGGTACTCGGTCTCGCCGAACTCCAGCGCCTCGCGGTGCGCGCCGTAGGTCGGGCCGTAGCTGTTGCGCCCGGTGTAGGGCTCGTCGTACATGGCCCGCGTGTAGAGCGCCCGGTTGTCGCGCTTCTGCAGCTTGGCGGCGCTGGCCCCTGCAGCCGCCGCCTGGCGGACGAGTTCCTCGGCGGTGGCCAGGCGCCCCTCATGATTGTGTCCGATTTCCGCGATCACGTATGGATCACTCGAATCGTCGATTCGCTTTCCGGCGATGGTTAAAATCCCCACGTTCGTGTTCCCCGTCGTCTTGGCGATTTATTACGGGCAGCAATGACATGCGGGGCGATACGCGATGCAATACGCGATGCAATACGCGTCACTCTCGCATGAGAAAGGCTGACTTTCTCTCAGGGAAATTTCCTTTTGACTCCCCGAGGAATTTACCTGATTGGGTTTAACAGTCAGCAGGCATGTCTGTCAAGACCGCTTCTGCCCAAGCTCGAACTAAGGCTGTTGCGCTTCCAAATAAGCAGGTTACGGCCACTAGCTGCCGTTCCTCGATCCAGCTCACGCAAAGGTGGTGGGCCACCTAGAGCGATTGCGCGAATGAATGCCCGTCGCGTAGCAACGCTTAACTGTATTGTGAAGAACATTTCAAGAATTATTGAGAGCAAAACGCTCGCGCTTAAGGCAAACTGGCCTTCAATGAGCTGCATCAGGCGGATACCACTCGCTGGGGATGTGCTCGCGCATGTCATGTGACAAGGGAGATTTAGCGTGCACAACGGGAGTCGGAACGCCGCCGACGACCGCTGGCTGGACGTGCATTCGCAGGGGGAAACCTAGTCACTGGAGTCTTGATGAGCATCCTGATCGTGCACAAAACCAACCTGAGCCGTCGACAGCACCTGACACGGGCCGCGCAGTACGCCGCCGAGCACGGCGAGGAGCTGGTGCTGCTGATGCGGGACGCCACCTGGGAGTCGGGCCTAGCCGACCGGGTGGTGCCGGTGGACACCAGCGATATTGACAGCGTGCTCGCCGCGGTGAAGGCGGAGACCGCGCCGGTGTCCGGTGTGATCACCTTCGCCGAGGCGCTGGTGCCCACGGTGGCCAGGGTCGCCGCCGAGCTCGGCCTGCCCTGGGTGAGCGAGCGCACCGCGCAGCTGACCCGGGACAAGTACCGGATGCGCGAGGCCGCGCATGCGCACGGCGTGCCCCAGCCCCGATTCGGGCTGGCCCGCGACCTCGACGAGGCGCTGAGCGTGGCCGAGCGGGTGGGGTTCCCGCTCGTGCTCAAACCGGTGCTGGGCACGGGCAGCATGTTCGTGCGCAGCGTTGCCGACCCCGCCGAGCTGACCGAGCTGTTCGAGTTCTTCCGTGCGAGCGCGTGGGACCGGTTCACCACGGACCCGCTGCACCACGCCGCGATGGCCGAGTACGGCGGAGCGCTGCTACTGGAGGAGTTCGTGCCCGGCCCGGAGATCAGCGTCGAGTCGCTGGTGGTGGACGGCGCCCCCCACATGGTGGCCATCCACGACAAGCCGCTGCCCACCGGCCCGACCTTCGAGGAGGTGTACGCGTGCACCCCCACCCGGCTGCGGGGCGATGTCGTCGAAGCCGTGGCCAAGGCGGCGGCCGACGTGCACGCGGCGCTGAGAATCGAGGTAGGCGGCACGCACGTCGAGTTCAGGTTGCGCCATGGGACCGAGCCAGTGCTGCTGGAAGCGGCGGCCCGGCTGGGCGGCGGCCCGATCTACCGGTCGGTGCTGCTCAGCACCGGGGTGGACATGGTCGCCGCGGCGCTGGACCTGGCCACCGGCCGCACGCCGGTGATCCAACCGCGCGAGCGGCCGATCGCCGTCGGCTTCTGGAACATCTTCCCGGAGCGGGCGGGTCGGTTCGTCGCCGCGCACGGCGTCGAGCAGGCCCGCGCCGACGAGCGGGTGGTCGAGCTGGACATCTACCGTGAGCCGGGCGAGCTGCTCGCGATGCCGCCGCAGACCTTCCAGGGCCATGGCCACCTGATGTTCCTCGCGCCGTCGGTCGACGAACTCGACGGCGCCTTCTACGAGCTTACCGATCTGGTCCGCCTGCAGACCGAACCCATGTGAGACAAAGGAGAAGAGCGGCCACATGCCACGGGTAGCCAGTTGGGCGCGCCTGCACGCCGTTGAATACGCGGCGCACAAGGCAATCGCCGCCGACTCGACCGCGGCGATCGAACGGTGCTGGGCACAGTGAGGGGGCACACCGCATGACCGCGGCGACCACGGGCAACGTGGAGGAGAAGGCACCCGACCCGCTGTGGCGCAATCAGAGCTTCCGCAGACTGTTCGCCGCGGCGGCGATAAGCGACATGGGCTCGCAGATCACGTTCGTGGCCCTGCCGCTGGTCGCGGTCATCGTGATCAACGCCTCCCCGGCCGAGGTCGGGGTGTTGTGGATGCTCAGGTTTGTCGCGTTCCTGACCGTTGGATTGCCGGCCGGGGCGCTGCTGGACCGCACCAAGAAGCGTTGGGTCATGGTGACATCGGACCTAGGCAGGGCCGTGGTGCTGGGATCGATCCCGCTCGCGTGGGCCATGGACGTGCTGACCATCCAGCAGCTCTACATCGTGTCCCTGCTGTCCGGCGTCGGGAACGTGTTTTTCGACGTGGCCGCGCGCAGTTACCTTCCGGCGGTAGTCGGCAGGCAATATCTGCTGGCGGCGAACTCCAGGCTGGGCAGCGCGAACGCGACGAGCGCGCTGGCGGGCCCGAGCGTGGCCGGCTACATCGTGCAGTTCTTCGCCTCGCCGATCGCGATCCTGATCGACGCGATCAGCTTCGTCTGGTCCGCGCTATGGCTTTTCCGTGTGCGGCAGCCCGAGCCCGAGCCCGAGCGGCGCGACCAGCCCAGCTTGTTCAAGGAGATCGGGGAGGGAACGAAGTTCGTGTGGCGGCATCCATTGCTGCGCCCGATAGTCATCGCCGGAGCGTTGACGAACCTGTTCCTAACCTTCGCCATCGTCGCGGTGCCTCTACTGCTCGTCCGCGAACTCGGGCTCGGCGGCGCAGCGGTGGGTTTGTTCTTCACCTTCGGCGGTCTCGGCGTGCTGCTGGGTGTCTCCACCGCGACCCGGGTGTGCAAGCGGCTCGGATCCGGGCAGTCGCTGTGGAAGCTGGGCATCATCGGAATCCCGTTCGGCTTCCTGGTGCCGATGATGAATGTCGGCTGGTGGCAGTGGGTCGCCTCGGCGGCCTGGACAGTGATCATTTTCCGGGTCGGGCACAACAACGTGGTACTGGTCAGCTTCCGGCAGCAAGTCACGCCGGACCGGCTGCTGAGCAGGATGAACGCGACCATGCGGTTCGTCATGAACGGCATGGAGGCGGTCGCCGCCGCCATGGCGGGCGTGCTCATCACCTTCCTCGGGGTGCGGACGGTGATGTGGATCGCCGCGATCGGGCTGGCGGTGGCGTGGCTGCCCGTCCTGTTCTCCCCGCTGCGCTCCATGACGAGCTTCGACAGCCAGTACCCGGGCGCGCCCGGGTCCGAGAGAACCGAGTCGCCATGACCGACATCGACACCATGACCGACCCAGTCACCGACGCCTACCTGCGCCGATGCCTTGACGGTGACCGCGGGCTGTTGGACGCAATCGCCAACGCGCCCTTCAGCGAGGTGTTCCTCGCCGCCAACGCCAACCAGCTGTTGCCGCGGCCACTGTTCATCGCCGAGGCGACGATCAGCCGGTTCAGCGCCGACCTGTCCGGGTTCTTCGACCTGCTGACCTCCCTGCCGCAACGCATGTTCGACGGCGACGTCGCCGCGTACTGCGCGGCTCTGGGCATGGAGAGACAACGGGCGGCGATCCTGAGCCGGTACCCAGGCAAGCCGACCAAGTACGGCAGGGTCGACGCCTACCACGACGGCGAGTCATTGCGGTTGCTGGAGTTCAACATCGGCAGCGCACAGGGTGGCATCGACCGGTCCGAGATCGGGCGGATGTTGCTGCAAGTCGACGCGTTCGCCGAGTTCGCCGCCGAACACGGCCTGGTGCACGTCCACACCGGGGAGAAGGTCGCGAATCTGTACCGGGAGGCGGCCAAGGAGCTGACCGGCGGCGCCGACCCGGTCGTGGGCTTCGTCGAGTCTGACTCCGGGTTCGGGGGGTACGAGAACGCGGTCAAATCCTATATCGAGATGATGGCCTCTCAGGGACTCGAAGTCGTGATGGGCACCATCGGCCAGATCACCGAGCGCGACGGGCGGCTTTACCTACACGGCAGGCGAATCGACCTGATCCAACGGCACTACACCGAGAACGAGATGGTCACCGAGCCCGGTGTGGCCGAAGCCGCCGAGCGGGTCTTCCGCGCGCACGACGAGGGCAGGGTCGTGCAATGGACTTCGCTGCACAGCTCGCTCTACCACAACAAGGCGGCGCTGACCCTGCTGTCGGACTCCCGCATGCGCCAGGCGTTCACCGCCGAAGAGGCCGAGCTGGTCGACCGGGTGCTGCCGTGGACGAGGCTGCTCGCCAACACCCAGACCGAGGTCGATGGGCAGACCGTGGACCTGATCGGCTACTGCCGCGAGCACCGGGCGGAGCTGATCATCAAGCAGCAGCGCAGCTTCCGGGCGGAGGGCATCGTCGCCGGGTGGGACACCAGCGACGCCGACTGGGCCGACGCGCTGGCCGACGGAATCGAGCAGAGCGCGTTGGTGCAGCGCCGGGTGATCCGCCGCGCCGAGCGGGTCGTGCACCCGGAGACCGGCGAGGTAGACGAGTACGCCGCGACCTGGGGCGTGTTCATCACCCCACACGGCTACGCCGGGACCAGCCTGCGCGCGATGCCCATCGACGACGAGATCGCCAGGCACACGCCGGATCGGCGGAGGGCCGCCGTCTTCCAGTTCCCGGCGGGGGCGGCATGAGCGACCCGGTCACCGCCGAGTTCAACCGCCGCTGCTCGGCCGGCGATCGCGGCCTGCTCGAGGCGATGTCGGCGGCCCGACTACCCGCCGCGCTGGTCGCGTCGATGCGAGGGCGGTTCCTGCCGCGGCCGATGTTCATCGACAAGTCGGTGATCCTTGGCTTCAGCGAGCAGGTGATCACGCTGTTTGACCTGCTGGTGGCGGTGCCCGACCGGTTCTTCGGCGGCGACCGCGAGCGGTACGCGCGCGCGGTCGGGATGAACCCGCGGCAAGCGGCCTATCTGTCCCAGTTCACCGACAAGCCGGAGCTCTATGGCCGCGCCGACCTCTACCACGACGGTGAGTCGTTGCGGCTGCTGGAGTTCAACGTCGGCAGCGCGCTCGGCGGCTTGGACCGTGCGCAGATCTCCGCCGCGCTTCTTGAGGTGCCCGCCTTCGGGTCGTTCGCCGCTGAATTCGAGCTCGACTACGTCAACACCGGTGTCCGAGTCGACCGCGCGCTTCGCGCCGCGGCCGCACCGGTGTGCGGTGAGCGCGCTCCCGTGGTCGCGTTCGTGGACAGCCACGAGAAGATGGCGACCTACCTGCACCTGGCGACCTCGTTCCAGGAGATGCTCGCAGGGTTGGGCATCGAGGTTCTCTTGGCCACGTTGGGCGATGTGGCGTTCACCTCGAACCGGGTGAGCGTGCACGGCCGCCCGGTCGACCTGGTGCTGCGGTACTTCAGCATCGGCGACTTCGTGGACGACCCGGACGGTCGCCGGGTCGTCGACGACCTGCTCCGCGCCGAGGCGGACGGGACCGTGGTGCTGTACACGTCGTTGTCCGGCGAGCTGTTCAACAACAAGAGCTCCCTTGCCCTGCTTGAGCACCTGCGGGACAAGCTGTCCGAACAGGAGGTGGCATTGATCGACCGGGTGCTGCCGTGGACCAGGATTATGTCGCCCGACCTCATGGAGCACTGCCGGGTGCACCGGGAGAACCTCATCCTCAAGCCGGGCGCGAGCTTCGGCGGCCAAGGCATCGTCGCGGGCTGGCTGCTCGACGAACAGGACTGGAAGGACGCGCTGGCCGCCGCGATCAACGACGGCGCGATCGTGCAGCGGCGGGTCGTGCCGCGAGGCGAACCCGTGCTCGACCCCGACACCGGTGAGTCGCGCGACTGGCATGCGGTGTGGGACTGCTTCCTCACGCCCGAGGGATACGCGGGCTCGCATATCCGCGCGCTCCCCGCCGGGGGCGGCGCGGTGATCGGCATGGGGGCCACCAAGGCTGCGCGGACGACCGGCATCTTGTGCTACCCGCCACCGGCCTGACGACGAGGATTTCAGCCGCGATCATGGCCGACATCAGCACAGGCCGTCGCAAACCCGAGAGGACCTTCCCGGAGTCAGAGCCGAGCCGGCGAGGATCGGTGCTGGCGTTGCCGGGTGCGCAGCAGGTGGCGCCGTGGTAGAACCGCATGATCTGGTCGGTGACCCGGCGGTGTCACCATCGGCGGCCACGAGCCAGTCGCACCGGGCCGACCGCCGTGGACAGGTCGACGTCCACCCCATGCTGACGGACCACGACGATCTCGTCGTCAGCCAGGCCTTGGGCGACCTCGCGCGCCATGTCCATCAGATCCCGCCACGACGTCCCGCCCACGACCCGAGCCGCGTCACTGGGACAGATCGTCGCCTCAGGGCTTCGATGCCGCAGCAGCGCGCGCATCGCCGCGGCCAACCGCAACCGTTGACCCTCAGGCGTGGGCTCCCACCACAGATCTCCCCGCTCCCCCAGCGCCACCTTGGCGTCCTGGACCCGCGGACGCGCGGTCCCTGGGTCGCTGCGGACGTCTCGGCGCGCGGCCATCAGCTCGGCCACCAACTCCTTGCGAAGCGACTCCGGAATGGCCGGATCGCTGGCCCGCCACCGCCGGCCACCCACGATGATGTGCCGGCCGTCCGCGGTCACCTCACCACGCGCGGCCTCCGTCATACAGTCATTATCCGCCACCGGCGGGCTCAGCCCCGATCCCTCCCGGCACCCACCACATCGACACGTCTCGACCAGTTACCCGCGTAGGAGTGGCAGTGGCCCACGACCGGCCTCCGGGTGAGATGGCTCTGACGCCACCGCCGCGCGCAGCACAGGCGGTGTTCGACGCGCTGCTGGCGGGGACTCACCGGAACCCGATCTCGACGACAGCGTCCAGGCCACCCGGCTGGCGCTGCTCGCCCAGCGGCGGCGGACACACCCGACGCCGCAGCGGTTCTAGCTGGTGGGCTAGCTGGCCTTGCTGTCGTCGAACACGATGATGCTGCCGACGTAGCAGGCGACCCACACGGTCCCGTTCTTCGGTTCGTAGGTGATGCCGATCGGGTGGTGATCGGTGGGCTCCTCCGCGATCTCCCTCATGTCGGACGTGCGCAGCTTGCTGACCGTAGACGACTCGTAGTTCACGACGTACACGGCCTTGCCGTCGGAGGAGATCGCCATCGACCTGGGCTGGCTGCCCGTGAACACCGACTTGATCACCCGGCCGCTGGACGCGTCGATCTTGCTGACCGTGCCCGAGCCGTTGTTGGTGGAGTAGAGGTGCTTGCCGTCCGGCGAGATCGCCAGGTGACGCGGGCCGCTCCCGGGCTCGGCGAACACCGAGACCTCGCCTGCGGACAGGTCGACCTTGTCGATCCGCGCCGCGCCCATGATCGCGACGAACGCCGTTCGGCTGTCGGGCGCCACGGCGATCCCGCGCGGGTAGCTGCCGTTCAGCGGAATCGTCTTGCGGACCTTGCCACTGGCGACGTCGACCACCGACAGGTCCCACGAACACCAGTTGGTCACCAAGACGGTCTTGTCGTCCGGAGTGACCGCGACGTACTTGGGCACGGATCCCACGGGGATCACCTGGTCGATCTTCAGCGTCGCGGTGTCGATGCGGTACAGGAAGCTCTTGTCCGGCTGCGACGCCGGCGTGCACGAGTCACTGCCCTCTGGCCCGAAGTTCTGGCCGTACATGGAGTAGTTCGACACGTAGACGTACTTGCCGTCGTGCGTGAACGCCGCCTCGACCGGGGCGCCCTGCGAGGTGCCCGGGTGGCCCTTGATCCCGAAGTCCGCCAGCTCGACCGAGTCCGGGATGGTCTTGATCAACTTTCCGCTCGGGTCGAACACCGAGATCGTGTGCGTGTACATCATGTTCTGTGCGGTGATGATGCCGCCGGGACCCGCGACCACCGACTTCGGGCTCATCCGGCCGGTCAGCCGATCCAGCCGGGTGAAGTCCGTGGTGTCCGCCGGTGGCAAGGACACCGGCTGGTCGGCGGGCTTCGGGGTCGGCGATTGCGTCGAGGTGGGCGACGCTGTGAGTGTCGGCGTCTTCGTGGCGCTGGCCGTCGGCGTCTTCGTGGCGCTGGCCGGCGTCTTCGTGGGAGAGGTGACGCCACCAGCGGCCGGCGGCGAGTCCTCTCGTGCCCGGTCGCAGGCCGAGGCGGTCGAGAGCACGGCAAAGGCAACGGCGCACGCCACGGCGCCGCGGCGCGGGCGCACGAACGCGGGTTCGGTACGGATGTTCATCGTCCCCGATCGGTTCGATGTGGATGGAGGACCCGACCGTAACCCACGAACGGTGAGCGTTTTCCGCCCCTTCCGGTTGGAGGCCCCGACCATGGCCGAAGTCGAGGTCATGGTCGCGTCGGCCGGGTTTATCGACGAAGCTGCGCCCGTCCCTGCCTCGCCGGAGCTGCCGGGTGGTGATCGCATTGGTAGCCCGGCACCTGATGGATCACCGCGATCGGCTGTCCGAAACTTTGATTTCGAGCCACTTGGGGGATTTACACTGGCAGCGACGGTACCCGCGTGGTGAGGTCTACGGCGAGCGCGCGAAGTCCTAGAACGCAGTCTCTCCCGCGCCGAGATCGCCGTACCCCACCGGATCACCGAGGAGTGCTTGTGAGTGATGAGCTGCAGGACAAGCTGGACGGACTGGTCTGCGAGCTCGGCGTCATCGGTGTCGCCGCGGGCGTTCTGGTCGACGGGCAGGAGAGGTATGCGTTCTCTGGGGTGACCAGCGTGGAGAATCCGCTCCCGGTCGAGGCGAACACGTTGTTCCAGGTGGGCTCGACGACAAAGACGTTCACGGCGACCGCGCTTCTGCGCCTTGTCGACCAGGGCCTGGTTGGCCTGGACGATCCGGTACGCAGCTACGTGCCGGAGTTCCGGACCAAGCAGCCCGAGGTCGGCGAACAGGTGACGGTCCTCCACCTGCTCAACCACACGGCCGGCTGGGACGGCGATCTGTTCGCCGACACCGGCAACGGTGACGACAGCCTGGCGCGTTACGTCGAGCTGATGGCCGACCTCGAGCAGGTGACGCCGCTGGGCGGACCGGTCAGCTATAACAACGCCTCGCTGTCACTGGCGGGCCGGGTGATCGAGAAGGTGAGCGGCGCGACCTACGAGCAGGCGCTGCGCGAGCTTCTGCTCACCCCGCTCGGGCTTGAGAACACTTGGTTCTTCCCCGCGGACGTGATGACCCGGCGGTTCGCTGTCGGCCACACCTGCCGCGAGGACGGGCGCGTCACGGTCAACCGGCCGTGGGCCGTGCCTCGCAGCGCCGCTCCGGCAGGCGGCCTGTCGGCGAACGCGGCCGATCAGCTCGCTTGGGCCCGCTTTCACCTGGGTGACGGCACAGCGCCGGATGGCGCTCGGCTGCTGCCGGCCACATTGCTGCGCCGTATGCAGGAACCCACCGTCGACATGCGCGGCAGCACGCACGGCGACTATGTCGGCCTCAGCTGGCTACTTCGCGACATCGGCGGGACGCGGCTGGTCGGCCACGGGGGCAGCACAAATGGTCAGTACTCCAACTTCACGATGGCGCCGCAGCGCGGGTTCGCGCTGATCAGCATGACCAACAGCGGCCCTAACGGTCCACAGCTGAACGACGAACTCACCAAGTGGGCGCTACGACACTACCTGGAGCTGGAGGACGTCAGGCCTGAGCCGCTCGTCGTTGGCGACGACGAGCTCGCGGTCTTCGCCGGCGAATATCACACCATCGCCGTCGTTGCCGCAGTCACCGTGGAGCAGGGCCGTCTGGTGGTGGTGGGTCGACCGAAGGCGGGGGTAGCCGAGATCACGGGCGGCGGGGAAGAGGAGGACGCCCAGAGGAAGACCCCGCTGGCCCTCGTCGCCGGCGAGGGGGACCCTTTCGTCGTCTGCGACGGTCCGGCCAAAGGGATGCGCGGTTATTTCACGCGTGACGCCCGGGGCGCGGTGGATGGCTTCCACTTCGGTGGCCGACTGGCCACCCGTGCAGAGCCGGCTTCCGAGCCAGCCTAAAGGTCGCGGCACCCATTACCCGCCGGACTCGTCCTGCTCAAGCTGCCCATCGCCGATGCCGACCTGCTAGCCGTTCTCTTCAAAGGTCAGCTCGCCCGCGGCGGGCATATCACCACCGCACCGGCAGCGACCGCACCCCCCGGAGCAGTATCCCCGGGAGCCACTCGCCCGGCTCCCCGTCCGGCTCCAGGTCCGGGCAGCGCTCCAGCAGCGTGCGCAGCGCCACCTCGCCCTCGAGGCGGGCGAGCGGGGCGCCCAGGCAGAAGCGGGTCCCGTATCCGAAGGACAGATGGGTCCGGGCGTCCTCGCGCCGTACGTCGAAGCGATCCGGATCGGAGTAGCGCGCCGGGTCGCGGTCCGCGGCCGCCATGTCGACCAGCACCATGCCACCGCGCGGCACCAGCACGCCGCCGATCTCGGTGTCCTCCAGAGCGATGCGCGGCGTGGTGGTCGGCACCGGCCCTTCGTAGCGCAACGTCTCCTCCACCAGCCCCTCCGCCAGCCCCGCCGGATCGGCCCGTACGGCCGCCAGCTGGTCGGGGTGCGCGAAGAGCATGCGCACCGCGTTGCCGATCGTGTTGACCGTCGTCTCGTGCCCGGCGACCAGCAGCAGGAAGGCCAACGAGATCAGCTCCTCCTCGGTGAGCCGGTCTCCACCCTCGTCGGCCGTGTGGACGAGGGCGCTGAGCAGGTCCTCCCCGGGGTTCTCGCGCTTGGCGGCGATGAGCCCTCCGAGATACGGCATGATCTGCTCGTACGCCTCCTTCTCCGCCTCGGGGCTGGTGGGCGCGAGGGTCTCGTTGGACCAGTGGTGGAAGGAGGCGCGGTCCAAGCCGGGGACGCCGAGCAGTTCGCAGATGACGATCATGGGCAGCGGGGAGGCGAACGCGTCGATGAGGTCGGCGTGGCGCGCTCCGTCCGCCGTCATGCGGTCCAGCAGCTCGTCGGTGATCTCCTGGACGCGCCCCCGCATCTTCTCGACGCGTCGGGCCGTGAACTCCTGCGACACCAGCTTCCGCAGCCGGGTGTGATGGGGCGGGTCGCTCATCAGCATGTTGGTGTTGCCGAGCATGTCCAGGGCGTACGGCGGTTCCCAGCCTTCCTGCCGCCACTCGCGGTGCCAGTCCCGGCTGAGCTTGGGGGAGCTGAAGGCCTCGCGCGCGGCCTCGTACCCGATCACGAGCCACACCAGGCCTTGATCGGGCGTCATCACCTGGCGCACCGGACCGCCGCCCTCGCGCAGCCGCGCGTAGGCGGTGTACGGGTCGGCGACGAAGTCGGGGCTGAGCGAGGCGAGCACCTCGATCCCGTCGGCGCTGTCGGGCCGGTCGGTTCTGTCGGCTATCGCGGGATCGGCGACGGCATTCTCGGTCTCGGTCACGACGAGATTCCCTTCCTCAAGCCCGGGTTGCTGGCCCCGCCGACCAGTCCAAGCACAGCCACTCACGCTAGTGCCGCACCCCCACTCGCGCAACTATTTGCCCCATTGATCCATAGATCATCGGAGATTGTCCGGCTTTGGTGGTGACTGCGGCAATCTGATACGCTACAAACCCGGACAAAGCAGGACGTTGCGCAACTTGGCTATCACATGGCCGAGAGTTTGCTCGCGACCTGCAAGAAACGTGGAGGGCACACTATGAAGGACTCTTCGGAGACGGCCTTGGACGAGCTGTGGAAGCTGGTGTACACCAGCTTCAGGTTCCCGTTCATGCACGCCGCTCTGCGTCTTGAACTCTTCACCCTGCTCAAGAACCGGCCGGGCTGCAGGCTTGACGAGATCACCGCTGAACTCGGGCTGCAGGAACGTGCCGGACACGTGCTGCTCCTCGGTTGCTGTGCGTTCGGCCTCGTGCGCAAGGAGGGCGACGGCTACCACAACACCGCGGCCACCGACCTGCTGGCCGGCGATCAGGACGCGTTCATGCCCGTGATCGTCCGCTATACCCACGAGATGCTGTACCAGCCGATGGGCTGGCTCCACGAGTCGCTGGTGAACAACAAGAACGAGGGGCTGCATCGCGAACTGCTCGCCGATACCCCGGCGACAACGCTCTACGAGCTCCTCGGCGAGGACAAGAACCTGGAGCAGGTCTTCATGGCCATGATGGAGCACCAGAGTCGCTCAGTGGTCGAGGACCTCGTCAACGCCGTGGACTTCTCGTCGTACAAGAAGGTGCTGGACGTCGGCGGAGGCACCGGGACCAACTCCATCGGTTTCGTGCAGCGCTGGCCGCATCTTCAGGCAACCATCCTCGAACTGCCCAACGTGGCGGAGATGGCCGCCGCCCGCATCGCCGAGGCGGGCCTCTCCGAGCGCATCAACGCGGTGGGGACCGACATCTGGAAGGACGAGTTCCCCTCGTCCCACGACTGCGTCGTCTACTCCCGTTTTCTTGAGATCTGGTCGCCCGATCAGGTCCGCGACCTTTTCGCGAAGACGTACCGCGCGCTGGAGCCGGGCGGTCACATGGTGATCGTCGCGTGCGCCCAGGACGACGACGAGACCGGACCCACCCACGCCGCGTTCATGGCCGGGTACGTCCAGACGATCGCCTCACCCGAGGGCCGTATCTACACGGCCCAGGAATTCGAGCAGTGGTACACCGAAGCGGGCTTCGAGCCGATGGACCGCCAGTACCCGGGCCGCTTCGACGTCATCCTGCGTGCCCGCAAGCCCATCGCCGGATAAGTCCGGTGGACTCGCCGTCGGGCCGGTCACCGCTGTCCGCGTAGTGGTTGGCGCTGGTTACCCCAGCAGTGTCGGTAATGTCGAGAACGCGGTCTGAGTCAGATCGCGGGTGAAGCCGATGGTGCGGCCGCCCTGGGTTTGAGCGATGATCCCATCGGTGCGTGAGCCTCTCCAGCGCCTGCGACCTGCCCGTCCGCTACCAGCGAACGGCGCCTGCTCAGCAGCTGCCCGATTCGCGAGTAAGGTGTCGAGTACCGCTAATTCCGACCCGTCGGTCGGGCATTGGACGAACGAGCGAGGAGACAATCAGCCATGCCGAACTTCGACCTTCCGCCCTTCAACCCCAGATTGGCTTCTGGTGGGGGGATGGCCTTCAGCGACTCCGTTTATGAAGGCTTGCTGCGGGATCGAATCATTTTCCTCGGCCAGCAGGTAGACGACGAGATCTCCAACAAGATCACCGCGCAGTTGCTCACGCTCGCCGCGGATCCGGATAAGGACATTTACCTCTACATCAACTCGCCCGGCGGATCCGTCACCGCCGGGATGGCCGTGTACGACACGATGAACTACATCAAAAACGATGTCGTGACGATCGCGATGGGCTTCTGCGCGTCGATGGGACAGTTCTTGCTCACGGCCGGCGCTAAGGGTAAGCGATTCGCGCTGCCGCACACCAAGATCCTGATGCACCAACCATCCGCAGGCCTCGCCGGCACCGCGACCGATATCCGCATCTACGCCGAGCAGTTGGTCAAGACCAAGAGGGAGATGGCCCAGCTGATCGCCGATCATTCCGGCCAGACCTTCGAGACCATCACCCGGGACTCGGATCGGGATCGCTGGTTCACCGCTCACGAGGCCAAGGAGTATGGCCTGATCGACGACGTGATCGGCTCGACCGAGCTGATCCCGGGCGGCGGCGGGACTGGCGTGGAAGGCCGGTAGGCATGACGTATCGCAGCGCCGGCAGGCAGCTCAACGCCGCTCCGGCTGCCCGCTCGTTCCTGCCTCGATTTGTCGAACAGACCTCGTCCGGCACGCGGGACTACGACCCGTTCTCCAAGCTGTATGAGGAGCGGATCGTCTTCATCGGCACGGTCATCGATGACATCACCGCCAATGACGTCATCGTGCAGCTGCTCTGCTTGGAGTCGGTGGACCCGGACCGCGAGATCACGATCTACATCAACTCCCCCGGCGGGGCGCTGGATTCGCTCATGGCGATCTACGACACCATGCAGTTCATTCGGCCCCTGATCCAGACCGTGTGCATGGGCCAGGCCAATTCGGCGGCGGCGGTGCTCTTGGGCGCCGGCACCAAGGGCAAGCGGTTCGCGCTGCCCAACGCCCGAGTGCTGATCCATCAGCCATCCAGCGGTGGCATCCAAGGCCAGGTCTCAGATCTGCAGATTCACGCCGAGGAGATGTCGCGCCTGCGCGATCAGCTCGAGGAGATCTTGGCCAAGCACACCGGCCGGTCGATCGCCCAGATCCGCGAGGACATCGAGCGCGACAGGTTCCTCACCGCTGAAGAAGCGGTCGACTATGGCCTTATCGACGGTGTGATTCAATCTCGGGCGCTCGCCGCAGCACCGGCTTAGCAGGCTCCGCGCTGAACCCTCCCCGTGCCTCACCTTTGACACCGAAGGAACGCATCGACGAACAACCCTGAACTGGTCCGTCAGCTGCCGCCGCGGTCGGTGCTGCGGACACTGCCCTGATCGGGCAGCTCCTGCATCCAGACGCCATCTGGGAGATGGCGAGCGCGCCGATGCAGTAGTGCGCTCCCAAGCCGAAGCCGAAGGACAGGTGTCGGCCGCGCTCGGTCAACTCGAAACCCCGGGGCGCTCCGACCGTGGCTGTGCTCGTCGCGGCCCAGCGCCGCGTACGACATCATCACGGTTCACCTGTCGGATCAGCACGCCACCCGTGGCGATCCGGTCATCGGACCGAGGCCAAGACAGCCGGCTCAGTCGCCGGGAACAGCAGAACGCTGGCGTTCTGCTCGGCGAACTTCGATTCCCGGGTGAACTTGAAGTACAGCGCCCGCATCCGATGCTTGATGGGGCCCTCTAGCTGCTCGACCTGACTGAGCGCATACGAGGCTTCGACCATGATCTGAGTGCGCGGGATCCGCACCGCCTCATAGCCGCGCAAGCCCGGCTCGACGCCGGGCTGGGCGGCCAATTGCTGGGCCAACACCACCGCATCCTCCACGGCCATCGCCGCACCCTGGCCGAGGCTGACCAGCATGGGATGGGCCGCGTCGCCGAGCAGGGTGACTGGACCCTGCCCCCAGGTGTCGCGGAACGGCCGGTCCTGGGCACGTACCGTCACGATGCTCTCCGCCGGTGTCCTGCGAATCACCTCTGGCACCTCAGGCGCCCAGCCCGCGAACACCCGTTCTACCTCGGCCTTCACGTCGGCGCCGGCGGGCTGGCCCGGCGCGGTGTTCTTGGTGCCCCACCAGTACGCGCGGCCGTTGCCGATATCGGCCAGCCCGAATCTTTCGCCGGCGCCCCAGTAGTGAGCGGCAAAGCCGGGCACGAACTTCGGGTGCTCGAACGGCACGGTAGCCAGCCAGCAGACGTAGCCGCCGTCCCGGACCTCTTCAGTGCCGATCACCTGCTTGCGGATCGCGGAATTGAAACCATCAGCACCGATCAGCAGGTCACCGGTTGCCTGCCGCCCGTCGGTGAAGTCAACCTGCACGCCGGTGTCGGTGACCCGGAAACCGGTTGCCACCGCGCCAAGCTCGATCCGCAGATCAGAGCCGGCCGCGGCCAGCAAGGCTGCCTGCAGATCGGCCCGGTGAACTGCGAAGCTGGGTGCGTCCTGCTTGCGGGCGAACTCCCTGAAGTCCATCGAGCGGATGAGCCGACCCTTGCGGGTACGGAAATCCAGGCTTTCGAAGACGCGGCCGCGGGCAGCCAATTCCTCTTCGAGGTGAATGTCGAGGGTGTGCAGCGCCGATACTGCGTTACACATGAACGAGACCGCGGTGGCGCCCGCCCTGAGCTCGCGGGCACGCTCCCAAATCTCCACCTCCAGCCCGACCTTGCGCAGGGTAGCGGCGGCTGCCAGGCCGCCGATGCCGCCACCGACGATGATCGCCTTCTTCGCGCGGTTCTCGGTCATGCTCGCTTCCTATCTGTCGCAATGTCGGATGGGTTCGACCGCAAGACGCGATTGATCGTGTCGGCGATCCCTTCCACGTATGGTTCATCCAGCAGCACCAGGTGATCGCCGTCGACATCGACGACTTCGATCCGGCCGGTGGTCATCGCCGACCAGCCGTTGGTGGAGTCGGTGTGCAGGCTTCGGGCAGCACCGTGCATCGGCTGCAATACCGCTGGCAGTTGCGCGGTGGCGCGCAGCAACAGCAGATCCTGCGGCGCCGGTTCAGGCTGATAGGTCAACAGCGCCTGCCAGTGCGCCTTGAACATCGAGAACAGCCGACGCACCTGTTCGGCGGAGCCGGTGTCGGCCAACACCCCGGCTGCCGCAGCACGATCGGCGACGAAGTCGAACGCCCGGTCGGCATCGAGGTCGGCCGGCACCGCCTCCACCTCGGTCAGGCCGCCGTGCTCGGCCCAGAGCATCTCCCAGAAGAACCACTCCAACAGCGAACGGTCGGCGATCTCCGGACGTTGGCCCTGCTCGATTGCGATCGGGTCGATGAGGATCAGTTGGGCCACCCCGGCTGGCTCGACGGCGGTGATCTGACGGGCCATCTCGAATGCGATGAAGCCGCCGAAGGACCAGCCACCGATGTTGTACGGCCCGCTCGGCTGTATCCGGCGGATCGCTGCTACGTACAGTGCCGCGAGTTCAGGAACCGATCCAAGCGGTTCGCTGCCGCCGACGCTGCCCGGCGCTTGCAGTGCGTACACCGGCTGATCAGCGCCTAGGCGCTCGGTCAAGCCTCGGTAGCACAAGACGTTGCC
Source organism: Jatrophihabitans sp. (assembly GCA_036399055.1). Classification (NCBI taxonomy): domain Bacteria; kingdom Bacillati; phylum Actinomycetota; class Actinomycetes; order Jatrophihabitantales; family Jatrophihabitantaceae; genus Jatrophihabitans; species Jatrophihabitans sp. Next base: position 82,325 of record DASWNX010000029.1, read on the forward strand.
GCCAAGCGGATGGACCAGGAACAGCGGCCGTCGCGACCCGGTCGAGCGCATCGGCACCACTGGGTCGAAGGTTCCCCGGTCCGGCGCCGACCGCAGCCGAGCTGCCAGCGCCGCTACGGAGGGCGCCGTGATCAGAGCCGACACCGGCATTGGGGCACCGAACCGTTTCTCGATCAGCACCGTCAGCCGCATCGCCGACAGCGACGTCCCGCCGGCCTCGAAGAAGTTGTCCTCGATGCCGATCTGGTCGGACTCGAGCACCTGACGCACCAGCTCGAGCACGCCGCCTTCCCAACTATCCCGGGCCGGTCGGCCCGAGGAGATCCGTCCGGAGGCAAGCGGCAGCTCAGCCAGTGCCGCGTCGTCCCGTTTGCCGCTGGCCGTGCGCGGGAATGCCGAGATCCACTCGAAATAGCTCGGCACCATGTAACCGGGCAGCGCGCCATGCAGGTAGCCGCGCAGCTCCTCGATGTCCAGCTCGGCCGGATCACCGGTCAGGTAGGCCACCAGGAACGCGTCAGCACCGGCGGCCCGGCTACGCGCGATCACCGCGACGTCAACCAGCGCCGGATTCTTTCGGCCCGCGGCCCGGATAGCCAATTCGACCTCGGCCAGTTCGACCCGGAATCCTCGTACCTTGACTTGGGAATCCGCTCGGCCGAGCCAGACAAGCTCGCCGCCGGGCAGCCTGGTCGCTAGATCACCGGTGCGGTAGATCCGCACACCTTCGCGATAGCTGAACCGTTCGGCAGTCAATTCCGGCTGGCCGAGGTAGCCATCGGCCAGACATAGCCCTTGGGCGTACAACTCGCCTCTGCCGCCGTCCGGCACATGCCGAAGCTGGTCATCCAGCAGGAGTAGCTCAACGCCGGTGATCGGCCGCCCGATCGGCGGTAACTCGGGAAACAGTTGTGGGTCACCGGTCATCGGGAAACTGGTCAGCAGATGCGTTTCGGTAGGCCCGTACTGATTCTCCAGCACGGTGCCCGGTAGCGCGGCACAGAACTGCCGAATCTGCTCGGTGACCCGCAACTGCTCGCCGGAGGAGATGATCGTCGACAGCCGAGACGGCCGCAGCCCGAGCGTGACGGATGCCTCGGCCAGCTGCTGCAATGCGACGTAGGGCAGGAACACCCTTTCCACGCCGCTTGATTCGAGCAGCCTGAGCAGCTCAGGCATGTCATGCCGGTGGCTCTCGTCGATCAGCTGCAACTGGCCGCCGGCGTACAGCGTCGAGAGAATCTCCTGGAAGGCGACGTCGAAGCTGAGCGGGGCGAACTGCAGGGTGACCCGAGCGGTCCGGCCGCTCACGGCTTGCTCCTGCCAGCTCGCGTAGTTGGCCAGCACCCGGTGTGGGATTTGCACCCCCTTCGGCAAGCCGGTCGAGCCGGAGGTGAACAGCACGTAGGCGACGCTGTCCGGATCCAGCCGGGGCAGGCTTGCCGCCGCGGCGGCATCGCCGGCCGGTTCGGCCAGCAGTTGCTCGACCGCAACCACCAGCGACGGGTCGACGCCGGGTTGGTCACCGGCCTGGGACGTGACCACCACGGCCGGCTGTGACCGTTCGACCATTCTGGCTATCCGATCCGGTGGGTAGGTCACGTCCAGCGGCACGCACGCGCAACCGGCCCTGGCGACGCCGATGATCACGGCGATCGCCTCCGGTGAGCGGTGCATCGCGATGCCGATGTGGCTACCGGGACGGGCCCCCAGCGCGATCAAACGGCGTGCGATGCGCTCCGATGCCTGCCACAGCTGCTGATAACTCCACCGGACGTCGTGGTGGGCGACCGCGATTGCCGACGGTCGCTGCCGGGCGTGGCGGTCCAATCGATCGATCACCGTGTGCGGCGCCGGATGGGTCGTCGGTTCCGGCAGCGTGGTGGGCAGGAACTCCAAGCCGACCGGCTCGGTGGGATGCGTGACCAGGTGGTCGAGGATATCGAGGTAACTCGCGGCCAGCTGTTCGGCCTGGGCCCGGCCGAACGTCCGGCCGTCCAGGTCGAAGCGCAGCCACAGCCGGTCGTCGGCCGGGTCCAGCACCGCGTTCAGAAGCAGGGCGAAGTTGGTTTCTTCCCACGTCTGAAAGTCGATGAGGTCCACCTCATCGTGCTTTAGCAGGTCGTTGAGCACCCGCAGGTGGACGAAGTTGAAGGCGGTGTCGAACGGCAACCGGCCGCCGAGATCACGCTGGATTGCGCTGAGCGGGTAGCGGCGGTGCTGGTGATTGTCCTGATCGGCCGCGTACAACGCCTGGGCGATGGCCAGCCATGAGCCGGTGACCGAGCGCAGCCGTACCGGTAGCGTGCCCAGGAACAGGCCGGTGACCCGTTCGGCATCGCTACGTTCCGGCCGGCCACCCGTGACCAGGCCGATGGTGATGTCATCGGCCCCGGTGAGCAGCCGCAGCAGCCCGAAGTAGGCCGCGAACAGCACCGATTTCAGCGGCAGCTCGTGCTCTCGCGCCAGGTCCCGGGCCCGGGCCTCTAGGCCGGCCGGCAACTCGACCCGCAGCGCGATCAGCTCGCCGCTGTCCGGTCGTACGTGCGGCCGCGATCCGGTCAGCTGGATCGGCTCGACCTGGTCGAGTTTCTGCTGCCAATAATGGCGTGATTCCGGATCAGCCTCGGCCTGCCGCACAGCCCGGACGTGATACCCGGGAGACGGCCGCTCGGTCAGCCCCACCGGGTCGATCGAGGCGCCGGCCAGGTGGAGGTAGTCCTGCAAAAGCTCGCCGACCAGAGTCGCCACGCTCCAGCCGTCCAGAATCGCGTGGTGGAAGCTGAACACCAACTCCACAGTGTCCGGCAGCAGATGGACCCGGAAGAGGTACAGCGGCGCGGCGTCGAAGACATAACGGTGGAAGCGGCGATCGGCGACATGGTTCTCGATCGCCGCCTCCGCATCCTCCGCGGCGACGGACCGCAGGTCCCGGAACTCCAGGCCACCGGCCACCTCCGCGGCGACCAGCTGCACCGGCTCGCTGAAGCTACCCAGGTCGAACCATGACCGCAGCACCGGATGCCGGCGCTTCACAAGCTCGAACGCACGGGTGAAGTCGGCAACGAAGCGATCCTCGTCCCGCCGGATGCGCAGCGAGTAGCGGAACACGTCGTGATAGACGGCCGAACGTTCGTGCTCGGCGCTGTGGTAGAGCAGACCGAGTTGAAGGTCAGTCGCCGGATAGCCGTCCACGGCGCCGAGGACCGGGTTCGGCCGAGTGAGCATCGCCGCGTCGGCCGGACGGAGCAGTTCGAACGGCGCCAACGGCTCATCGGCCTGAGCTGATGGGCTGCTCGAAGCGCGCTCGGCCAGGCCGGCAACCGTCGGCCGGCGGATCAGGTCGGCCAGTTCGAAGTAGATGCCTTCCTTCTCCGCGGCTGCGCGGATCTGCAGCATGGTGATCGAGTCACCGCCGACGGTGAAGTAGTTGTCGTGCACCCCGATCGCCTCGACCTTGAGCACGCTGCGCCAGATGGCCGCGATCGAGGCCTCCAGTTCGGTGCGCGGCGGGTCGACGCTGGCCGGTTGGCCCTCCAGCAGCAGCGAAAGCGCCGCGCGGTCGGCCTTACCGTTGGGGCTCAGGGGAATCGACTCGATGAGCTGGAACACCGACGGCACCAGATAGTCGGGCAGCCGGCGTTGCAGCTCCTGCCGCAACACGGCCGGGGTCAGGCTCGGATCGCCGACGTAGTAGGCGACGAGCATCAGCGACCCGGTCGGGCCCGGCTGACCGGCGGCCACCGCCGCACGAACCCCGTCGATCTCGGTGAGCGCGGACTCGACCTCGCCGAGTTCAACCCGGTTGCCCCGGATCTTCAACTGCCCGTCGATGCGTCCCAAGAAGCTGATCTCGCCATCGGCGGCACGGGTCACCAGGTCACCGGTGCGATACAGCGTCGGATAGTCCGACAGCGAGCCGATCGCCGGGTTGGCGACGAATTTCTCCGCGGTCAGCTCCGGGCGGTTGAGGTATCCGCGGCCGACGCCGACCCCCGCGATGTACAGCTCGCCGGCCAGCCCGACCGGTTGCACCAGCCCGTGCCGATCCATCACGAAGAGTTCGATGTTGTCGATCGGACGGCCGATGGGCACCCGGCTCAGTTCCAGGTCCGGGTCGGCCGGGCAGTCGTAGTAGCTGACATCGACGGTCGCCTCGGTGGGGCCGTACAGGTTCACCAGCCTGGCCGGCTCGGCACTGTGCGATGCGAGCGTGGCGAACCGCCGGACTTGCTGCGGTAGCAGCGCCTCGCCACTGCAGAACACTCGCCGCAGGCTGCCCAGCGGGTTGGCCGGGCGATCGGGGTTGCGCTGCTCCTCCTCGGCGAGGTCGAGAAACGGGTCGAGCATCGACGGCACGAAGTGCGCGACGGTCACCCCGTACTCGGCCACCGCCCGAGCCAGTTGCCGCGGGTCCTTCTCGTGCCCGGGCGCCAGGAGCACCACCCGTGCACCGGCCAGCATCCACCAGAACAGTTCCCAGACCGAGACATCGAAGGAGATCGGAGTCTTCTGGATGAGCACGTCGTCCGGGCCGAGCGGATAGCGTCTGTCCATCCAGCGCAGTCGGTTTATCACTGACCGGTGCTCGATGAGCGCGCCTTTAGGACGGCCGGTCGACCCTGAGGTGTAAATGATGTAGGCGAGGTTGTCGCCGGTGACCGCCGCCGGCTCCGCCGGCTGCGGGCAGCTGGGCAGTCCCCGGCTGAGATCGTGCCGGATCGCCGCGCCCCAGTCGACCTCCTGATCGATCCGGCCGTCATGCAGCACGATCCGGGCGCCGCTGTCGCGCAGGATGAACTCGATCCGGTTGGCTGGATAGCCGAGATCGATGGGCAGGTAGGCCCCGCCGGCCTTGAGCACCGCCAGGATCGCGATGATCATCGCCGGACTGCGTTCGAGCAGGATGGCCACCGGCTCTTCGACCGTTAGGCCGTCGGCATGTAGTACCGCCGCCAGCGCGTCGGACTCGGCATCGAGCTCCCGGTAGGTGAGTTGCCGCTTGCTCTGGTCATCCAGCACCGCGACTGCGTCCGGCGTTCGGGCCGCCTGGGCCTGGAATTGGGCCGCCAGGGTGGTCTGCTCATCGAACGGGAATCGGGTCCGGTTGACCTGCCGGGATACCGCCTCCAGTTCGGCCGGATCGAGCATCGGCAGCTGCTGCGCCTGCCGGTCCGGCTCGTCCAGCGCACTACGAAGCAGCGTCTGCAGGTGGCGGACGAAGTCCTCGATCCGGTAGTCGTCATCGAACACGTCGCAGCCGTAGTCGAGGTCGACCTGCACATCGCTGACATCGTCCAACTCGTTGACCACGATGCCGAGCGCGTCGTCGTCATGCGCACGGGCCTGTACCACGGTGTCGTAACGCAAACCGGGAATGGTGGGTGGACTCGGCCATTGCAGGTAGGCGATGGTCACGTCGAACAGCCTCTTGGGGCCCTGGCCGCTGTTCGGCAGAGCCGCCAGCAGATCACCGACAGCCAGCCTCTCATGAGCCTTCAATCCGCGGGTGCCGGCACGTACGGCGGTCACCAGCTCGGTGAAGGTCTGCTCGGCGCCGATGGTCAGCCGAAGCGGCAGCGTGTTGGCGAAGTGCCCGACCATCTGCTGCTCGGTAGTGCTGGGCCGGTTCAGCAGGGGCACCCCGACGCACACGTCATCGGTACGGTGCACCCGGCTCAGATAGAGGCCCAACACACCGGTCATGAAAGCGAAAACCGAATGGCCCTGGCCACGTATCCGATCGATCAGCTCGCGTTCCACGGTGAAGTGGTGGCGCGCGCTGCGCCGGCTGCCGGCGGGTTCCCGGCGTTGGTAGAGCGCGGGCTCCAGACCGGCCAGTTCGGCACGGAAGTGCTCCTGCGCGCTGGAATGCCCCAACGATGCGCGGAATCCCTGATCGAGCTCGATCGCCGTCCGGTACGACGGCGCCGGCCGGTCGGGCAGCTTCCCGGTTTCCTGCAGGGTGGCCAGGTCCCGGCGGAACTGGGCCATGATCAGGTTGAGGCTCCAGGCATCGTTCAGGATGTGTAGCGAGCGGACATACACATAGGCGACCTGGGGTGACTCTCGAATGACGGCCAGTTGCACGAGTTGCGATCGAAGCGGCTTGAACGGCGTGTCGAACGCCTCGCGCAACCAGTCCGCACTGGCCTGCCGGGGATCGGCCGCACCGGACAGGTCGACGAGCTCCACCGTAGGTGGTGTTTCGGCCAGCCACTGGTACGGAACGCCGTCCCGTTCGTCGATCCGCATCCGCAGCGCGTCATTGCGCTCGGCCGCCCGAGCCAGGCATGCCTGGAGCTCGGCATCGGAGCTGGCGCCGACAATGCGGTCATAGATGAAGACGTTGAACTGCGGTAGTTCCGGAAAGAGCGAATTGGCCACCCACACGTCACGTTGGCAGGCAGTCAGCTGGTACGTCGAAGTCATCTGCCGGTATCCCTTGAGTGCACTGAAGTGGTGTCCACTGGCTGAACGAGATCCCGAAGCTGCTCAGCCGAGCGCGACCACCGTGGAGTGGTACCAGGGGTTGCCGGCGGCCTCGGAGATCAGGTCGCGCGACTGCGTCTGGTAGAACTTGCCGAGCTCGAGAGTCACGCGCTGGACGAATTCCAGCGCTGTGAAGTACTTGCGCATGAAGCTCGGCTGGTCGAGCCGGACCTGAACCACCTCGACGTTGCGGTTCTGTGGCAACGGGCTCTGCAGGAGTGAAACCAGGTTCTCTCGCTTCTGGACCGTGTATGCGTCTTCCTCATCGTCACAGAAGATCAGCACCAGGTGACGGCGATCGGGGTCGGACAGGGTGGCGACCTCGCTGTGGCAGAACTCGTGGAAGTAGTTCCTGGTGGCGGGCACCATCGCGATCTCGTTGAAGTGCATCTTCGCCAGTTTCAGCAAGCTTTCATGCCACTTCGGCGATGCGATCATGATGATGTTCGCGTCCTGCGCGCGGTGCGCGGCGTCGATCGCAGCCCGTTCCAGCTCGGCATCGAAGTCGGTGGCCAACTGGTCGACCAGCGCGCGCACCTCGGCACTGCGGTCCTGCTGGAGCAGGCCCAATTCGGAAAACATCTTGATCAGGATCGCGAAGTACTGCCCAACGTGGAAGAGCGGGTACTCCCGATCCGGATTGCTCAATTGCCAGCGGGCAATCGACACTCCGAACTCGCTGCCCAACTGTGCCAGCCGGCCGCCCGAGGTGAGCAGCAGCACCCGGTCATGCATCTCCTTCATGTCGTGGAAGGCTCGGATCGGCTCGTTGGAGTGACCGCTGTAGGAACTCAGGATGATGAGCGTCGATGGATCTTCGATCACTGAACGGGGCACCAAGAACTGGAAGTCGTAGTCGTTGAAGACGAAGATCTCCAGGCCGCTGTCGAAGGTGCCCAGGTAGGTCCGGATCACGTCGGAGACGATGGCCGAGCAGCCCATGCCGCTGAACACGATCTGCCGGAACTCGCCGTTGGCCATCCGGTCGCGCAACTGGTCGGTGATCTCGTCGATGCTGTATTCGGAGGACTTGACGAAGGCGGACCGGTACTCAGTGGAGAGGAATTGTTCGTATCGTTCGAGCCGAGAAGGCATGGCTTTGCTCCAAGTGATCGCAGGATGAGGCTGTAAGCGACTAGCGGTGGCTCACCACATGAACTGGCCGCCATCGATGATCAATTTCTGTCCGGTGAAATATCGGGAGCGGTCGCTGACCAAGAATTCCAGCGCATCGGCTAGTTCAGCCGGCGTGCCAATGCGGCCCTGCGGGATCTCATCGAGCAGGCTGCGGCGTGCGTCCGGATCGGCATAGCGGTACCGGTCACGCATCTCCTCTGTGTCGATCATCCCAGGAATCAAGCAATTGACCCGGATAGTCGGAGCAAGTTCAAGGGCCATGCATTTGGTCAAGTGCAGCAAACCAGCCTTACTGGCGCAGTAGTTCGCTCCGTTGCGCCGGGCCCGAATCCCGGTGGTCGCACCGATGTTCACGATCGAGCCGCCGCCGGCGGCGAGCATCGCCGGAGCGAGCAGGGAGGTGAGGTGAAACGGCGCCGAAAGGTTGGTCTCCAGAACGGTTTGCCAGTCAGCTTCGTTGAGTTCGAGCAGCGGACGATCGATATTCCGCCCCGCGTTATTGACCAATACGGCTGGTGCGCCGTGTTCGGTGACTAGTTCGCGAGTCAGCTCAACCAGCGCGGCCCGGTCGGAGATGTCAACTCGCCGAACCTGCCCTCGGTTGCCCAGCATCTTCCCGGCGAGCTCAGCAGCGGCCTGGTCTTGCCGGTACAGCGCCAGCACGTGGTAATCCAGGTCGGCGAGGCGTTCGCTGAATGCGTAGCCCAGGCCTTTCGTGCCACCTGTAACGATGGCCAGCCTCGCCGTGTGATCGCGCACAGGTCCTCCATGGACAGGGCACGTCGGGGGAAACGTGCCGAATGACCCCGCACGGTGGCGTGAGTCGCGTCGTTAGAATACTAGCGTAACGGGCAGAAGCGAGCAATCACCTATCTAGGGCGAAGCGTTCAAATCGGACTTGCGACCCGGGAGGACCGGCCCAGAACATCGCGCCCGGCGAACCGATCGAGGCTCGCGCCGGAGACCTGGCCGGAAACCGAATCTCCAGGACACGAAGCCTCCGGTGCCTGATCTGGTCGCTCGGTGTTCCTAAGGCGCTGCGACGGTGGTGCTACGGCGTGCGCACCGGGGTGTGCGTGCGGACCGCAGTGACAACGTCGGTGATGGCGGTGATGGACAGGGCCGAACCTGCCGCGTCCACCAGGAACGCCACGTGGTCGAGGTCCGCGACTGTGTGACGGGTATTTCTCGACAGGGCCGCGAGCTGGCCCTGAGCGGTGCCCCATCCCGGCTTGTGGTCGACGTTGTCCTTCGCGGTGAGCACGACCAGCGGGGTGGCGCCAAGCGTGGTGAGCGCCTGAGCCTGCCGGAACGTGTCAGGCAGTGTGGCCTGCTCCGCCCGCATGTTCGCCATGCCACGAGGGCTGTTCGCGAACGCGGACACCTGCTCACCGGCCGCACCGGGCAGCACCGGGGTGCTCAACGCACCGATGAGGTGACCGGCACCGAACCGGAACAAGGTGGGCGCAGGTGCCAGGACGCGCCGCATGAGCTGGTATTCGCCGTTGAACGGCGTCACCAGGTCCATCTGGTGCGGGCTGGCGCTGTCGAGAAGGACAACTCCGGCCACGTCGTGGGGGTACAGGTGCGTGTACGTGAGGGCGTGCACGCCGCCACTGGAGTGACCGGCCAGCACGAACGGGCCGGACTCCCCGGCGGCGGCCAGCAGGCGGTGCAGGTCGGTGGCAGCGTTGGTGGCATCGGCCGGCTTGGATGAGTCCTCGCTCCAGCCCTGTCCAGCGCGGTCGTAGGCGCAGACGCGGGTCGTCACGGCGATGGCCGGGTTGATGCGTGCCCACAGCGGGGACGTCTCACCAAGGCCGTTGAGCAGCACCACGGTGGGTGCGCCAGTGCCGGTGCAGGCCAGGTGCAGGCGATACCCGCCGACGTCGACAAGTCGGCCCGGCATGGCGCCGGCGGTGACGTCGGGCGCCTTTGTCGTGGCTTGGCACAGGCCGCCGAGACCAGCCAACAGCATCACGAGCGTGACCGGGTAGATGAGCAGGCGGCTTCGTCGGGGGACGTTCCGGCGGGTGCACCGCTCGGTCCACACAGCCAGAATCACCAAAGCTGGCGCCCACGCCCAAGCAAGGCGGGTCATGGCCGGCTCACCCGGGTTGACCACCAGCAGTGTCACGCCCGACGCGGCCATGACGGTGGCGGGGACGTAGGCCCACCGCTGCGGGCACGTCGTCCTGCGGGTGGTGAGCCAGGCGAGCATCGCCCAGCCAGCAGCGAACGCGACGAGGCCGCCGCCGACGAGCCGTGCCTCGGACGCGTTGGGCAGGAGGACGAACGTCAGGGCTGCCGCGCCCACAGCTCCGATCGCCAAGGATGCGGCGGTGATGCGGCCGACCGGGCCAGTCGGCGTGGCCGGCACGCTGGTCGGGACGGATGTCGGTGTGCCGGTTGCGGTGGTCATGATGTTTTCCATTCCTGGCCGCCCGGTGCGGTTGGCCACGGAGCAACTGTCGCGGTGACGAGATGTGCTCGCCCCGGTCACATGGCCGGGGTTGACCAGGTAGGCGCCGATGCCAGCCGGGACTGGCTGAGCTGCCGCCGAGGCGTTGGGGCGCCCCCCGCACGACTTCGCCCAGGCGTGGATGGCTCATGCTCCGGTCGCGGCGAGCGGTACGGTCGGCTGGTGCTACACGGCCGTGAGCGGGAACGCGCGCAGCTTGGCGCCCTGGTGGAGCAAGCGCGCGCCGGAACCGCTGGTGTGCTGGTTGTGCTGGGAGAGCCCGGCGTGGGCAAGACCGCACTCCTTCACGACCTGATCACCTCCCCACAGCAGGCTGCGGCGGGCGGAGGCGCAGGCGTCCTTCGCACTGCCGGTGTGGAGTCCGAGTCACCGCTGCCCTACGCCGCGCTGCACCGCCTCCTGCGTCCCGCAGCGAACTTCGACCGGCTGCCAGCCCCACAAGCGCGTGCGTTGCGGGTCGCGTTCGGCCTTGAGGACGGTCCCCCCATTGAGCCGTTCCTGGTCGGGGTCGCGACCCTGTCTGTGCTGACCGAGGCAGCCGACGTAGGCGGACTCCTGTTGTGCGTGGTGGACGACGCGCAGTGGCTGGACTCGGCATCCGCGGACGCGTTGCTGTTCGCCGCCCGCCAGTTGTCCGCAGACCCCGTCGCCATGGTCTTCGCCGCCCGCACCGGCGAGGCCGGAGCGGCAGCGTTCAACCCGGCAGGGCTTCCCGTGCTGCAGCTCGGCGGCCTGGATGACGACGCAGCCCGTCAACTCCTCGATGAGCGCAGCGGTGACCGGCTGCCCAGTGAGGTCGCCGACCGGCTTGTGAGCGACACCGGTGGGAACCCCCTGGCCCTGCTGGAACTGCCGAGTGGGCTGAGTCCTGCCCAGCTGCACGGCGAGGCGCCGTTGCCACAACAGTTGGCGTTGACCACCGGGGTCGAGCGCGCGTTCTTGGACAGGTGCAGACGGCTCGACGAACAGGTGCAGACGCTGCTCCTGGTCGCGGCAGCCGATGCCACCGGCAGGGCGGGCACCGTGCGCCAGGCAGCCGGCGTTCTGGGCGTGCAGGAGCCCGCATGGCAGGACGCCGAACGGTCCGGCCTGCTGACTCTCACCGGTGATGTCGTCGCAGTCCGGCACCCCCTGGTCCGGTCCGCGGTGTACCAGGCCGCCACCACCTTCGAACGGCGCCAGGTGCATCGCGCGTTGGCGGACGCGGTCGGACCAGACGACCCGGACCGGGCGACGTGGCACCGCGCCGCCGCAATCGAGGGACCCGACGCCGACATCGCGGACGCTCTGCACGAGGTAGCCGTTCGCGCCGAACAGCGCGGCGGGCACGTCGCCGCAGCCGACGCCTACGAACGAACCGCTTCCCTGACGGCGAACGAGCCAGCCCGTGCGGCACGACTGTTCGGGGCTGCGCGCACCGCGTGGGCGGCCGGGCAGGCAGTACGCGCCCGAGCGCTGGCCAGCTCAGCCCGTGAGCTGGCTGCCGACCCGTTGCTACGAGCCGACATCGACCGGCTCCGGGCTCGCATCGAGGTCAACGTGGGCTCCGCCGTCAACGCCCACCGGATCTTCACCGTGGCGGCGCGAACTGTCGCCGACTTCGATGCCGGCCGGTCGTTGGAGATGGCATGCGCGGCCGCCCTGAACCGAACCTACGGCAGCGACAGCGGAGCCGCCCTGACCGCTGGGGTGCTGACGCGCCTGCTGGCCCAGACCGACGCTGACACCCAGCGCACCGCTTGCCTGCGGCTGCTGCTGGGCACGCTGACCGCCTCTGCCGAAGGTGATTGGGCTCGCGCCGCCGCCACCCTTGAGGACGCGCTGGAGGCCGGACGCCACGTCGAGGACCTGGACGTGATGGGAAACCTCGGCAACGCCGCCCTCCACCTGGGCCACGACGAGGGCGCCCGGTTCTACTACTGCGCCATGGTGTCCACCGCCCGCGAACACGGGGCCGGCATGGTCGTTCTCTACGCGCTGGAACGGCTCGCGTTCGCCCAGCTCCCCGCTGGTGCGTGGACCGCCATGCGAAGCTCCGTCGACGAAGCCCTGACCTTGGCGCGCAGCGTCGGCCAGCCCACCCTGACCGCGGCGCCCCTGGCATCGCTAACCCTCCTGGCTGCTCTAACCGGCAGCAACGACTTCGACCGCCACCTGGCAGAGGTCGAAGACATCGTGGCCAGGCACCCGCTGGGGATTCTGACCGACCCCGTCCACGACGTGACCCGATGGGCCAAAGGCGCCCGTGCCGCCGCCGAAGGGGACGCCCCCGCGGCGCTGCACCACATGTCCGGGATGCGAGTCCCCGCTCTGCATCGGATGGCGACAGTCGACCGCATCGAAGCAGCCGTCCGCGCCGGAGACAGAGAGCAGGCCGTGGCCTGGGTCGCGGAGCTCACCCCGTTCGCGGCCGCGACCAACCACCCGTGGGCGCTGGCCGCCCTCGACCTGGGCCGGGCCTTGACGGCGGCAGACCCGGCCGACGCGGCTGCGGCATTCGAGCGGGCGGTGGGCCACTACCAGCACGCCTGCCGCCCCTACGACCTGGCGCGGGCCCAGCTCGCCTACGGAGAGTTCCTGCGCCGCGCCAACCGCCGCGTCGACGCCCGCACCCACCTGCGGTCGGCGCTGGAGACGTTCACCGACCTGGCCGTCGCCCCCCTCATCGCCCGCGCCGAACAAGAACTGCGAGCTTCCGGGGAGACCGCCCGTAAGCGCGACCCGTCCACCCTGTTGAACCTGACGCCGATGGAACGCAAGGTCGCCCAGCTGGTCAGCACCGGGTTGTCGAACAAGGACGTCGCCGCCCAGTGCTGGGTGTCCCCACGAACGGTGGCGTTCCACCTGCGGAACGTGTTTGCCAAGGTCGGAGTCAGCTCGCGGACCGAACTCGCCCAGCTCGACCTCAGCTGACCCCTTCAGCCGACCCCTTCAGCCGACCTCGTATGACGCCCTTGTCTCAAGGCCGCTGACACCCCGGCCATTTGACCGGCGCGACCCGCTGACGTTTCGACGACGGTAGATGGCACACCGCCACAGCACACCCGAGCGGTGCCACCACGGGAAACCGACCCAGCCAGCACCTCGCCGAGGAGTAGTCATGCACGCTAAGCCCGCCGCCGAACCGCTCGCGGTCGACACCGCCACGCACCCCATCCACGCACGCCACGTCGACGCCGACGGTCACGGGCCTGCCGCAACCCACGCTGATGCCTCCGCCCAGCACGCAGATGCACACCACGGCGGCACGGACACCGACAACGGGCCGCGCAAGTCCTGGGTCGTCCTGGCCCTTGCCCTCGCCGCGCAGATCCTCGTCGTCTTGGACATCTCTGTGGTCAACACCGCCCTACCGACCATCGGGCGCGACCTCGGTCTGGACGGGTCAGACATGCAGTGGGTCGTCACCGCCTACCTGATGATGTCCGGAGGAGGGCTGCTGTTCGGCGGCCGCATCGCCGACCTGCTCTCCCGCAAATGGGTGTTCCTGACCGGCTTGGCTGTGTTCACCATCGCCTCCATCGCCAGCGGGTTCGCCGGCAGCGCGACCGAGCTCGTCACCGCCCGCGCCGCCCAAGGGCTGTCCGCCGCCCTGATGACCCCAGCCGCACTGTCCATCATCATGACCACCTACTCCGGCGCACAGCGGCGCACCGGCCTCGCCCTGTGGGGTGCCGTCGGCTCTCTCGGCGTCGCCGCCGGCGTCCTGCTCGGCGGCGCCCTGACCACCTGGGCCGGCTGGCAGACCATCTTCTGGATCAACGCTCCCATCGGCGCCGTCGCGCTCCTGGCCGGACTCAAGGTCATTCCCGCCGTGAGGACGCCGCGGGTCTCGCTGAACCAGCTCGACCTAGCCGGCGCCGCCACCGTCATCGGCAGCCTCGTCGCCCTCGTCTACGCCCTCGGCGCCACCGAACAGCACGGGTGGCTATCGCCGCGAGTCATCGTCGCCGCGGCCGCCTCCACACTGCTCGCCGTCGCGTTCATCCGCATGGAGCGTCGCGCCGCGAACCCGCTCGTCCCGCCGCACACGTGGAAGGTGAAGTCGCTCGTCTCCGGCACGACCGTCATGCTCGGCGTCACCGGCATCCTCGTCGGCGCCGTCTTCCTCACCTCCATCTTCGTCCAGACCGTGATGGGGTACTCCGCCATCCGCGCCGGCCTCGCATTCGTCCCGTTCGCTCTGGCCATCACCGTCGGCACCGTCCTGGCCAAGCACGCCCTCGCCCATGGCGCACCGCGCACCATCGCCGCGATCGGCCTGCTCCTGGTTGCCGGCGGCGCGGCCCTCCTCGCTCAGGCATCCACGGGGGCGAGCTTCGCCACCGACGTCCTTCCGGCAATGGCCGTCATCGGCCTGGGCGTGGGCATCACCTTCGTCCCGGTCTCGGTGACCGCGATGGGCGGCATCCCGCCGCAGCACGCTGGAATGGCCTCCGGCTTCCTCATGACAGGACACGAGGTCGGCGCCGCCCTCGGCGTCGCCGTCATCTCGGCGGTCGCCAGCACGGCCGGGAGCCTGTCCAGCGTGACCGGCGTCGTCGACGGGTTCGCCCGCGGGTTCCTCGCCGCCGCCGGCATCGCCGCCGTGATGGCTGTGTTCGCGTACCTGCGGATGCCGGCCGGCCGAGCCGAAGGCACCGCGATGCACATGCACCACTGACCAAGCCGCACCGGCCACCTCACAGCGAGCCACGCGATGCAGGTGCATGACAATGAGCGTGACATGTTGAGCTTCAGGTGCGGATCGACGTCAAGTGCTCACATCGCCGGTGCCATCACATACTCCCTTATCGGTGGTGCCCTGCGCGCCGCCCGTTGCCTGAGCAGGCCAACCTGACCCCACACGGAGACACAAACCTCGTTCTCGCAGATCGACTTCCCGAATCAGCCAGCGACTGGCGCTGCCTAGGTGGATCGACCTGCTGCCAGGGTTCGCCCGGGCTTCCCAAACGCCCGACCAAACCGGCCGGTGAACCTGCGGTCTTTGAACCCTTGACCGGCACCAGGCCGGTCTTGCCACTCCCGGGCACGGCCAGGGTGTTTAGCCGACCGAGCACAGTTAACGATCCAGAGTCACGCCCGCATTCGACGCCTCGCCGGCACTCAGGCTCGATCTCAGAACGACTGGGTGGGCACCACCGCGACCGGGCAGGTTGCGTGGTGCAGCACCGCCTGGCTGACCGAGCCGAGCAGCGTGCCGGCCAGCGCGTGCCGGCCGCGGTTGCCTACCACCAGGAGTTGCGCAGTAACCGATTCGCTCACCAGCCCATCAGCGGGATGCTCGCGCACGACGCCGCTGCGCACGTCGACGTCCGGGTACTTCTCCTGCCAACCAGCCATAGTCTCGGCCAGCCACGCTTCCGCGCGGGTGGGCGCCGGCGGTTCAGGGCGCCACAGCATCGAGGCCAGCAGGTCCGGATGCCAGCACAGCACGGCCCGCAGCCGTGTCCGCTGGCGGCTGGCGTGGTCGAATGCGAACTCCAGCAGCGCCTGGGACGCCTGGGTGCCATCCACTCCCACCACCACCTCCGCCTGCTCTTCGGGCAGGCCGGACGGGCCCCGCAGGACGATGGCGGGACAGTTCGCCCGCGCCGCCACCGCGGCGCTCACCGAGCCGAGGATGGTCGCGCCGAGGGCCGATCGCCGTCGAGATCCGAGCACCAGAAGGGAGGCTGCCTCGGACGCCTCGATCAGTGCCGGTACCGGGCTGCCGTCCACAGTGTCGCCGGAAACCTGCACGCCGGGAGCGGTCTGTGCCGCGTCAGCGAGGGCATCGGAGATCACCTTGGCCGCGTTCTGGCGGATCCGGTCGCCGTCCAGAGAGTAGTCGGCGTAGATGCCTGGGGCCTGGTAGAAGGCGGGCATCAACCGGTAGGCGCAGATCAGCCGCACGGCAGCTTGCCGGCTGCCGGCCTCCTCAAGAGCCCAGTGCACCGCTGCCTGGGCACCGGCCGATCCGTCGACCCCGACTATGATGCGACGTTCAACACTCATCTCACCCTCCAAGGGCATTCAGGCGCTGACAGCGGAGCTCTCGCTGAGTTCAGGGTGTCGCATCTGCCGGGCAAGTCTTAGAGCCTTTGGTCCCGTACCTGATCACCGCCCCGCGTCGTGCTTGTGACCCTTCGTCCCTGCCTTCCGCCGGCGGGCGGGAAGGCTTACTGGTGTCAAGGAGGGACCGTGATGGCTGGGTTGGCGGACACTTGAAAAGCGCCGGTGGACGCGTCCGTCCTTCCCCAGGATCTACTCGCACCTGGGTGACGCCATCGGGTGTAGCGAGCTGCTCAGCAGGACCGGCCTGCCGTGAGACCGTGCGCATCGCGATTCCTCGCCCCCTGGGCTGGTTACCCTGCCAATCTCCCACCGTCGAGCCCATGGACGTCCAAGGCCCAAGCTCCTGCCTATTCAGGGTTGTGGTGAGGACGTTCGCCTCTGTCGGGTTCTGGCGGCCCCTGCTGAACTGTGCTGGTAGGAGCGGAGGTGTTTCACATGAGCCAGCCAAGGGTCATCGTCGGAGTCGACGGCTCCCGGGCAGCCGAGAACGCACTGCTGTGGGCAGCGGGCGAGGCCCAGCGCAGGAGCGCCCGGTTGGTGATCGCCTACGCCGGAGACGCAGAGTTGATGCCGCTGCCGCTAAAGTACGCGGCTGCGCATTCGGGCGGCCCCCTGCTGGCCGCCTCTCGAAGGCTGGTGTCCGATGCCGGTTTCCACTGCGAGGTCGACACGATCTGCCGGAACCAGCCCGCGGTTGTCCTGCTCAGCGAATTGGGGAGGGGGGCCGAACTGCTGGTCGTCGGCGCGCATGGAATGGCACGCACCTGCTGCAGCTCCCTCGGATCGGTGGCATACGGTGTGGTGGCTCACGCGCCCTGCTCGGTGGCCGTGATCGGCCCTTGGCCACCCAGCGAAACCGGTTCGGTGAATGCCGGCCAGCGTCGGCCAGTGACCGTGGGAGTCACCGCCAACCCGACGTGCACGGCGACCCTGGAGTTCGCCTTCGCGGAAGCGGCACTACGCGAGTCTGTCGTCAAGGCTGTGCACAGCTGGGCTGAGGCCGACTGGTCAGAAGCAGCTGCGCTGGCGATGCTGCCCCGGACCGGCCAGGCCGTGCGTGCTCATCATGAGAACCGGTTGGCTTCAATCCTCGTCCCGCTGCGCCAGAAGTACCCGGACATCGCGGTGGAGCTCTGCGTGTCCGGGGATCCCGTGGCCAGGAGCTTGGCCGATGCGAGTGAAGGATCGAGCATGCTGGTGCTGGGCTGCCGGCACCCCGGCGGGCCGCTCGGGCCGACGGCCGCCCGATTGGTCCATGTCAGCCGGTGCCCGGTGGTGATCGTGGGCAACCCTCCGGTGACCACCGGAGGGTTGCCCACTCGAGAACTTTCGGTTGTTGGTGAGCACGCCGTGACCACGCCGGGCGGCGCGACCGCGGTCTCCCGGGTCGAGTGGTGCTGGGCATCGATCGTCCCCCAGACCCCGACGCCTGCATGAGGTTGGCGTGCGCGCAAGCGTTGAGACACGGTCTGCCGCTGCACATCGTGCATGCCTACGGCGGCCGTCGATGATCTACAGGAGCATGCGCGTTCGGATCATTGGCGCCGACGCCTGGCGGCTGGAGCGGAGTCGCGCACATTCCCTGGTAGCCGCCGCGATCGACAGGGCAGCACAGCTGCACCCCGGCATTCACGTGACCGGCGAGGCGATCGCGGGCCGGCCGCGCTCGGTGCTGATGGAGCAAGCAGCGACGGCTGCCCTTTGGTGATCGGCTCCGACCACCCAACACCAGGTACCAGCCCACCGTCGTGGCGAGATCACCCCGCCCGCTAGATCTGCGGCACGTGCCCGCGCGGCTCGCACCAGGCGACGCGGCGGACCAGCCTTCAACGAGAGCCCGAGGACCCGACCATGACCCTGACCGCGACCGCCCGCCCCGCCGTCCAGCTACTGTCCCCGAGATCGGAGGCCGTCATCGCCGCGACCGCCGGCCTGGTCGCTGCGCACGCGGAGCAGATCACCGCCCGCTTCTACCCGCGCATGTTCGCCGAGCGCCCAGAACTGCTGCGAGTATTTAGCCTGTCCAATCAGGCGACCGGTGAGCAAAGCCGTGCGCTCGCCGCGTCTGTGGTGGCCTACGCGGTTCAGCTCATCGACCCGTCCGCACCGTCGTTCGCCCACGTCATGACGCGCATCGCGCACAAGCACACCTCGTTGGGTATTCGGCCCGAGCAGTACACGATCGTCGGACATCACCTGCTCGCTGCGGTCGGTGAAGTGCTCGGCGACGCTGTGACCGCCGAAGTCGCCGACGCGTGGAGCGAGGTGTATTGGTTGTTCGCCACCCAGCTGATTGCCGAGGAGTCGCGGCTCTATGCCCGGGCGGGGGTCGACCCGAGCACACCGACCCGCCCCTTCCGGGTGGCGCGACGCATCGAGGAGACCGACAACGTTGTGTCACTCGTACTCGAACCGGCCGATGGCGCGCCGGTCCCCGACATCGAGCCGGGCCAGTACGTCTCGCTGTTCGTCGACCTGCCCGGCGGTGACCGCCAGCCCCGGCAATACACGGTGTCTTCTACCGCGGTCGGTACTCGCCTTCAGGTCACCATCCGTAAGGTCCTCGGGACCGGTGGGGCGCCGGACGGTCGCGTCTCGTCCTACCTGCACGACCACGTCGTTGCCGGGGACGTCGTTGATGTCAGCGCTCCCGCCGGTGACCTCGTCGTGCCATCCTCAGATTCACCGCTTCTGCTCGCCACCGCCGGCGCCGGCATCACCACCGTGCTCCCCATCGTCGAGCACATCGCGCGGACCCAGCCTCAGCGACCAGTGATCGTCGCTCACGCCGACCGGACGGCCAGCGACCACGCCCTTCGAGAGACGGTGCTGCACGCCGGAAGTCAGATCGACGACTTCACCCACTACACCTGGTACGAAAGCGTTGACATCGACGACCACCGCTCCCAAGCCGGGCTCATGGACCTCGGCGCCGTGCCGCTCCCCGATAACGTCCACGCATTCACCTGCGGCCCCCTGCCGTTCATGCGCCAAGTCCGGACCACGTTGCTCAACAGAGGCATTCCCTCTGACCACATCCGCTATGAAGTCTTCGGGCCTGACCTGTGGGCAGCGCAGTAGCCACCTCGAAAGGCCTCAGCGCCAGTTCACGACCGATCACCGCACGAAAGCGCAGAGCACCTCACAGGCCTGCTCGCCAGCGCTGACGGAGCCAACACGCTCTGGCGACACCTAGGGCGACAGGCGCGGACACCTATTCCTGGATCGCTGAAGCCCGTGCCGGCGACACCGACGGTGACAGCGTCTGCATGATCAACAGTGATCAGAATCAACGCACGGAAGCCCGCAGCAATTCATGTCACTGTACGGATCTTCGAGGTAGACCCGGTTACGTCCGGATCGATCCGTAAAGCGGCCGGCTTGGAGGTCGAAACGGTTGCCGATTGGATCGGACTCGTTGTGGTGAGCTACCACCAGTTCTGGCTGATCGGCCCCGCCGGACTGCCGGCAGCACGGGACATGAATTCCGACGCATCATCGGTATCGATCTCTACCCCGATGGGGCCATGATTCGGGCCGGTCGGTGCTCACGCAGTAAGTGTGCGGGCAGCCACGGATCGCGGCCACAGATTAGCTTGCGCGTGGCTACGTCCTGGTGTCGATGGGGGGGTGA
The DNA here is from genome assembly GCA_036399055.1 of Jatrophihabitans sp. Classification (NCBI taxonomy): domain Bacteria; kingdom Bacillati; phylum Actinomycetota; class Actinomycetes; order Jatrophihabitantales; family Jatrophihabitantaceae; genus Jatrophihabitans; species Jatrophihabitans sp. Next base: position 102,127 of record DASWNX010000029.1, read on the forward strand.
TCATCCGCTGAGAGCGGCCGGTACTGACGCCGGACCTAGTGCAGGAGCCATCCCGGATTGCCACGCGCAGCAGGTCCGTCACAGCAAAGTGCCGTCCCGATCAGGATGCGGCGCCAGTTCGGCGAGCACGCCGAAGTGATCACTGGCCCAGATACCGCGGACCGGCTCGTCAAAGACCACGGCGCAGCTGAGCACCCGCAGGGTCGGGTCTCGGTCGGCGGCCCGAACCATCACATAGTCCAGCCGTCGGCCTAGCTCGAGCGGCGTGTCGCCGGTCCGGACGAGTTCGTTGCGCGGGTCGAAGGTGTGCCCGTCAGCGGTTCCGTGCACGGCAGTCCAGGCGTCCCGGTACATGACGCTGGTCTGGTCGAGCGATTGCATGCCCGTCCAAAATCGCACGCTGGCCGACTCGGGGCTCCCGTTGAAGTCACCCGCCACAACAACATGTCGATCACCGCGGGCGGCAAGCTTCTCCAACTCCCGCGCGGTGGTAAGGGCTTGGACCTCGCGTTCGTATTCGTAGTCGCGCTGCCATGCCGGGGTGTAGCCGACGAACAGCACCGTGCCGATCGGCTCCGACGCCGTTACCTCCGCGATCATCGCCGCCACCGGGAACCGGGCCGGACGGCCGATGCTGACCAGATCGAGTTCGCGGACCTCGCTCATCGGCAACCGGCTGGCCAGCGTCAATCCGGTTCCGTCGGCGGCCCGATCGCGCTGGTGCCAGATCGTGTACTCCGGCCCCAGCAGGTCTCGAGCCTGGTCGACGTCGTCGGTCACCACGGTCTCCACCAGCGTCACGAGATCGGCATCCATCCTGCGCAATCCCTGCCGCAGGATCTCTCGGCGCTGGGGCCAGGGGTCGGCCAGCCCGTAGACGTTGAGTTGCAGAACGCGGAGGCGTGGCTCCGTCGGCGTCGGCGTGTCGTTCCTTGACGTCACATCGCCGCCTCCCCAGCCCGTTCAGTTCGCTGGATCCAGGTGCGCAGCATCAGTCGTCTAGGTCCACCGTCGGGCGCATCGACGAAGGCGGTGCGGCCATGCAGCAGAGACCGATTGTTGATCACGATCAACTGGCCCGGCTCCAGGCGGATACTCGACTGCACCTCCGGATCATCCAGCAGCGCGTCCAGCGCGTCCAGCGCCGCGACCTGGCGCGGCGTCAGCGCCGGAACGTGTGGGTGTCGATGGCCGATCTCGACGTACTCGCGGAGATAGCAAATCCGCAATGGCGCCAGCGAGAGGATCGGGCGTGCGACGGTGGGCGGATCGGCATCAGCGTCGCGCCGGTCGAAGTGGAACTCATGTCGCAGCTCCTCGATGACCCAGACGGGTAGCCGTTCCAACAGCACCTCGGCATGCACGATGCGCAGTTCCCCTCCAGTCCTGGCCTGATGCAAGCAGAACAATGCGAAGCAGTCCGGCACCGGTGACGGGTAGTGCGGCCCGTCGGTATGCAGGTTGCCGCCATCCCGGGAGTCGGAATAGCGCCCGGTGGCGCCCTCGCCCAGCCGCAACCCTCGGTCCATGACCTGACGCAGCAATGCGCCGTGGCCATCCTGGGACAGCGGACGTCCGAGTAGCTGGCTCACGGCCAGGCTCACCGTGCCGGCTTCGTCCACGGTTAGGTCGGCCATGCTCGTCAGCAAGAAGACGCCCGGCTCGCCGTCCAAGTGCGCGGTGGCCAGCTCGTGCACCCGCTGTTCCAGCGTAGCCGTCCGGCGGCCGGCCAGCAGGTCGGCCACCTCGATGTCTGACACCTGGTACGTGATCGAGTCCGCGATCGGCAGGTCCAGCAGATTTCTCATCCACATTCACATCCTTGAGGCGCAGAGGCTCACGATCCGGTCGGCGACGTCGGCAGGTGTCGTCGTTCCGTGGTTGGCCACCCGGAGATCTGGTCGTAGCGGGTACTCCGCCGGCACGCCCACCCCCACCACGTCCTGCCCGGCTCCGTCGTACAGCCCCTTGGAGTTGCGGCGCGCCAGCTCAGCTGCCGGCACGTCCAAGAAGACCTCGAAGTAGTTACGAAGGTTCATCCGGTTCCACCGCTGTACGTCGTGGAACAGGGCGATGGTTGAGCAGAGGACGACATGGCCCTGCACGGCGAGCAATCCGCACAGCCGGGCGTAGACGAAAGCTAGCTCATGGCGGCCGCCATAGTCGAAGCTGCCCACGACTCCTAGCGCCGACCGGAGCTCGTCGCCATCCAGCAGGATCGGTGTGACTCCGCGGGAGCGTAATCGGACCAGCAACTCGCGGGCGAGAGTGGTCTTTCCGGCACCCGACATGCCGGTGATCCAGATGACGCAGCCGCTGCCGACAATCTCGCCCGGCGCCGTGGCAGCAGTGTGCTGGTCAGTCATCTCCCACCACCACGCCTCGTGCGCGCCTGCCATCGGCCTGCTGCTCGGACCACGAGCTGTCGGCGCCGCAGGACGAGCAGGCTCCAAACCCGCACTCGGCTGCGCCGGTCCCGCTGCCCGGGTATCAGGACCAGGACCGCGATCCAGGCCGCTACAACCAGACAACCGGCGGCGGTGTAGGCACCGGCGAAGCCGGCGCCCGAGCCCGCCAGCGAGACCAGCACCGCCACCGCGAATGCGCCGCCGACATGCGTTGAGGTCTCGAAAAGGCCGGCGGCTACCCCGTGTGCCACGTCGGCCTCCCGGGCCCGGGCGGCAGCCGACTCGGCGGCGCGTTCCGCATTGTCCAGCAACATCGTCAACGTCTCCGGACGCAGACTCGGGCCGGGATGGTCGGCGAGTCCCTCCACCGACTCCTGCACCGCCTCGACCATCGAAGCCACAACCTCCGGCTCGGCTGCGGGGACCGGCGCCTCCTGGGAAGGGCTGCCCACCGTCTCCACCACGGCCTCGTCGATGGCCTGCTCGATCGTGCTGACCACGCTGGCCGCAACCTCGATGTCCACCGGCTCGGGGGCCGTTGCCGCGGTTGCCACGACAGCCTCACTCACGGCCTCGTCGATCGCCTCGTCCACCGCCCGGTCGGAGGCTTCCTCGGCTGCTTCACCGACCGCCTCACTGCTCAGCGCGACATAGGTGGCGCTGTTGAACAGGCCTTGCAACACGAACCACGGCAGCACTGCGATCAGGTAGTTCGACCAACCTGACATGAGTGCAAGTCCGAGCATCGACAAGGCGGCCACCAGCAACGTGCCGACCCCGATCCGGCGGGCGCCGAGTCGCGGCAGTGCCCGTCCGGCGACCACGCTGCCGATGCTGGTGGCGATCAGCGCAGGTGCCAGTGCGGCCCCGGCCCCTGCTGCCGACAGTTTGTGCACGCTCTGCAGATGCAGGCTGCCGATGACCACCACGGCCGTATGCACCGAGGATTGCGCGGCTATACCGATGCAACACCCGGCCAGCCGGCGGGACCGCAGCAGGTGCACGTCGACCAGCGGGTCGGGCGCGTGGCGTTCCCAGACGATGAAGCCCGTCAGCAGCAGCAATCCAACGACTAACGGACCGAGCACGCCGTAGTCATTGATGCCACCCGCGGTTTCGACATGTCCGAACGCGTACACGACGGCCACCAGACCGGTGGTGCCGAGGGCAGCGGCGGACAGGTCCAGGCGCCGGCCCCGCCGGATACCTTGCGGATCGGAAGGCAAGTAGTGGCCGGCGGCCACCACAGCGGCTGCGTTCAACGGGATCGTCATCAGAAAGATCCAATGCCAGCCCAACGCGTCGGTCAGCAGGCCGCCGAACACCGCGCCCGCCAGGCCTGCCGTGCCGCCGGACACCGACATGACGGAGAATGCCCGACTGCGCCAAGGCTCCGTCGGAAACAACGAACCGGTCAGGGCAAGCGCGGCCGGCAGCGCACACGCGGCAGCGGCGCCCTGCAGGGCACGTCCGATCAACAGCGTCGTCAGGTCGGCCGACAGGCCGGCCACCGTCGTGCCAGCTGCCAGCACTGCCAGGCTGGCGAGCAGCATTCGCCGGCGGCCGAAGATGTCAGCGGCACGCCCACCGGCCAGCAGCAGTCCGGCGATGGACAGCGAATACATGTTGATGACCCACTGAAGCTGGCCGGCCTGCAACCCCAGATCCCGGCGGATAGCCGGCAGCGCCGTCGCGACCGACAGGCTGTCGAAGACCACCAGGAACAAACCGGAACCGAGAACCACGGCACAGGCGAGCGGCCGGGCCGCCGCGCGGTCGGGAAGCGGATCATCCGAGGCGCCCGCACCGGTCAGTCGCGCGTCACCGGTGACGCAGGAGTCAGTCACCGCCACCCCCACGGCGCGCCGGCCAGCTGCGCCGCGTCAGCCACCTTCAGGTCATGCGGGGTGTCGATCTCGGTCCACTCGTCGCGGCGAGCGCACAGCGGCCGGATCGTCCGGAGCTTTGCCAGCCGGCGAATCGCGAACTGGTACCAGACGTCTGTCTGACCTTGGGCGATCATATCCTCAATCACAGCTCGAAAGGCTGCGGCGCCATCGGCCGTCCAATGTGACAGGCCGAAAAACTCGCCCGAAACCCGGTCCGGCGGCAGCTGCTTGTCCAGATGCCACACCCGTCCGTCGCGTAGCTCCACCGCCATATCGATCTCCTCCGGAGTCCGCTCCCGGTCGATAACCATGGCGTCCGACTCGCTGCCGAGCAGCATCCGCAACAGTCGCGGCGCAACGAGGATGTCGGAATCCACGACGGCCAAGCCATGCGTCCAATGCTCGAAGGAGGCTTGCAGCGAAACGATGCTGTTGCTGGTCCGATAACTCTGATTGAGCACGAAGGCCACCGGCGGCCGGCGCGACAGCGCCGTGACGAAGTCGACGACCATCTCCGACCGGTATCCCAGCACGCACACCACGAGTTCGACCTCGAGATCGCACAGCTGCGCCAGCAGCCGCTCGATGATCGGTACCCCGGCGATCTCCACCAGGCACTTGGGCCGCTGCTCGGTATAGGGACGCAGGCGCTCACCCAAGCCCGCCGCCGGCACGACAACCTTCATCAGAGCAGCCTCCGCAGCTGCGCCGTCACCTCGACGGGGTCCAAGGGGCGGGGGTTACCGGCGACACGACCGCTGCCCAGGCCGGCGGCGACCAGGTCCGCCAAGTCGGCCGCGCGTACCCCGTAGTCACCCAACCGCACCCCGAATCCGCCGTCCGCGAGCCACCCTGCCAACTGCCCGGCGCCGACGCCGTCGCTCGGGAACAGCATGCTGAGCTCGGGGAAATCTCCCCTTGCGAGGTTGTAGTCGAGCAACCACCGCAGGTTCAGCAGGCACGCCACGCCGTGCGGGACACCGAAGTCAGCAGTCAGGCGATAGGAGAAGGCATGCGCTGCCGTCGTACGGGTCAGGTCGATAGCGCGACCGGCGGTGGTCGCGCCGATCGCGAGCTGCAGATAGTCCGACGGCCCGGGCGCTCGGATGCTGCCGTCGAGAACGCTGATGACCGCGCGCAGCGCGCGCAGCGCCAGATCCTGTGATTCCGGCGTCGCTCGGGTACTCCAGAATGATTCGACGGCATGGCAAAGCGCGTCGAAGGCGCAGCTGTAGCGCAACGCCAGTGGGCAGGTCGCGAGTAGCTCCGGATCTATCAACGCCGTATCCGGACGCACCGAGGCGTGGTCGAGCGAGTGCTTGATCCGGTCGACATAGACGGTGGCGAATCGGGTCATCTCGCTGCCGCTGCCGGCCGTGGTGGGCAGGGCGATCAAGGGCTGGTTCACCGGCAGGGGATCACGCTCGCCGCGCAGCACAGCCATGGCGTCGGTTCGATTCGAGGGCAGTGACCGGGCCATCTTCGCCACGTCGATCGCACTGCCTCCGCCGACCGCTACGATCGCGTCCGGGGCGAAGGCTTCCCGTACCCGACTGGCCAGTAGTGCCTGCTCCAGGGACGGATTCGGCGACCACTCGGTGAACGTGCCGATGGTCCGGTCACCGAGGTCAGGCACCACCTTGCTCTGCCGGAGCACTCGGGTGCTGATCACCAGCAGGACGCGCTCGGCGCTGGCCAGCACGTCCGGCAACCGCCGCCGGACGCCGGCGCCGACCATCTGCGCACGTTGTCTCATCGGCACGGCACTGGTACTCACGCGCGCGCCCCGCATGCCTGGAGGGCGAACCGTGCCGCGATCTCCGGCGCCGTCACCGACGAGGTGGCGCGAGGTGGCAGCGGCGCGGCGTCAACTGTCGTTCGCACCACGATCAGGGCCGGTCCGGGTCGGCTGGCTGCGCGGTGAAGAGCCTCGTCGAGGGCAGCCACATCCTCGCAACGAGCGACATAGGCGTACCCCAACGCCGCGCCGACCTTGTCGAAGTCGATCGATCGCAAGCTGGTCGGCTGACCGCCGGTCGACTCGTACGTCCCATTGTCGATTAGTAGGTGCACCAAGGATCGCGGGGCGGCCACGGCCACACTTGCCATGCTGCCAAGGTGCATCAGCGCCGCCCCGTCACCGTCGAGCAGCAGTACCGTGCGCTCGTCGTGGATGGCCAGCGCGACGCCCAAGGCGAAGGCCGAGGCGTGGCCCATTGAGCCTTGCATGTAGAAGGCACTCGGTGAGTCGTGCACCGCGAAGAGCCCACGCGAGATGTAGCCGGTGGTGGACACGACAAGGGAGTCGGGGAAGCGCGCCAGGCCAGCGCTGATCGTTTCGGCAGAGCTGGGCCGCCGGTGACGGTTGGACGGCAGCTGATCGACCCGGCCTACGGTCCGGCCAGCGGTCGTGGCCGGCTCGAAGCATCCCTTTCCCACCAGGAGAAAGGCAGGCCTGCCGGCCCGCAGTTCGGCGTCGGCGCCAGCCAGCACGGGACGCAGGTCGGCTTCGATTGACTCCGCGGTCAGCGTCCAGTGCCGAATGCCCAGCGTGTCCAGCAGCGCATGTGTGGTCGCACCCATCACCGCGTGCTGCGGCTCGTCACCCAGCGGATCCGGCCAGCCGCGAAGGCTCATGACAATGAGCACCGGCAGGCGGTACGGCAGGAGTAACGAGGTAAGCGGGTTGACCAGATTACCGAAACCGGAGTTCTGCGCGAAGACGACCGGGCGGCGACCGGATGTGCACGCTCCCGCGGCCATGGCCACCGCCGCTCCCTCGTTGGCGGCAGGCAGGTAACGGCCGGCGCGGGTCAAGGCGGCGATCGGGCCGCCCAGATAGGAGCATGGCACGCCGGTGAAGAACCCGAAGTCGTAGCTCTCCAGCGCCTCCAGCAGTCGGGCGGTCTTGATCATTCGGACGCCTCGATCCATTGGCGCAGCCGTTGGAGTTCGAACACCTCGCCTATCGTGGCGATGCGATCCTCGACCGAGCAGGTGCTGCCCTCGCGCTGGATCGTCCGCAACGTCGAGGACATCGACTGGATCGCCGCCCGCAGGCCCTGGTTGGCATAGATCACCATCGAGACGCCGGCAGCATAGGCGTCGGCCGCTTGCCAGTCCGGATAGGTGGTCGGTACCACCACCGCCGGCCGACGGCTCTGCCAGGCGGCCAGGAACTCCAGGACCTGCGCGTTGGACTTCTGCTTCGAATGCACCAGCACCGAGTCGGCGCCGGCATCGGCGTAGGCGTGGCAGCGTTCCAGTGCGGCGTCGACGCCCAGCCCGCTGATGAGCGCTTCGGTCCGGGCGATGATGTGGAAATCCGGGCTGGCCTGGGCCGCCTTCGCCACCTCGATCTTGTGGCAGAACTCCTCGACCGGAAGCAGACAGTGCTCTGCCGCTACGAAGCTGTTCATCTTGGGAAAGACCTTGTCCTCCATGCATACCGCGCCGATGCCTTCGCGCTCGTACTCACGGACCATGTGCACGACATTCATGGCGCCGCCAAAGCCGGTGTCCACGTCGGCCACGATGGGCAGTCCGCACGCCCGCCGCATCTGGGCCGTCGCCTCCAGGTAGTCGGTCATCGTCAGTAGGCTGGCATCCGGCAGACACCGGGCGGCGGAGATCTCGAAGCTCGACGCCCAGACGGCGTCCAAGCCGGCGATCTCGATCAGCGCAGCCCCCAAGGCGTTGTGCGCCCCGACCGCTCGGACCGGATGTTTGGTCGCGTAAAGCTCGGTGATGTACGGGACAGTGGTCGAACCCAGTCCAGCGAGGTCTCGGGTTGGTCGCTGCATGCCTGACTCCAAATCACATCGTGGACAGCGGATCATTCGCCGGGCTGCTGGCAAGTCGGTAGCCGAGACGATGCGCGACCTTGACCAGATCGGGGGCCGTGAAGTGGGCCGCCAGTTGAGGCGTCATCCACTCAAGCCACTCATTGACCTTGCCCCGGCGCATCATTCGGGACTGCTCCGAGTGTGGCTCCTGTCCGGCCGCCTGGTCCTCGTGCGAACGCATCGCCTCGAAACTGCTCGCCTCGACGGCCTCGGCCAGCCGCGCCTCGTCGACCGGAATCCCAAGCGCACGCAAGGCAGCTTTGAATGTCAGCACCGGGTTGGCCTTGATGTCTTCGAACCGGGTACAGGCCCATCTCGGGTGTACGGCCGCCCAGTCCAGCCAAGTGGCGTAGAAATAGGTCCAGTCCTCGACCGGCCGACGACCGGCGTAATCTGGTGCGGCGAGCCATTCGGCCCAATCAGCATCTACCCGATCCCACGGCTCCTCGCCGAACGCGACGCGCCAGCGATACCAGGAGTACAGAGCATCCCGCGGATCGCGCACGATGAGCCAGACGCCGGCCAACGGCCGGCCGGTGAATATCTCAGGCGGAAGGTGGCTCTTGAAGAACCGTGGCCAGCATGAAGCCGACGCGCAGGAGTTCCGCCCATCCCGTTGGCTCACCGCAGCCATCCGACCACGGAAGCCAGCGTGTTCGGGCACCGGCGTCGACGATCCGTCCTCATGGACGATCTCGGTGTACGGGTCCACGTAGTTCAGGTCGAGTTCAAGCAGCGTGTTGGCGACGATCGACTGGCCTGCGCCTCCGTATCCAGCGACCACGATGTCCCGCGGGCCGGTTCTGGCGACGTTACGTGCGTAGAGCGAGCTGACCCGTGGATCGCGAGTGTGGGGACGGTCCAGCATGGACGTAACCTCCCGATCAGACTTGAGGGTGGTTAGCTCAAGGGGTTGGTGAAGATCTCTCTCGGGTAGGGATCACTCGAGAAGAGTGAGCGTGCCAGTGGGTCAGTCAGCAGCAGTTCTGCGCACGGCCCAGGCACGAGTCGCATAGGTGACCTCAAGGCTGTCGAACCCGGCCAGCCTGGTCTCGGCTCGCTGGAGGAACGCGGCGAACTTCGCCTCGCCCATCCGATGGCGGACATCGTTTGTCGAACGCCAGTTGCCCAGATAGTGATCTGGGCTCTGCAGGGTGGTGTGGCGTCCTTCGAGTGCGATCACGTCGTCGAAACCTGATGCGTCCGCGAGCCGGTCAGTCAATCCATCCGTGCGACTAGCGGGCCCGAAAGCCGAACGCCGTAGATCCGGTTGCAGATTCCTGAGTTCGTCTTCCAGGGCCTGCAGAACAGGAGTGCATTCGAGCAGCCGGGTACTCCACAAGGCTACGAACCAACCGTCAGGCCGCAGTACCCGGTGAAACTCACGCAGGCCCAAGCCCAAGTCAACCCAGTGGAAGGACGAGGCCATACACAGCACGTCGGCTGACACGTCGGGCAGCCCCGTGTGTTCTCCGGATCCTTCCCGCCACACGATGGACCTGCCGACGGAGTCGCGGATTCCTGCCCGGCGCATGTCCGCATTAGGCTCGACCGCGGTGACCGACCGAAAGCCCGCGTCAGCGAGACACCGTGTCCAGATTCCCGTGCCGGCGCCGACGTCGACGGCGTCAAGTTCCGCTGGCGGCCGGCTAAACAACCCCAACAGTGCCGCCAGCACAGAAGGCGCGTAGCCGGTTCGGTATCTCGAATAGTCCTCTGCGAGACCAGTGAAGTCGCCTCGCCTCATCGCATCTGTTGGCACGGTGATCCTTCCGTGCGAATCGCTTCCCTTGCTGGGTCGGCGACTGTGATGACGCGAAACAAGCATAGGAAATCAGATCGTTAATGGGAAGGCCTCCGCCATTATTCCGGCTCCGTAACAGCCTGTGTCAATCATCGGCTTATTCGTAACCGAGGTCGGCCGGCTGTTCGGGGTCGAGATCACCCCGGAGGAGCTGAGGCAGAAGGGCGACCAAGCCATGCGGCCAGACGTCGTCGCGGCACCGAGCGAGGTCGCGCAGTGACCACCATCGGGCCGAGACGATCCCGTCGGCGACGAGTTCGCCGGGGGCGCCCCTCGGCTCCACCGCGCGAGCGAGCCGAACCGCGTAGATGGTTTCGTGTTGCAACGTGGGCGTTCCGTTGTAGGAGAAGCGATGCAGCCAAGTCCAGACCGGACGCCGCAGCACGATGTCGGTGAGCCCGATCTCCTCCCGCAGTTCGCGGCAGGCCGTTTGGTGAAGATCCTCTCCGGGCTCCACGCCGCCACCTGGCGGTGCCCAGTGGTCGTCGTCGTGTGGTCGGGAGTGCCATAGCAACAGCACCCGATCCGCCGGTTCGATCAGCACGACCCGAACCGCCTTTCGCACATCAGGCATGACTTGACCGTAACAGCACCGAACAATTGATCCGCATAAAGGCTCGCAGCCTAATAGGGCGCGGCAACGGCGACGACAGAGCGAGCTGCTAAACCCCCAAGCGATGAACCTTCCCGTGGCTTTACAACTCCGCCACACCCGGGGCGGCTTATGTAGAAAATGTAAGAATTCAACACCACCGACTACGCAGCGGGCTTAACCCCTGAACCCGGTCGACAAGCGGGGGGACAGACAAAATGTTTTGGGGGCACCCTCCATCGATGATGGGTTCTTAAAAAATTTTTCGACGAACGGATGGCGGAACTACGTGTTGCTCGCGGTCGGGCTAGAAGATGTTGGCCGGGCCGTGTAGGACTCCTCCGACGGGCAGGAAGTGCCGCAGGCGTGTCGCCGTAGAACTCGCCGAAGCTGTCGCCTGCGTAGTTGACCGAGCATTCAGGTCCGGGCTGATCTCCACCCTGGTCAGCGGTCCCGACGACGTGATTGGCGCGAGCATAGGGACCAGGGAAGCCGTGGTGCTGGGGGCACGATCCACCCTCGACCCACTGGCCGCAGCCTTGTCTCGTGCGTACTTTTCGGCCTGCGCCGCAGTCGGACGATGCCCCGGGCCGACGCGGCACCACCGACGGTCTCGACGCAGGCGTCGCACAGGCGTCGATGCCAGTCATGCCCCAGCAAATCGGTCAGGCTGTGATGACGTCGGCGACGAACCTGCGCGGCAGCGCCACACACCGTGCGCCGCGCGAGGCCGACCCGCTGCGCGAACTGGCGACATAGACCTCCGCCCGCGCGGGAGGCGTCACACCTATCGCTACCAGCTCCACCGGCATCCCGGCGTCTGCTGACACGGTCCGGCGCAACGGCCCGGCGGCGTGCGGCCCTGCCTTCAGAGGCCGACTGCGACTGCGTCGCTGGCCAGCATCAAGTACATGGCCACGTGGCCCGGCGTCCTCGCAGGACGAGGGCTGCCGCAGCAGCCCTTCTTAGGTGACGTGCATTCAGGGGTCGAAGACTTCGTTACCAAAGCCGCACAACGAGCTGGTCCACCCGCTCGTGCACGCGACGCGGCCGCGCAACAGGGATTCGCCAGCCATGGTGCATCAGGTCTCCGACGAGATCAATCTTCGCGGTGCATGAGTCCGAGGACTTGGGAGAGCGGACCAGCATGTGCATCCACTTGCTCCCGCGGATCTTTAGGCCCTTGGCCTCGTTGTAGCTCCAGTCCGCAGTCGACTCACCGGCCCCGGCTGCTGTGACGATCGGCTGCAATTCGGCGTACTCCAGTTCGAAGGCGGCCTCGCCGAGGCTTGCCTCAACGTTGTAAAAGTGCAGTGTCGGGCTGAGGCTGACGCGGGATTGCCGCTTAATCTCGTGGTGAACTTCCATCGGGTGGAGGTCCGCCACGGTGGGCTGCTCCGCTTCTCCATCGTCGGCAAGGAGAGAGACGACGAACCGCGCCCACTCGATGCTTGTGTCATCGCTGCGCGGACGGAAGGAGCAGGAGAATCGAACGAGGTAGAAATCGGCCTCGTCTAGCTTGCTGATCAGTGTGGCGGGCATCTCTGCGCGACGGTAAACGTCCTGCAGGCGCCACGTCTCGGGTCTTCCGACGCTGGCGTGGGGGAGCTGGCGCGGATTGGGGAGCGCGACCTCCGAAGTCGCCCCACCGCGCACGTTGCGCAGGCGGTGTGTATTTAGGTCCGGGGGCAGTTCCAGCGAGCCCTCCCAGAGGGCGTTCGTGACGTCGGTGGGCACCGGGATCCTCATATGCGTCTCATCCTCACGGTGCTCCTATCAGTGTGAAAGCACCCCAGAAGTAGGTGTGGTCATGAGCAGGCTCAGCCAGGACCTCGTCGATGGCCGTCTGCAGAGCGGCACTCCTGTCACCCGTTCTGAGCCAGGCCGTGTAGAAGCTAAGCATCAGAATTTCGGTCGTCGTGTCGTCGACCTGCCACAGGCTCACCAGCAGCGTCCTTGCTCCCGCATACAGAAAGGCGTGCGCCAGGCCCGTCAGTTCTTCGCCGGCTAGCGGTCCGGACAAGCCGGACTGACATGCCGACAGCGTCACGAGGTCGGCATTGAGCCGCCCCTCAAGGACGGCACGAGCGGAATGGACTCCGTTGCTGAGCACGATGTGAGAATCCAAGGGCGACCGCTCATCGAAGATGGCGTGGGCGGCGAGGTGGACGGTACCCGCGGTCCTGAGGCGGGCACCCACCACCTCGCAACTGGCAGCGGAACCGACTAGAGGCTTCGTACCTAACAGGGCCGCGACGGCGCGTGCCTCAGTGCGCGCGCACGGCAGGTCGCCGCTGGGATCGCCGACCACGAGTGCCTGCGTCGAGGACACCCGGCCGCGCCCCAGGAAGCGAACGAGCCCTAGTGCTGGCACCGTCGTCAGCGCGGGTGCGCCATTCTCGGCTACCTTCCAGCCAGCGCGTCGGAGAACTGCGATCCATGGCAGGGCGTGGGCTAGGCCGTCCGGTGCCAGCAGGACGCGGCTGGCGTCGCCGGCGAGCGTGCGGACCTGCTGAACCAGCCGCAATGGAATGCGCAGCCAAGTCTCGCCCCGGCGTCCGGTGCCGTCGAAGGCAACGACCTCGCGAAGGAAACGCTCCCTCACGTCCTCCCAGTGGGCGCACGTCACGTGTTCTACGACAGCAACCGGCGCCTGCCAGCCCGCCTTGAACACGAACATGACTGTCTTGTCGATGCCTAAATGGAGCGACAGTATGACCGTGTTGACGGAAAGCCGCTCAGATAGTTCGGTGAGGTCGTTCCACGCCAACCGGTTGCCGCGCCGCAACGCCGCATACTCGGCGCCGCGCGGACTTTGTGAGGCGATCGTGGTCAGAATCTCCTTTAGGCCCTGCAGAACAGTAGCGCGGTGCTTCGCGCGCGCCGCCCGACTTCCTTCGCGTTCGGAGGTAAGCGTTTGCCCGATCTCGGTGAGGGCTAGGGCATCAATCGTCGCCAGCTCCTTGAGCAGAACCCCTTCGCGCTGCAGAAGTTCCGGGCTAACACCGCTAGGAGGCGGGATTTCACCTCGCGACACCGACTCAGCCAGGAGTCGGGACTTACGTCCCTCCGCGACGACAAACGCGCGCTGCCGTGCAGTTGCAGCTTCGGCAGGGTCTAAGACAGCCAACTCCAGATAGCTGTCGACGAGCAATCCGTCGGTTCCAGCCCACTCCGCCTCGTGTGCGATCTTGTAAGTGACGGGTGTCGCGACGAACACCTCGTCGAGCAGCCGCCATAACTCTTCAAGCGCGGCAATTGCCCCTTTCAAATCGCCCAACATCTGCGTCCGGGCGAAGCGGGTCTTTAGAGCCTTCGCCAACGCCAGCAGCACATCGGTGCGGAGGGGTGAAGAGGCATGCATCGCTGCCAGGCATCGCGTATACGTCGAAACGGCCTGGTCAAGGTCCGCCAGCAGTTGGCTGGATCTGTAGCCCTCCTCCTGTGCCACGCCGAGGTTGAAAAGCAGCATCCCAGGGTCGAGCGGCGTCGCCGGAGGCTCCTCGAGCGCCTGTCCGAAAAGTCCGATGGCCTGCCTGAGGTCATCGGGGTCGCTTAAGAGCCCATAACGGTGAAGGTGCCTAAGCCCAAGGCTTGACAAGTAGGTCGTCCGGCCGTGGCCGCCTGGACGAGTCGCGGCGACTGCTCCCCGAGCCAAGGTCAGAGCTCGCTCAAGCACCTCCGGCTCACTCGTCGCTCTGTACCGCAAACCGAGCGTTCGACCGAGATTGTGCAGAGTGACAGCACGGTTGAGAGAGGTGTGGGGGGTGATCTCAACTGCCCGCTCCGCAGCCGACAGCGCATCCTTAAGGTCGCGCGGGCTACCTGTCCGCTCAAAACGGTCAGCCAACACGACAGAAAGCTGTGAAAGCGACCCGCCAAGTTTCGTCGGGATGTCGCCGCTGGCGGCGACGGCGTGCCGCGCCATCTCGACGGCGGCTTCGAGGTCACTGACGTCACCGGTAGCGGCGTAGCGGCCACTCAGGCCGGCCGCAAGATTCACCTGCCAGCCGGCGGACTCCGCAGATCCCGTTGGCGCCTCCTTCACGGCGCTCCGCCAGATCGTGATGGCGTCGTCCAGATAACGCAGGGCACCGCATTGCAGGAAATTCAGCGAGAAGGCGCTCGCCAAATTTCCTCTCTGCTGCCGACTCTCGTAGGTCCCAGGCGGTGTACACGCCACGACCTCGCCGAGCAGCTTTGTAGCGCGGTCCAGGTCGGGATACTGCCCGTCGGTCGAATAGCGCAGAAGCAGGGCTAGACCCAGGTTGGAGAGAGCCGGTACCGCTCTTGGGGAACCGGGAGGGACAGCGGCGAGTGCTTGCTCCAGCGCATCGATCGCAGTGTCGAGTTCGGCGCGTTCGCCTCCGTGGCGATAACGGGTGAGCCGCACGCCCGCCCAGTCGACAAGGACAGCTGGGCGGCGAGGGTCTAGCTGGTCCAGATGACGGACCTCGTCGTCCATCATTGCGAAGGCACGGTCCACATCTGCTTGATCGCCACTTCTGGCGAAACGATCATGCAGCGCCAGCGCCAAGTCCAACCGATGCTCGGACTGTTCAGTCGCTTCAACCGCGGCTGCCACCTCGAGGTGCTCGAGAGCCGCCGTAAGGTCCGCATCATTGCCTTCCGCGTCGTAACGGAGCCGTAGCACACGACCGAGACCGCCAATGAAGCCGCAACGTTGGCTCTCAGTCTTCACTGCTGCGAGCCCACGCCTGAACAGGAATGCGGCGTCTCGGAGGTCGTCCGGGTTCTTCGTCACCAGCCATCGCTCGCAGAGCCCTACACCGAGATTCTGCAACACGACGGGCAAGGGCTCGGCGTCTTCCGGCAGTCGTCGCATCGTCGCGTCGTCCAGCTCGATGGCGAGGTCGAGGTCGCCCGTCCGCCGTGGATCCGCTCGGAAGCGCAAGACAAGGGCGTTGGCCAGCTCGATGCGGAGCGGGATTGCGTACTCGTCGTCGGTGAGAGTCCCGCACGCGCTCGTCAACATTGCAACGGCCCGGTCGAGAGCACCGGGACTGTGCGCCTGCCGGCACCTCGCCGCGAGCGCCTTTCCCAGAACCCCCTCCGAGACTGCCCGCGTCGCCTTATCGACTGCTGTCGCTACCGCCTGCTCTGCAATCTCGACTGCCCGATCCAGGGTTGACTCCATGTGATGTTCATGAAGATCGAGGAGCACCAGTGCCAGGTTCAAGAACGCAGGCGCACCCGTGTCCTGCACACTCTCGAGTAATGCGGCGGCCTCGTTCAGGTCTGCTCGGCTGCCCGTGCTCAACCCGCGGTCCCGCAACGCGAGAGCCAGTGTGATGACCAGCGAAGAACGTAGCGACGAGTCCATGACCGACCCCGCCAAGGCTGTCCTGAGGCGATTGCGGGCCCGCTCAAGATCTTTCTCAGTTCCGGTCGCCGCGAACCGCAGCGATGCAGCGACGCTCCGACTAAAAAGTGGCTTTCCCATGATCAGCTCTATTCCACACTTTTGCGTCATTCCGAGACCACTCAGACCGTAACAAGGCAATTTTCCAAAGTAGAGGGTTTAGATCGGACCGATCAAGATATGGCTTGATTGGAAGGAGGGACAAAACCAAACCTGATACAAGCGCGTGTGGAACCGGCTGGACCGTGATGATCTTTAACCCGGCGATTGATGCGAGCCCACCGAACTCAAAGGGCGCACTAGTCGTCATACGATTCGCCAAACCGCGAATAACCATTATCGTTCTCCGCAACTACGCAAAAACTATGCAAACGCACACCGTCGGGCTTCAGAGCGACCGATAACAAATCTCTGCCAAGAAACTGTTGAGGCATTTCACGCTACACCCTGGCAGCTCTCAAGGCCCTATGCGGTAATGGCGGCTCACGGACTCGATGACAGACTGTCAGCGAGTTGGTTAACGTCGAACCAGTTCCCTAGGATCGCTCCTGTCGCCGTCGTGACCAGCGAGCCAAGGGCCGCGCATATAATGGCAAAAAGGCCAACACGGGCTTCCGCGCCTGCTTCCGTCCCCAGCGAACGTTCGACTGAGCGACAAACCCCGGAGCATTGTGCTAGCTCACATTTACTCCCCCATTGCCAAGTCGAAATCACGTTTCGGATCGTTAGCAAGTAATATGCCAGAACGCCTAAAAAGATGATGACCGGCGAACACGGCCCCTGCGGTCGCGCAGCAGCACGGCGGTGGGCGGGTCGTGGAGTGCCTGGTCCAGAAACCGGGCCCGACCTGAGGACGTCGCCGTGGAGAAGCCGACAAAGGATTGCCACGATTCGCGGCCACGATGAACCGGTTTCACGATGAGAAGGTCGTCGATTACGTTAACCCGATCCCAGTCCGACCGACGACGTTGCGGTTCGACCTTTATACGAGACTGCCCCATGTTGTGGACCGGCCGGGAGGCGCCATAGGCACTGCAAAGGTGAGGCGGGTAGGGCCAGGTGATCTGCGGCCCCGGTGCGCTTACCGCCGGTACCGGTTCGCCTGGTACTCAGCCACCCACTTGCGCGAGGACATCCAGGTGCCATCAGGCTGCTTCTGCGCGCGCAACCGGCCTCGGTGAGCCGCGACGCGCAGCGCGGCTGCGCTGAGCCCTGCCTTTTCGTCGGCCAGGCTGGCTAGCGGCACGAGCCGGGCAGGCCCGGGGACAGCGGGCACGACGAAGCGGTACAGGTTGCTCGTCACCGCGCGGGCGATATGTTCGCCGAGCGGACCGCAGTGTCCGTTGTCGGCCTTGCGCATCGCGGTGAGGTACTTGGTGCGTTCGTTCTTAAAGATGATCGCAGGCGGATACCCCAGACGGGCGAGGACGAGGTTGAGCAGCAACCGGCCGGTGCGGCCGTTGCCGTCCAGGAAGGGATGGATGCATTCGAACGCGTTATGCACCCGTGCGAGTCGTTCAGCAAACGGCTCGTCTTCCTGAGGGCTGCGGAGGTCGTCAACGGAGTTGACCCAGTCCCGCATGAGTGCGTCGATGTCGGTGAACGGCGGCGGCTGCATCCCCTCCGGGAACGGCTTGATCTCGTGCTCGCGCCAGTTGCCCGGACTCTCGGACGGGTGGGCGTGCGGGTGCGGGGCGACGTTCCACACCGGGGTCATGACCCGGTAGTGCACCGACCTGACCTCCTGCAGCGACAACAGCCGCCCGGTCGTCCAGTCGCCTGGCGCCACGCCTTGTCCGTACACCCACTGAGCGGCGTCGGCATATCCGATGACCTCCATGTACTCGCGCAGCTCCTTGTCACCGACTGCGCGACCCTCGTCGAGCAGCTTGCGCACCTGGCTGAGCACGAGCGTGTTGCCCTCGATGGCGGTGGAGTGGTGAGCCTCCTGATGCCAAAGGTCCGACCAAATGTCCTCGGCCTCGACCGGTGACGGCAGGCCACCGAGCCGGCGGTTCAGATCAGCGATGGCTTCGTCCAGCCGGGCGTAGACGGACTGGCGGGAGGGGCGGCCACGTGGCACAAGGACTCCCAAAGTGTTCGGTAATCGGCCAACTAAATGTACCGAACACTTTTGAAGTTGTCGCACTCCCCTGCCAGAAAGCGAACCGTACACATTTCGTCGTCAGTGTCCCTCGGATCGTCACGCTGATGAAAGGCGTCTCTTTAGGAGGGGCAGGCCCAACCCAGGCGCCTTCACCGCCCCGTCTGGCACTCAGCCCCGACCTGAAGTGCTCTCAGGAGGAGGCCCGGACTAGAGGCAAGACTCGGCGCACCATGAGAGTCGAATACTCCGCTGTTGAATCGCTGTGCGCACAGGGCGCACCGGTTTACCGGCTCCTGTCGGCCGGAGCACTGTCTCGCCGCTAATGGCCGATCGGGATTCGCCTTATTCAACTTGCCTAAGTGGGGCGGGTGGGGCTCGAACCCACGACCCAGGGATTATGAGGTTTAACAGCCTCACCCTTGTGCGCACCCGCCAGAGAGCAGAGGTTCCGGGAGAGCCGTTCGTCCTTTACTCGCCGAATCCTCGTCTGTAAGTCGGCGATGCCGAAGCCCCTGCTCTCCGTATCTGCCAGATGCACTTCAGCTGCCCGGCCGGCTCAACAACACGAAGCCATCCACACGACATAACGTCTTTGAGCGGGCGGGCCCTAACAGCTCCACCAGTCACGTGACGAGCAAGCCCGGTCCGGACACGCTCGCCAGCCCAATCCGGGTGACGCCAATCCGGCCGGCCGGGCACTCGGCTCGCCTGCGGCCTGGTGTCCACGAAGCTGCTGTCCACCCGGTGGCGACAGTGCCGCACGCCACGACCCACGACGAAGAACGCAGGCCGGGACCGTGGCCAGTGCGTGCGAGTGCTCCCCTTTATCGTCAGGCTTCGCAGAAAGCGGGGATCACTTGACGACCGCGAGCACGCCACAGGCGGCCGGGTCGGTCGCCTCGGCGGGCAGGCTGGAGTCGAGCTCGCTGGCACCCGCGCCGAAGTCGTAGATGCCGTTGCCGTTGTAGTCCACCCCGTGGATGACGAGGACACCCTCACCGTCGCGGACGGCGTCGGCGATCTGCTTGGCGGTGCCGCCGCCACCGGAGTAGCCGGTGCCCGCGACGCGGGTGAACGTGAGGTTGGCGCGGCTGTAGTCGTACGAGCCGTTGGCAGAGACTGGGAAGCGGGTGACGTCCAGGAAGCTTGCGGGGGTGGTGTCACCGCTGGTGGTGAGGGACACGACGACCGGTCCGTATGCCGGCACGCCTTCGACGGTGTTCACGCGCCCGTCGTCGTTGCTGTCCTGTGCCAGTGTCGGGCACTCGTTGAGAGCCTGCTCGCCGTAGTGGATGTGTTGGGCGTGCGGGGCGTCGGGAGTCAGGCCTTTGGCGTGCACGGCCACGTGCTGGATCTTCTGGTTGCGGACCGTGGCGGTGGCGGTGCCGGACGCGCCGGAGCCGTTGAGCTGGTCCAGCTGCGCTTCAAGCGTCACAGTCCTGCCGGCGCCTTCGCCGGCCGGTTGTGGGTGAGCTGAGGCTGCACCGGCCCCGAGGGAGGCCGCCGCGACCATCGCGAGAACCGAAGTGCCGAGGAGAGTCGCCGTGTTTCGCTGCATCTGAAGCTCCTGAGTTGTGGGCCAGGAGACGATCTCGCTGGTCTACTCGGAGTTCGTAGCCGCTCGGCCGAACGGATGGGAGAGGCGTCGGAACCGGTCTGGCAGGCACTGCGGCGCCGGGACACAGACGGCCGCATGTCGGGCCGAGTCGACCTCCGAAGACAGGCAAGCACACTCGAGGTGATCCGCTCATTTCCCGAACCTCGAGTCCATGAGGCAAACCTGGCCGCCGGGCTCGCTACTGCAGTCGCCACCCTCGCGGCTCAAATGAAGATCACCATCCCATCGGTCATTGATGACGCTTGACCTTAGAAGGTGGTTTGCAAGCGGCCTGGCATGCGCCCACCTTGTCGACAGAGCGCTGATCCCGCCTGCTGCTGCCATACCCGCGCTGGGTTCGCGGTTCGAGCCGCCCCGCCCCCTGTCCGCGCAGGGATGGCCGCACGCGTCTCGCAGTCCACCGGGCTAGCCGACGCCGGACAGTTCCACGCCCTGCTGCGCGAATGTCTGGGAGGAACGCAAGTACCGGTGAGTCCCGCATCGTGAGACATCGAATACTTCGCTGTTGGACCGTTGTGCGCATGAAGTGCACCTGTTCACCCGGCTCTAGCCGACCGGAGCATCGCCTCGCCGCTATTAGCCGATCGAGACTTTCCTCATGTGACTTGATAAAAGTGGGGCGGGTGGGGCTCGAACCCACGACCCAGGGATTATGAGGTCTTACGGGCTCACCCTTGTGCGCACCCGCCAGATAGCAGCGATTCCGGGAGAGCCGTCCGTCCTTTACTCGCCGAATCCTCGTCTGTAAGGCAGCGACCCGGGCAGCCGCATTCATCCCTGTATCCTTCCCGGCGCGCTTTAACTGCCCTCCCCGCTCAACACGCGGCCGTCCACACGACATAACGTCGCTTCCACTGTTGTCCAACAACCGGATCTGAGCACGGCAGCCTGGACACCATCGCCACACTTGTGTGCGTGCGTTAACTAGCTGGATCTCAACCTGGTAACCGCCGCGCGGGCAGGGAAAGTCGATCAAGGCGTGATCTTAGGCCTATCGACATTCGGCCAGCGTGCCCCCGGTTCGCTTATTTACAGCTGGACAGAGGCCAGGCTCACTTACACTTCATAGGCTTGCACTTGGTACGGCACTTGGCGGCCATCCCGGCTCAAGCCTCCGACGTCGGCTCGCCGAAGGCCAGCTCATAACGCTCAAGCGTGTCGTCGTAGGCGGTCTGCGGATCGGTCGCGTCCTGCTCGTCGCTCATCAGTTCACAGCGCTACTGGATGTAGAGATCCGGCTCAATACTCTGGGATCAAGCCAAAATCCGGCACCAAGCCGAGAGGCTGATTCTTGACGGCCGGCTGCTTTACCGGCGCGCTATGCCGAGAACGCTGCTAACCAAAACCCCAGATGGACCATAGATAGCCGGGCTACTTACCGGCTATCCCCAAGCTGGAACTCGCATGGGAACGATTGATGGTACTTACGAGAGCCGACCGTGTAGTCGAAGGTACAGCCGCTCAGCACCTCCGTGACTGGTCCGACGACCTTGACGGCGACCATCACGAAGTAATCGCTGTCGCTGCGCGGCGCGATAGTGATGCCGTCTGGAGAATAATCTTTTTTATCAAGCAACGGAGTCCGGGTTTCGGTGACTGAATCATCATAGTTCAGCAGATAGTTGCCAACCTCTTGCAGCGAATACATGGGGTATCCAACGACCTGTACACCTGGCGGCGTCGTCTGGATCGCCGCCCCTACCAGCTTGACCACCTGGTGGGACTTGTTGCGTGGCACTGGGAAGGCGAACCGATACGTCGTTCCGACGTTGACCTCGTTGAAGCCGATGACGCCGGAGCTTTGCGGCCCGTAGACCGCCAAGTCATGACCTTGCTGCACTTCGCCGGATGGCCGCCGCCAGGCGTAGGCCAGCGCGGCGGCAACCACCGCGGTGACGAGTAAGAGGACGCACGCCACCAGCAGCGGGCTCCTACCAGGAGTAGATGGTGCCCGGGTCACCGTTCAAGCTGCCTTTCGCTCCCCAGATATCGTGCGAGGCCGCAAGAGATCGGCCCGCGTCAATCCGCTGCTCGTGGTTGGAGTTGTAGATGGTTTCGGCTGTGATGCCGACTCCCCAGACGGTGGCCGCGCTGCCGTAGGTGATGGATTTGCCGCGGGTGATGGCAAAGAAGGTGTTGGGCTGCAGGCGTCCCCGGTAAGCGGGATTGGACCTGTACCACCCGCCAAAGCCATCGTTGTTGGCGACGTTGTTACCCATCCGGCCAGCGTAGCCGCCTGCCGGGATGTAGTAGCCCACCGGCCGAATGGAATACGAGGTGGTGAAGCCGTAAGGGTTGTAGTCGCAGTAGTACCGGGTCTTCATCCAGCGGTATTTGATCGGCACCTGGAACTGCCGGCCGAAGTACGGGCCCTGGTTGCTGAAACCAGTTGACCGGCCAGTCGTCGTCTCAAGCCTCACATAGCTTGAGGCTTTCCAGTGCACGCCGTCGACGCTGACTTCGATCTTGAAGTTGTTCGACAGGGTTGAGTTGAACCGGAAGCTGGCTTTGGTGTCCCAGTAGGCGTGCGCCTCACCGACGGTGGTGTAGGCGACGGTCGTCTTGCTGACGCTGTCATAGATTCGGCACGGAGGGTAGGGGTAATAGGAGGACACCGCCGTGACCGAGGCAGTGCTGTAGTCGACCCCAGCGACCAGGTCCGGGTTGTACGCCGCGTCGCTGGGCGCGTTGTTGGTCTGCCAGGTCGGCGGGCGGTAGGAGACGCCGCTGGCTTGGGCGACGGAGGCGTCGGACTCGGCCGCTTCAGCCTCCGTCGGCGCGGCGGCGGTGGTGTCAGAGTTCGGCATGACGTGCATGGCCACCGGTTGCGGCGCGCTGACGCCACTCGCGTCGACCGCCTCTGGTGTGCTGCCCTCGCTGGTGGACACATCGACTGGCGCGCCAGCCGTGGCGCTCAACATCGTGCCGTCTGGGGCAGTCCCCATAGCGACCGCCTCCAGATTGAGGACACCGCTGTTAGCGTCGGCCACGGCCTGCACAGCGCTTGGCAGCGTCGCCGGTGGCGTGTAGGACCAGGCTCCTTCGGCGTCGGTCCTGACGGTCGCAAGGACAGTTCGCTCCGACTCGCTGCCATCGGCGGTAGTTGACGTCTCCGGCACGCTGATCGTCACCGGTATGTTCGCCACCGGCTGACCGGACGGGTTGGTGAACACGCCGCTGGCGAGCTGGCTCAACTCGGTGCCGGGGACGGCGTCCGGCTCGGTCGGCGTCAGAATCGGGCCATGGTCGGATTCCAGTGCATCCGCGGCGTTCGGCTTCGGACCGGGAGAGTAGGAAAACCAGCCTTCGACGTCGAGAACGAGGTCGACCGGGCCTGGCCCGCCGTTGCGGATGTTGACAGTGCCGTCAGCGGCGGGGGCGATGATGGCCAAGTCGGTGCGGTAGACGTTCTGGGTGGTGTAGTTGATATTCGAGGTGGCCGGTTCGGGTTGGTCGGCCGGCCACAGCCGCAGGTAGCCGCTGGCCGCTCCGGTCGCGGGTTGGACGGTGCGCAGGTTCAGCGCCACCGCGCCCAGCCCGTCTGCCACGGCCGGGATGCCGGCCACCCCGGCCACGCTTACCTTGGTCACCGAGTTACCGGCCAGGGTGCGCACCGGGACGGCTCGGGTGTCGAGCAGGCGCACCGCCGCTGGGGTGAACGCCCCGGTCGCCGCGGCCGGGGTGAAGTAACCCTGAATGTCGATGGTCAGGTCGACCGGTCCGCCGGCCCCGACCAGCACCGTGAACCGCCCATCGCCCGACAGCGGGATCGCCACTGATTGGGCGGTGGCCGAGTCGTCGAAGTCGAGCGCGCCGGTGGTCGGCGCTGCTGTGTCGGCGGCGTAGGCGCGCAGGTAGCCGATGGCGGTGGGGTTGAGGACCGTGATGTTGGCATAGACGGCGCTGGCGCCGGCCGGCACTCCGGCACTGCCGCCGGCTTGCACCATCACCGAGGAGCCGGTGCCGACCTTGGCCAGCGGCACCCCGGCGCCGCTGCGGGTGTCAGCGATCCGGGCCTGGCTCACCGCGACGAAGCCGCCGGGCGCCGTCGCAGTCCCTGCGGTGAAGTAGCCCTGCACGTCGATGATCAAGTTCACCGCGTGATCGGCCAGCACCCTCAGCGCGCCGTCGGCGTGCAGCGCCACCAGGGCGGTGTTGGACACCGAGTCACCCGGGTTGAACACCAGCGCCGCTCCGGTCGGGGTGGTCACGTCACCCGGCGCGACGCTGACCGCCCCAATGCTGCCCGCACCCACCGCGGTCAAGGTCAGCGCCACCGCGCTGACCCCGCTGGCCGGAATCCCAGCCCGGCCGGCCGCGGTGACCGCGCGCACGCCCCCGGCCGGCATCGGTGTCGAGTACCCCCCGGTGCCGTTCCGAGTGTCGAGTAGCCGCCCGACCGCCGGCACGAACAGCCCAGCCGACCCGGTCGAGGCATCCGCCCGCGCCGGACCGATCACCGGCGATACCGCCAGCTGCGCCGTCGACACCACACCAGCCACCAAGCTCAGAACCACGACCGCTCGCACCACACCGAACCCACGCTTCAAGCCCTGATCCCCGCAGTCAGACAGTCCCACCACGCAGGCAGCCAGCGCTTATGGACATCAAATGTTAGAACGGCAACTTAACACCGTTGCAGAAACTCTGCCGACAGTTCGGACCAATCGGCTGGACACACCCGGTAGGCACTTCGTCTTCTACCACGGTGACTACAGCTGATTCCCCCCACCAACGGGCTTCCCCGAACCGCGCAGCCGGGTGCAGGCTGCCGGCTCCCTAGGAGACAAGACGCGTCGCTGATGCGGTCATAGTCGAACCCCTCGTCCCTGGGCGGCGTCTCGCCACGACCGCTCCGGATGCGAGGGCGCAGTTGACACTCACATCCGCCGCCAATGTCAGGCTCCCGGCCGGACGGCACCGGCAGCCATCGCGGCGAGGCCCAGTGGCCGGCTGCGAGGCCGTCCTGCCCGAGCAGCTCGGCGAGGTCGTGACCGGCCTGCTCGTAACGCTCGCGATGCGGCGGGTAGCCGTCGCCACGACGCAGGTGGCCTCGCCGGTAATCGAAGATCTCCGAGGTCTCGATCACGTCGCCCTCGGCCCGGCGATGACCGCGACGATCTCACGGACCCGGCGCCAGCGCTGGCGATCAGCGAGCAGAACCTCTGCGCACAATCGCGGCCGGACACGCGTGCGTTCGGCTGCGTGAGCCGGCGAGTCCGCCATCGTGGAACATCGAATACTCCGCTGTTGGACCGCTGTGCGCCCACTCCGCACCCGCTCACCTGCGCTTCAACCGCCATAACCCCACGAAACACCGTCGCACCATCGTTGCGCGATCGAGATTATGCTTTCCACATCGGATAAAAGTGGGGCGGGTGGGGCTCGAACCCACGACCCAGGGATTATGAGTCCCCTGCTCTAACCAGCTGAGCTACCGCCCCTTGCGCTCCTACCCAACCGCGACCAACGCACGAGGCGAGCGGCCGCGTGGACCGCCCCCCCGAGCCGGCAGGAGCACCGATTGTCACACGTTGGCCCACCGGGCCCCGCGCCGAGGTGGCCTGCGAACGCGCTGTCAGCGCCTCACTCGGCGAAGCGGTTGAGCGCCCGCAGCGACAGCGCGCTGAGAGCCAGCCCGGTCAGCGCGATGGTAAGCACGCAGGCCCCGAGCGAGCCCCAGTGGATGTCGGGATATAGCACCAGGTCGCGCAGTCCGACGATGACGTAGGTGACCGGGTTGAGCTGGGCCAGCGTCCTGAGCGGTCCGGCCAGCAGTTCCAGGGGCACGAAGTTCGGTGTCAGGAACAGCAGTGGGAAGAAGATGATGAACGAGGCGTTGGTGGTCTGGACGTTCTTGGTCTTCAGGGCGATCGCGATCGCGATGCCGGCGTAAGCCACTCCCCACAGCGCGGTGAGCAGGATCAGCAGCACCACGCCGACCACGCCCGAGCGCACCCGGGCGCCGAACGCGAAGCCGATGATCAGCACCAGGACCGAGACCGTGACCCCGCGCACCAGGTCAGCCGCCAGCCGGCCCCAGAAGATCGCGGTGCGCCGGATCGGCGCCGCGAGCAGCTTGTCGAGGTAGCCAATGTCGATATCGGTGACCATCGCCAGACCCGACGTGGCCGAGCTCACCGCGAACACCAGCGACACCGGCACCTGAAAGGCCACGTAGTGCTGGCCTTCGAGGAAAGGCGTGCTGGAGGGAAAGATCCGGTTCACCTGCCCGATGTTGACCACCATGAAGAACACCGGGATGAACACCGCGGGCAGGGTCGCGGCAGGTAGCCGCCAGACCTCTCGAACCGCCCGGCGCGCCAGCAGCGCGGTCTCTCTCATGCCGCCGCCTCCGGAGCGCCGCCCTCGATGCGCCGGCCGGTGGAGGCCAGGAACACGTCGTCGAGGGTCGGTCGGGCTAGCGCGATCGTGCCGGGCCGGATGCCCACGTCCACCAGCAGCCGCACCACGTCGGCCACCGCCGCCGCCCCGTCCTGCACGTAGACGGCCAGTCCCTCACTGGCGTCGGTGATGTGGTCCAGCCCCCGCAGCGGCGCCAGTGCCTCGCGGGCCGCCTGGTGCTCAGCCGGTCGCAGGCCGACGGTGATCACGTCACTGCCCAGCTCTGCCTTTAAGGTGTCCGGGGTGCCGGCCGCCACCAACCGGCCGTCGTCGATGATGGCCAGCCGCTGACACAACTGGTCGGCCTCTTCCAGGTACTGGGTGGTCAGGAAGATGGTGGTGCCGGCGTCGTTGATCCGGCGGACCTCGTCCCACACCGTGGCCCTGCTGGCCGGGTCCAGGCCAGTGGTCGGCTCGTCGAGGAACAGCACCTCCGGCTCGTGCACCAGCGCCGTCGCCAGGTCGAGCCGGCGCCTCATGCCGCCGGAGTAGGTCTTGACGGTGCGGTTGGCCGCCTCGGACAGCCCGACCAGCCCGAGCAGCTCAGCGCAGCGGCCAGCCGGATCAGGCACCCGGTAGAGCGCGCACTGCAGTTCCAGCAGCTCGCGGCCAGTCTGGGTCGGGTCCAGCCCGACCTCTTGCAGGGCCACCCCGATGTGGCGGCGCACCTCGGCCGGGTCCTTGCGGACGTCCACCCCCGCCACCGTGGCGTAACCGTCGCTGATCGGCAGCAGCGTGCACAGCATCCGCACGGTGGTCGTCTTACCGGCGCCGTTCGGGCCCAGGAACCCGAACACCTCGCCCCGCCGGACGGCCAGGTCGATGCCGCGGACCGCCTCGATGTCGTCCTGGCCGCGACCGCCGCGGTAGCGCTTGACCAGCCCGCGCACCTCGATGGCCAGCTCGGCCTCGACCTGTGAAACCACGTCGCTCACCCCTTCTGCCACACCACACCGGTTCTGCCACACCACACCGGCGCGCTGGCCGGCGCCTTCGATGGTGGCGCCTCGCTCTGACATCCAGCGGCGACGCTCCCGAGCGGCTGCGGAGTCCGGCAGCGCGCCGCGAGCCCCGGCAAGGTAGAAACGTCGGTGTGCAGCCGATTGAAGGACGACTCGCGAGAGAGTTGAGCCGTGGACCTCGAATCCGCCGCTGAGGAGCTCTACGGCGTGCCCGTCGACGAGTTCGCCGAGCACCGCACCCGGCTGGCGGCGCAGGCCAAGGCGACCGGTGACAAGGCGCTGGCAGCGAGCATCGCCAAGTTGCGCAAACCGGTGCTGGCGGCGGCGCTGGTGAACGAGCTGGTCCGCGGCGAGCCGGCCGAGCTGCACGAGCTGACCGAGCTCGGCGATCAAATGCGCAACGCGCACCGCAACCTGCGCGGGACCGAGCTGCGGGCCTTGTCCGAGCAACGTCAGCAGCTGCTGCAGCGGCTGGCCGATCTGGTGCGTGAGACCGCCGAGCAGAGCGGACGCACCGTCACCGAGTCGGTGCTGACCCAGATCCGAGGCACCTTCGAGGCGGCCATCGCCGACGAGGGCGCCGAGGCCGCGGTGCTGTCCGGGCGGCTGACGACGGTGCTGTCCTACACCGGCTTCGGCGAGGTGGACGTCACCGACGCGGTCGCGGCGCCGGTTCGCAAGCGGCACCTCAGATCGGTGCCGGCCGGCGCGGCTGCGTCCGGCAAGGCCGACCTGAAGGCCGCGTCGGGCGAGGCCGACCCGGAGGCCGCGACCGGCGAGGAGGACGACGCGGCGCCTGCCAGCCGAAAGGCGGGCCGGGGACGCGCCGTGACGGCCGGAAAGCGCAGCACCGGCCCCGCCGCGGCAGCCGCCGAGAAGTCGACGGCCGCCGGGCCCAGCAGCTCAGCCGAGCAGGCCCACCAGCGGCGTCTGCAGCGCCAGCAGGACCAGGTGCGACGGGCCGAGGCTGAGCACGCCGACGCTGTCCGGGTGCTGGAACAGGCGCAGGAGGAGGCAGCTGCGGCAGGGCAGCGTCATCAGGAGGCCACAGCACAGGTGGAGCAGTTGCGCGCGCAACTGGAGCAGGCCCAGGAGCAGGCCTGGGAGGCAGGGCAGGCCCGCAGGTCCGCCGAGCGCGCCCGGCTCACCGCCGAGGAGGAGGCGGACCGGGCCGAGGCCGCCGCGCAGGCGGCCCGCCGTCAGCTGGCGAAGCTGGAAGCGGACCTGGGATCAGACCGGGAGTCGGACTAGGTCAGCAGGGCGTCAAGTCAGCCGGACTAGGTCAGCCGAGCCTCGGGTCACCAGATCGTCAGGTCAGCCGAGCCTCAGGTCAGCAGGCGTCAGGTCAGCTGAGCAGCGCCAGCTGCCGGGACTGCGCCACCAGTTGCCCGGTCGAGTCCCAGATCTCGAAGTCTTCCTCGTGGTAACCCTCGATCAGGTAGCTGGTGCTGACCCGGCAGGCCAGCCAGCCCGGCGCCGGCCGGGCCCGCACGTGCACGCTCAGCTCGATCGTCGTCGAGTGGTAGTGGCCCAGCTCGAAGACCGCGGGCACAGCCATGTCGACCAGCCCGGGCAACGCCATGGTGTCGGCCTGCCGCCCACCGGCCAGCCGCAGCCAGAACTCGGCCCGCGCCTGCCCGCTCGGGGAGCCCTGACGCCAGCCGGGCAACCGCGGCGTCCGGTACTCCAGCCGGCCGGCGATGCCGGGCGTCTCCAGGCCTGAGTCCCGGGACTGCTCGCCGCTGAACAGGTCCAGGCAGTCCTGCGGCGGGGGCAGCACCGGCGCGCTGCCGGACACGGCGGTCGGCCCGGCGGCTTGTGACAGGTCGGCGAAGCTGGCCACCACCCGCACCAGCTCTTGGCCGCCCTGCAGCAACCGGGCCTCGCCGGTCGCCAGCCGCCGCCCCGAGCGCGCGGTCTCCACGCAGACCTCGGCGGGACCCGGGACCACCGGGCGCTGGTAGAACGCCGACACCGCCAGCGGGTCGGGCTTGTCGAGCACTCGCCCCAGGGCCTGCAGGCACACGCTCAGCACGTAGCCACCGTTGGCGTGCGGCCCGATGGACCACCGGTCGGTGATGGTGGCGCTGAAGTTCGGTCCGGCGCCGGCCACGGCCGTGTCCACATCGAAGGCGTGTTGATCGCTCACGTGAGCCGACGCTGCCCTAGGCGCTGCTGGCAGGCAAGGCGCTGTCGATGTGGGTTGGCCCACCCTGGGAGGATGGCGGCATGGAGATGACCGGGTGGATCAGCGGACAGGTGTTCTTTCAGACCGTCGACCAGGGTGAGGTCGAGCAGATCAACGCCTTCCTCAGCTCGCGCGGGATCATGTCCCAGGTGCTGACCCAGAGCGAGCACATGATGCTCGACCCCGCCGACCCCTCGGTCGGAGTCACGTCCGAGCGGTTCAGCATGGCCATCCAGCTGGGCGGCTTTCCCCAGGTGATCGGGCCGGTGCTCAACGAGCTGATCCAGCGGGCGCACGGCGGCGGTTGGGACCTCGAGGACAGCGAGCAGCCGAGCGGCGACTGAGCCACTCCCAGCTTCAGCCGGCTACAGCCCGCGTCAGCTCCCAGCCACGGCCGCTCTCAGCCGCGCGGCGGCGCCGCCCGGTTCGTCCAGACGTCGATGGTGAACTCGGAGTCGGTGACCTGGGTCTGGCGGGTGAGGCCCAGGATGCTGTCCAGGACACCGTGCAGCGTCTGGGTGTCCAGGATCCGCTCGGGGAACTCATGCTGGTAGTGACAGGCCAGCACGGTGGCGTCACGTCCCAGGCTGTCACGCGCCGCGGTGGCCAGCGCCGCCCATGAGGCCAGATCGAGCCGGTAGCCGACCTGGTGCAGCACGATCAGGTCGAACTTCTCCTCGGTCGGCCACTGCTCGGGCAGTTGCATCCACCGGATGTCGACGTTGGACAGGTGCGCGGTGCGGGCGCGCGCCTGCGACAGCGCAGGCCGGTTGTCGTCGGCGGCCAGCACCCGGTCACTGCGCCGGGCCAGGCCCGCCGTCAGCTCGCCGGAGGCGCAGCCGGGCTCGAAGGTGTTGCCGTAGCGGGGATGGCTCAGCGCGGTCAGCAGCAGGTCGCGGCGGCGCTCGGCCTGCCAGCCGCTGCGCATGTGCCAGGGGTCCTCGCTCTGGCCGTACAGGCTGTTCAGATGCTCAAGGCTGTTCGGGTGCTCGAGGTCGTTCGGGCTGATCATCATCAAGGCGCCTCAACGGGCTCAGCCGGTTCGGCAGGCGCTTCAAGCGGCCAGGCGCCGAGCCCGGACATGACGGCTTCCTTGCTGAGCCGTCTAGAAAATAACAGCCCTACGCCGATAAGGCCCGTTGTGACGCCCGTCGAGTGCGAAGCGTCGCCCACAACCGTCAAGCGGCACGTGGGGACGGCGTAGGTTCAGCGACGGCGCGCCTAGCTCTGACCTTGGACGACGACAGGGAGGCCATCATGGCTGTGACCGCTTTTCAGGATCTGCCGCTCGCCGCTTCTGACCGTTCCTGGGACGGCGCCGCCGCCGAGAAGCGGGTGCGCGCCTGGGCGGGCGCCGAGGACGAGCCCAACCCGCGCTACCGCGACGCCCATGTCTGGTACGACGCGGAGAAGAAAGAGAACTTCACCGCCTACAAGCTGCTGATCGCCGATGTGCTGGACGGCAAGCTGGTCGCCGTCCCCCGCGCGGTGCACGCGGCCGCGGCGGTGCTGCAGGGTTCGCGTGGCGGAATCAACCTTCCCGACAAGGACATTGACCGGGTCAAGAGCCACCTCGCCAAGTACTACGCGAAGCTGGATGAGACGCCGCCCTGGCAGTGAGCCTGCCCCACGCGCGCACCTGCAGCCTCACGCGGTGAACCAGTGGTGAGCCCCGCTCTTGCCAGCACCCGGCAGTCTCCGTACTGTGAACTGGATCACACTGCGGGACTTCCGACCCACCGTCGGCAGGAATTCCTCGGCACGGGTGACGCGTAGTCCAGCGCGGTGCGTGCAAGGGCATCTGACTACGGGGAGGCGTCATGCTCAACAGCGCGACGGTCACGGCGAACATCCCGGCCGGCGACCTGAAGAGGGCTCGGGACTTCTACGCCGACAAGCTCGGGCTCATCCCGTCCTTCGAGATGGCGGACGTGATGATGGTCTACCAGACGGACGGCGGCACGGTGTTCAGCGTCTACCAGACCGAGTACGCCGGTCAGGCCGGGCACACCATCGCCCAGTGGCATGTCGAGGATGTGGAGGCAGAGGTCCGCGATCTCAAGCAGAAGGGGGTCGCCTTCGAGCAGTACGACATGCCTGGAATGCAATGGCATGACGGCGTCGCCTCGATGGAAGGCATGGGCAAGGCAGCCTGGTTCAAGGACAGCGAGGGCAACATCCTCTGCATCGACGACGGCTTTCCCGGCCAGCCCTGACGGCTGGGGCCGCGTCCCTCGTCACGAGAGCAGGTCGAAAGCGCAGCCCACCGACCGACGATAGGCGCTCAGGGACTGATGCTTCGTGGCGGCAGCCTCGATAGGCGCGTGGCAGTTGCCGTCAGAGACGCCCGCAGGTTCATCCGCTCATTCCGCGCCGCACCCCGCGTTTGCGACGCTGCTCTCGCCGGTGCTGACCCTGGGGGCGGTGGCAATGGGTGTCAAGAGCGGGCAGCGAAGGATTCAATGACTTTTTGAGCCAGCAACGGGGGCACCGCGTTGCCGAGTTGCGCTTGCACACTCCGCCGTGTGCCCACTAACTCGAAACCATCCGGGAAGGTGAAAAGGCGTTTGACCTCACCGACTCGAAGTCGACGGTTCTCCCAGTGGAAAGGGCCCACGTTGGGCCCCGGCTGCGCCTGGATTGTGGGACTTGGCTTTTGGGGATCAAGCTTCAGCAGGAAGGACCAATATCGACTGCGCCACTTGAACAACGGGGTTGGGTGCCCTCGTTCTTCGGTGTAGTGAAGGTAGTTTTCCCCGGGGGGTACTCCAGGCAGCAGGTCCAGGTATTGCCCACGCGTGACCTCCTCCGGTTCTGGTTCGGTAACGAGTCCGGCAAGTGCGTCACCCGTCGATACGTGGGGCCGCTCAGCGTGGCCAGTGGAACGCCGCTCCCATGTGCCTCCATGTGTCGGCTTTGGGTGTTCTGGCACGATTTCTCCCTTGCGTACGCCAATCACGAAGAGGCGCGGGCGGGATTGAGGGACACCGTAGTCGGCTGCATTGAGCACCTGAGCGCGGAACTCGTAGCCCGCATCATCGATCTCGCGCAACAGTCGGTCATAGGCCGGCTTACTGGCCTTGTTGTTGTAGGTCAGCGCGTACACGTTCTCCAGAACGAAACGTCGGGGTTTCGCTTCAGCCAGCACTCGTGTGTACGCCTGGAGCAGGGATGCATCCGGATCCAAACCCGATCGTTTCCACTCCAGCCAGAAACCGCTTTTGCTGAACGGCGTACATGGAGGTCCTCCGATCAGCAAGTCTGGGCGCTGACCGCGCCGGAGGCCGGCAGCAGCAAGGATGGCCTCCGTCGAAACGTCCAGAATATCCGCCTGGATGACCGGTGACTCTAAGTGCTCGAAGTTCTTCTCCATGGTGAGGGCCGCATCACGGTCTCGTTCGACAGCAGCGGCAACCCGATAGCCAGCCGCTTCGGCCCCCAAATCGAGTCCTCCCGCTCCGGAGAACAACGAGATAGCTACTCCCTGATCACCGACACCGCGAGCCATGAAAGGAGTATGCAGGGCGATGACGACAAGTTCGGCTAGGCACCCGTACGACTCGACACGCGCGAGGAGCTTGCACTCCCCTACGGTCGCTGATCAAATCCTCGTGTGGCTGGACGGGCGGATCTTGCACATCGACTTGCTTCGCTCGTCGGAACCGAGGCCTTACGGATCACGGACGCCGCGCGGGGCTGGCCTGCGAGAGGACAATTGCGCCTAGCTGACCGTGTAGTTGAAGTTGATCTCTTCGTCGGTCCAATCGGTTCAAGCCAACGAAACCGCGATCCGGTGGAGCGCCGCTTCCAAAACCCAGCTCAGAACCCTGGTCCAGGCAGGCCGCTGGTGATAACGGCGGGTCGGACGCCTTTACTCGTGGGTGTGTGGGATCACGACCCAATCCTGGCGGTCCCTCGTCCGGTCATCGTCCTTGCCGACGCGTACCGTCGCGCTGGCAGCACGACCCGCTTCTCGATCTTTCAGAACTTGACGGCTCTCATCAGTGCGGTTGACGTGGGCTGGCTGACGCATGGGTCCGGCTCGGGAGAGATGCTTCACTACTTGCATCCCGCGTTACTCCCCCTAGCGGTTGAAACACGCATAGACGAAGTCGTAATTTTGGACGATATTGTTCAAGCAGTCGTTCTCGGTTCGGGTCTTGCAGAAGGTGACGGAAAGGATCTGGCCGCGCTTGAGCGAGTCAGACGCGCGTCATCATCGATCGTTCGCGACGCGAGATTCGGAAGAAACGTTATCGCCGCATACGCCGGTCTATGCGCGATGTGTGGCCTCGATGTCGGGCTTGTTCAAGGCGCGCACATTTATCCAGCGTCCGCTCCTAACTCTCCCGACGAGACATGGAACGGCCTGGCTCTGTGCCCGACCCACCATGTGGCTTTCGACCGGCACCTCGTCGGCGTCCTGCCGTATGACGGCTCGATCCACTATCACGACAAGCTTCTTAGCCAGCGTGCCCTTAGCCCTGCAGTCCGGAGCTTGATCGACGGCACCTACCAGTCCCTCGCCGTTCCGACAAGGCCAGGCCTCCGCCCCCGGAGAGATATGTTCGATCTCCGCTACGCGCATTTCCATGGGGAGTACGACTGGCTCAGCGTGTGAGGGATCGCTACAGGCTGTCAACGGCTCAGGGCCCCCGCGCGAACGCTGGAGGCCCTGAAATACCTGCTCCCCCGACTGGACTCGAACCAGTAACCCTTCGATTAACAGTCGAATGCTCTGCCAATTGAGCTACGGGGGATTGGCAAGCCGTCCGGCCGTCTGGCAGCGTGAGCTGACAGGCGAACAGGCAGCGGGTAGAAGAATAACCCATCGGCCCCGGCCGTCGGCGCGCCCCCCGAGGCAGGCACACTGGAAGCCGGAGACCACCACAGGCGAAAGGCGCATGAGGATGAAGTTCCTGCTCGGCATGGCTGTCGGCTACGTGCTCGGCTCACGAGCCGGACGTGAGCGCTATGAAGACATCGTGGCAGTCGCGCGCCGGGTCGCCGGCAGCCAGACCGTCCAAGCGACTGCGGGCGTCTTGCAGGCGCAGGCCGCCGGGGCTGCCGAGCGGGCCAAGAGCCGGATCGGCGGCCGGGTGCTGACCAGTCAGCGCTCCAGCGTCGGCAGCGGCGTCAACGGCCACCGGCGCTGAGCCACATCGGCCGACGCTAAGTCAGCCGGCACGGCTCGCTAGCCCCGGCCGACTCGCGCGGCCGACCGCTCGCTAAGCCGGCCGGCTCGCCCGCTCGGCGGGGAATCAGATGCCGGCGATGATCTGCGCACGCCGCGCTTGGTACTCCTCCGCCGTGATGAGCCCGCGGTCGCGCAGGTCAGTCAGCTCGGCCAGCCTGTCCGACGTCGACGCCAATCCCGGGCCGGTGGGCAGGGCCGTTGACCCGCCCCTGAGATAACGGACCGCGAGTTGAGCACCGGCCGTGGTCGGATCGATGCCGGCCTGGCGCAGCACCCGCCGGTTGCGGGCGATGATGACCGCGGTCAAAACCCAGCCACCGAGGGCGAGAACGAACACCGCTCCGACAAACCACGGAATAGCGGTGCTCATGAAGACGAAGCCGTCCGAGGGGTCCGAAGGATCCATCAGACGAGTGTGCCTCACTGCGGTGATGAAATCCGATCAAAGTTGACAGACGCGCTCAAGCGGGGAACAGCTGCTCCGGCGTCAGCTGAGTGACTCGCTCCAGGTAGCCGGCCAGGGCGGCTCGGGCGGCCGGCGAGTCCGGCGTGCCGGAATCCAGCCGGGCGGTCCAGAGCAGGCCGTCCTTTCCGGTCCTGCGCCGGGCCACCACCCGTGCGGTGCCACCGGGCACCCGGACCTGCTCCCAGCGGGCGATGCTGGCCTCCACCCGGGTCTTGACCACCGTCGGCAGGTTGCGCGGCTCGGCCAGCCGCAGGGTCAGCGCCGGCAGGTCGGTGACCACTCCGGTGTCATCGAGCGCTCCCTCGATGACCTGCAGGCCGTCCTCGCCCCAGGTCGCCTTGACCACGTGCTCCCAGCCGATCCGGCGCCAACCGGGCGCGGAGTCCCCAGCCCCGCCCGAGGAGGCAGCGGGCTCACCTGAGACAGCGGGCTCACCTGAGGCAGCGGGCTCGCCTGGCACGGCCGGCAGCCACAGCCCGAACTGGGTGGCCGCCACGGCGGCGGGACCGTCCTCGGCGATCGCCAGCACCCGCTCGTCCGCAGCGAGCAGGCCGCGCAACCCGGCCGGCGGCCGCGGCCGCCGCGCGAACAGCGCCATCAGGACTCGCCCCCGATCGCCCTGGAGCGCAACGCCCGCCGGCGCTGCTCCAACTGCATGAGTTGCCCGAACAACCTGCCCTGCTCCTCCGCGTCGCCGGCAGCGTCGAGCCGCTGCACCTTCGACTTCAACTGTGCCACTTCTCGGGCGACCACCTGCTCGGCCAGGTTGACCACCATGGCCTCGGCGTAGCGGGGCTGGGCGTCGGTTCCCGAGCGCAGCGGCTCGACCGCGAGCGCGTTGACCGCGGCACGCGCCTCGGAGCCCGGCGGCAGGTGCTCAGACACCCGTTCCACCCAGGCAGGCCCGGTCTTGCCGGCCGCCGCCCCACCGGCGGCGGCGATGGCGGCCTGCAGCTGCTGGTGCACGGCGGTCAGGAACGCCAGCGGCCCCAGCTGGTCGAACTGCTCGGCCACCACCTCGGGCAGCTGCAACGCCGCCTTGATCACCTCGCGTTCGGCCTGGCCCACCTTCGG
This sequence comes from Jatrophihabitans sp., assembly GCA_036399055.1. Classification (NCBI taxonomy): domain Bacteria; kingdom Bacillati; phylum Actinomycetota; class Actinomycetes; order Jatrophihabitantales; family Jatrophihabitantaceae; genus Jatrophihabitans; species Jatrophihabitans sp. The sequence goes on from DASWNX010000029.1 coordinate 138,065, forward strand.
CGGCACTCCGGGCACCGACCCGGGCTGGCTGGACGGGCCGGCAGGTTGGGTTCGCTGCTGGCCTTCGGCCGACCGGGCCATGCCGCGCACCCGGCTGAGGATCTCGTCCGGGTTGGCCACCCCGCTCAGCCTGGCGAGCTCGCGGGCGTACTCGAAACGGTGCGAGGGGTCCTTGATCTGGGCCACCAGCGGCACCGTCAGGTTCAGCGCCGCCACCCGGCCCTCGACGGTGTCGACGTCGAAGCGCTTGATGATGGTGCCGAGCATGAACCGCAGCATCGGCACGTTGGCCTCGATCAGCGCCCGCACCGCCTGGTCACCGCCGGACTGCCGCAGGTCGCACGGGTCCTTGCCTGCCGGGTCGATCGCGACGAAGGTCTGGGCGAGGAACTTCTGCTCGTCCTTGAAGGCCCGCTCGGCCGCCTTCATGCCGGCGGCGTCGCCGTCGAAGGTGAAGATCACCTTGGTGGTGGCCTGTGCCTCCTCGGCGCTGTTGGTCGACCACAGCCGTCTGATCACGTTGACGTGCTCGCCGCCGAAGGCCGTGCCGCAGGTGGCCACCGCGGTCGTGACGCCGGCCAGGTGGCAGGCCATCACGTCGGTGTAGCCCTCGACGATCACCGCCTGGCGCTGCTTGGCGATCTCGCGCTTGGCCACGTCCATGCCGTAGAGAAGCTGGCTCTTCTTGTAGATCGGGGTCTCGGGGGTGTTGAGGTACTTGGCGTCGATCTTGTCGTCGTCGTGGATCCGGCGGGCGCCGAAGCCGACCACCTCGCCCCCGAGGTCCTTGATCGGCCACAGCAGTCGCCGGTGGAACCGGTCGATCAGCGAGCCCCGGCCGGATTCCCGCGACAGCCCCGCCAGGTTCAGCTCAGCCGAGCTGAAGCCGCGGCCGAGCAGGTGCTTGGTGAGCGAGTCCCAGCCCGCCGGGGCGTAGCCGCAGCCGAACTGGGCGCTGGCCGCCGCGTCGAAGCCACGACCGGTCAGAAAGTCCCGGGCGGCCTGGGCCTCGGCGGTGGCCAGCTGCTCTTGGTAGAAGGCCGCCGCCAGAGTGTGCGCCTCGACCAGCCTGGCCCGCTGCCCGGACGGGCGATTCGAGCTCGGGGCGCCGTCGGCGTAGCGCAGCTGGACGCCGGCCTTGGCGGCCAGGCTCTCCACCGCCTCGCTGAAGGACAGGTGCTCGATCCGCTCGACGAACCGGATCACGTCGCCGCCGGCTGCGCACCCGAAGCAGTGGAACAGCCCGCGGGAGGGCGAGACCGACAGCGACGGTGACTTCTCGTCGTGAAAGGGGCAGATCCCCTTGAGGTTGCCGCCACCGGCGTTGCGCAGCTCGACGTGCTCGCCGATCACCGCGGCGATGTCGGAGCGGTCCCGGACGGCGGCGATGTCCTCGTCGCGAATCCGGCCTGCCATGCCCGCGAGTCTATGTGTAAGTTTGACCTCTGCCAGCGTGGGTGAGTGCGCCCCCTTCCCCGGCGAGACTCAGCCGCCGGCCGTCAGCCGCCGGTGCCAGGCCAGCGCCGACGAGTCGGTCAGCTGGGCGACCTGGTCGATCACCACTCGCAGCCGCTCGGACTCCCCCTCGGCGTGGCGCCAGCTCTCCCGCAGCGTCTGCGACAGCGCCGCCTCGCCGCGCTTGAGCAGCGCCTCGACCAGCTCGGTCAGCACCCGCCGCTGGTCAGACTGCGACTGCTCGATGCCCTCGCGGCGCATCACGTAGCGAAACGCCAGCGCCTTGAGCAGCGCGCACTCGGCCCGCACCCGGCTCGGCACGATCAGCTCCGCCCGGTAGCGGCCCAGCGGGCCGTCGGGGAACCGTTCCCGGGTCGCCCGGACGGCGGCCGTGACGAACCGGCCGGTCAGCTCGCTGGTGGCGCGCTTGGCCATCGCCTGGGCTGCGTAGGAGCCGTCATAGCCGGCCAGGTCGGCCAGCGCCGGCAGCGCCAGCAGCTCATCGAGCAGCGGTTGCAGCTGCGAGCTGGTCAGCGGCGAGTAGAACCGGCCGGCCTGCTCGCACAGGGCCTGCCGCTCGGCGTCCGAGGCCAGCGCCGGCAGCCGGATGTGGCCGGAGTGCACCCCGTCCTCGACGTCGTGCACCGAGTACGCGACGTCGTCGGCCCAGTCCATCACCTGTGCTTCCAGGCACCGCTCACCGTCGGGACGGCCGGCGCGCAGCCAGTCATAGGCCGCCCGGTCACTGGCGTAGAAACCGAACTTGGCCCTGCCGGCGCCTGCGGGCCAGGGGTACTTGCACACCGCGTCCAGCGTCGCCCGGGTCAGGTTCAGCCCGGCTGAGCTGCCGTCGGAGGTGACCGCCTTGGCCTCCAGCCTGGTCAGGATGCGCAGGGTCTGGGCGTTGCCCTCAAACCCGCCGCAGCCGCCGTCGGTCGCCACCTGGTTCAACGCGTCCTCGCCGTTGTGGCCGAACGGAGGATGGCCCAGGTCGTGCGCCAGGCCGGCGGCGTCGGTGAGGTCGGGGTCGCAACCCAGCGCGGCGCCCATCTCGCGGCTGATCTGGGCGACCTCCAGCGAGTGGGTCAGCCGGGTGCGGGGAAAGTCGTCCTGCCCGGGCGAGACGACCTGGGTCTTGTCGGCCAGCCGCCGGAACGAGTAGGAGTGCAGCACCCGGGCGCGGTCGCGCTGAAAGGCGCCCCGGCCCAGCTGCGGGTCACCCGGCGCCTGCGCGCGCTTGCCGCTCTCGGGCAACCAGCGGGCCTGGTCATCGCTGCCGTAGGAGTAGCAGCGCTGGTCGCGACTGCCGGCGCTCAGACGTGCTCCTCGGTCCAGTCGGCGAACTGCTGCAGGTTCTGCAACCACATGCCGACGGTGAACTTCAGCTGCTGCCGGGTGATCCCGCCCTCGAAGTCGAAGGCCTGCTCGGCGCAGATGCCGACCAGGCCGTCGTCGGGAAGCACCGTGTAGGCCTTGGGAAACAGCTTGCTGCGATTCCAGTCGTCGAGCACCAGGGCCAGCGTCGGTCGCAACTCGACCTCGAACCTGCGGTTGAGGTAAAGACGGGCCTGCAGCACCTCTTCGTCCGGGCCGTAGTGGAAGAAGTAGATGCTGAAGTTGTCCCAGCGCACCGCGAGGTCGCCGTCGTCGTCGATCATCGAGCGCAGCGAGTACTCCTTCAGGATGCCCTGCAACACCTTGTTGCTGGGCAGCACAGTGGGACCCTCGCGCCGTCCGATCGGCGGCTCACCCGACCGGCGCTGCTCCACGCCCGCTTTGGCCGCCGCCACGGCCGAGGCGGCCGAGGCGGCGATGCTACGCAGACGACCAGGCACGCCTGTGAGATTACCCGGACTCCCCGTACCGGTCAGCGCGACTCATCGCTGGGCGTCCGGTTGGCCCGGCCGGCTTCCAGCCGCGCCACCGGAACCCGGAACGGCGAGCAGGAGACGTAGTCCAGGCCCACCTCGTTGAAGAAGTGCACCGACTCAGGGTCACCGCCGTGCTCGCCGCAGACGCCCAGCTTGAGCCCGGGACGCTTGGCCCGGCCCTGCTCGACGGCGATCCGCACCAGCGCGCCGACCCCCTCACGGTCCAGCGACTCGAACGGCGACACCCCGAAGATGCCCTTCTCCAGGTAGTGCGAGAAGAAGGCGGCCTCCACGTCGTCGCGGGAGAAGCCCCAGGTGGTCTGGGTCAGGTCGTTGGTGCCGAAGGAGAAGAACTCGGCCGACTCGGCGATCTGACCGGCGGTCAGCGCCGCCCGCGGCAGCTCGATCATGGTCCCGACCAGGAACTCCAGGTGCGCCCCGGTCTCGGTGCGCACGTCGCGAGCGACCTTGATGATGTCGTCCTTGACCGACTCGAACTCCTGCACCGCCCCGACCAGCGGCACCATGATCTCGACCCGGGGCACCCCGCCGGCCTTCACCCGCGCGGCGGCCGCCTCCAGGATCGCCCGGGCCTGCATGGCGAACAGGCCGGGGATGACCAGGCCGAGCCGGACGCCGCGCAGTCCCAGCATCGGGTTCTGCTCGTGCAGCTTGTGCACCGCCTGCAGCATCCGCAGGTCGCCCTCGCGCGGCTCGCCGCGGGCCTCGGCCACCGCCACCCGCACTGACAGCTCGGTGATGTCGGGCAGGAACTCGTGCAGCGGCGGGTCCAGCAGCCGGATGGTCACCGGCAGCCCGTCCATCGCCTCGAAGATGCCCTTGAAGTCCTCGCGCTGCAGCGGCAGCAGCTCGGCCAGTTGCCGCTCGCGCTCGGTGTCGGTGTCGGCCAGGATGAGCGCCTCGACCAGGGACCGGCGGTCGCCCAGGAACATGTGCTCGGTGCGGCACAGGCCGATGCCCTGCGCGCCGAAACGGCGGGCCCGGGCGGCGTCGGCGTCGGTGTCGGCGTTGGCCCGCACCGCCATCGACCGGCCGCCGTCGGCGATGCGCATGATCCGGTGCACCGCCCGGACCAGATCGTCGGCCTCGTCGGACTCGGGGTCGATCTCGCCCTCGAAGTAGCGGACCACCGGCGAGGCGACCACCGGCACCTCGCCGATGAAGACCTCGCCGGAGGTGCCGTCGATCGAGATGACGGTGCCCTCTTCATAGACCTGGCCGTCCGGAGTGCTGAAGTGCCGGGCCTTGGTGTCGACCTTGAGCTGCTCGGCGCCGCACACGCAGGTCTTGCCCATCCCCCGGGCCACCACCGCGGCGTGGCTGGTCTTGCCGCCCCGGCTGGTGAGGATGCCCTCGGCGGCGATCATGCCGTTGAGGTCGTCGGGGTTGGTCTCGCGCCGGACCAGGATGACCTTCTCACCGCTGCGGCTCCACTTCACCGCCGTGTAGGAGTCGAAGACCACCTTGCCGACCGCGGCGCCGGGCGAGGCGTTCATGCCCTGGGCGATCTTGCGGTGCGGCGTGGTGTCGTCGAAGTGCGGGAACATCAGCTGCGCCAGCTGCGCCCCGGTGACCCGCTGCAGGGCCTCCATCTCATCGATCAGGCCCTCGTCGATCAGCTGGGTGGCGATCCGGAAGGCGGCCCCGGCCGTGCGCTTGCCGACCCGGGTCTGCAGCATCCACAGCTTGCCCCGCTCGATGGTGAACTCGATGTCGCACAGGTCGCGGTAGTGCTCCTCGAGCTGGGCCATGATGCCCATCAGCTCGTCATGGCTCTTCTTGTCCAGCTTGGCCAGGTCAGACAGCGGCAGGGTGTTGCGGATGCCGGCCACCACGTCCTCGCCCTGGGCGTTCTGCAGGTAGTCGCCGTACTCGCCCTTGGCGCCCGAGGCAGGGTCGCGGGTGAAGGCCACCCCGGTGCCGGAGTCGTCGGAGAGGTTGCCGAAGACCATCGAGCAGATGTTGACCGCGGTGCCCAGGTCGGCCGGAATCCGCTCCTGGCGGCGGTAGAGGATCGCGCGCGGCGCGTTCCAGGACTCGAACACCGCCCGGACGGCCAGGTCCATCTGCTCGCGGGGGTCCTGCGGGAACTCCCGGCCGGCGTGCTCGACGACCACCCGCTTGTAGGTCTCGACCAGCTTGCGCAGGTCCTCGGCGTCGAGGTCGAGGTCGTTGGTCGTGCCCTTGGCGGTCTTGGCCTCGTCCAGCGCGGACTCGAAGTGCTCGCCGTCGATGTCGAGCACGGTCTTGCCGAACATCTGGATCAGCCGCCGGTAGGAGTCGAAGGCAAAGCGCTCATTGCCGGACTGGGCGGCCAGCCCGCGCACCGACTGGTCGTTGAGGCCGACGTTGAGGACCGTCTCCATCATGCCGGGCATCGAGAACTTCGCCCCCGAGCGCACCGAGACCAGCAGCGGGTCATCGGACTGGCCCAGCTTCTTGCCCATCTTGGCCTCGAGGTCGGCCAGGTGCTCGCTGACCTCGGCCGACAGCTCGGCCGGCTCGCGGCCGTTGCTGAGGTAGGCCTGGCAGGCCTCGGTGGTGATCGTGAACCCCGGCGGGACCGGCAGTCCCATGTTGGTCATCTCGGCGAGGTTGGCGCCCTTGCCGCCGAGCAGGTCTTTGAGGTCCTTGCTGCCTTCGGCAAAGTCGTAGACGAACTTCGTCATCGCGCACCACCACACTGTGAGACGGACATAGGTCCTGCCGACCATAGGGGGCGTAAGCGATTGCGGTCAGCAGGTCCGCCGATCTGGAGGCAAAGGACACACTGGTGTCGGCGATCGCGTCCGGTGAGCAAGCACGGCAGTGAGGTCCGGGGATCGTCAGGCGCCGAGCGCTGCCGGCCGGCGTCAGCCGATCAGGACGTCCTTGTAAAAGACATTGGCATAGCGGTTGACGCCGTCCAGCCCGTCCCGGGAGGCGAAGCCGAAGACCAGCTCGACCTTGCCCGCGCTGGTCTTGTAGACCGCCATGCCCTCGGGCTCGCGGTACACCAGCGTGCTGCCCGCCCGGGTGATCACCTTGTTCTGCACGATGGCCCCGGTGTTGAGGTCGATGCAGGTGATCGCGGAGTCGATGTCGTCGGCGCTGGCATGGCCGTCGCCGGTGAGGACGTAGAGGTACTTGCCGTAGAAGGTGTAACCCTGAAAGGTGCCGCTGACCGAGGGCATCGGAATGCGAGCCAGCACGGTGGAGAAGTCACCGGCCGACGCGGCGGCCAGGCTGTAGGCGCTGAACTCCATGCGCCCTGAGACCGACCGGCGGATCAGGATGCGCTTGTTCACCGGGTCGGTGGCGCAGGTGACGTTCGTGCTGCCGGTGAAGAACTTGCGCACGTTCGCCGGAGTCGTCCCGCTGACGAACTTGAACCGCTGCAGCGCGGTCCCCCGGCCCGAGTCATCGTGGCTGCTGGAGTCGGCCTCGGTCCACAGGTAGGTGCTGGTGCCGACCGGCTCGGCGCCGAAGGAGACGCCGTGCCCGGCATTGGCCAGGTGCATGTAGCCGAGCAGGTTGCCGTTGAAGTCGAGCTGGTTCACGCACAGGTCGTCACCGTCGGAGCCGTTACGGATCTGGATGACGAACATCCGGCGGTTGACGTTGTCGAAGGCGATGCCCTGCATGGCGTGGTGGGACTCGTGCAGGGGCCGGTTGCGCGCGAAGAAGTCATAGGACGGCTGGCTGAGGTCGAAGTAACTCGACGCCGGCAGCGCCGCCGAGGCCGCCGACGGAAAGGCCAGCCCGCCCAGCCCGAGCGCCGCCGTCATCCCACCGGCCTTGAGCGCCGAACGGCGCGAGACGAGCCTGGGCGGAGAGGTGGCGTCCTCGGTCATGGGTGCTCCTGGGGTCAACGCGACGACCTGTCGGCGACCGGTCAGGCCATCACCCTAAACCGCCGGTAAGCGTCTTGTGGTGCATATCGCCTAGCTCTCGGCGTTGCGCGAGCCTGGAGGCCGACGCCACGCCGGCTCAGTCCTTGATCCTCTCCTTGACCTGACGGACGGAGACCGGCGCGCCCGGAACCCCGCCGGGCCGGGACACGTACTCGCCGACCCCGACGCAGGTGAACAGCAACGTCACCAGGTCGCTGGACTGGCCGAGCAGGGCCGGCACCTCGGTGTCCAGGAAGGTCATGCCGGACGCGGTCGCTCCGAGGGCGTACGCGGCCAGATGCAACCGTCCCTCGACCAGGCCGGCTGCCAGCTGGGCGTCCCGGTAGCCCCGGTCGTCGAGTTCGGCGCCGTCGATCGCGCCGATCACCACGTAGCCGGCGTCGGCGGCCAGGTACTGGTCCAGGGCGATCCGCAGCAGCTCGTCGCGCAGCTCGGCCTGCCGCTGCGGGGTGTCCAGATCGGGCCACCGGTAGACGCCCGGGGCCATCCCTTCCACCCCGTGCACCACCACCCAGTGCGGCACCTCGATCCCCCGCATCGCCGCACGCATCGGCCAGTCCAGCAACTGTCGCGGCAGCTGGACGCCGCGGTCCATCAGCCGCTGCGAGCCGCGCCGCAGGATCACCTCGTCCAGCGCAGGTGATTCGGGCACGTCGGCCAGCGCCGGGCCGACCGGCCATGCCGGACCCGGCTCGTCGCTGTCGCCGGCGCGCTGGGCTTGGGTGCACAGCGGAAACTCGACCTCGGGCAGGAAACCTGGCGTGGCCGGACCGCTGGCGTCGGTCACCGGCGTCGCGTCGCCGAGGCAGACCAGCGCGAGCGGGTACTCGTGCACGCCGTCGGCGCCCACCAGGCGGGCGATCGCGGTGTCGGCGAACCGCGTCTGCAGCCGAGGCCGGGCGCCGGCGCTGTCGGCCGCGGCGATCAGCTGGGACAGCGCGGTGCCGGCGTCCCAGTAGAGATGGCGCCAACCCCGCTCGGCGTAGCGCCACCCGGTTCGCCACGGAACCCCGGTGACGATCAGCGTGCTGGCCGCGCCACCCGGCGCGGGCCCGACCTGCACCAGGGCGTGGTTGACGGGGTCATACCAGTGCACCCCGTCCGGCACCCCGGACACGCCTCTGACGCTGGCATAGACCTCCAGCGGGAACCGGGCGCCGGCCGAGCCCGCGGCCCGGAACAGGATCTTCCGTCCCGGGCGCTCGCCCGTCCGGACGACCCCCGCGCCGAGGTAGAGGATGCGGCCGAGCTGTGCGGCGTCGAGCGGCCTGCTCGGCGCCGGGCTGCCCGCCAGCGCGGCGGTGGCGCTGACGCCCGGATTCGGCAGCTCGCGGGGCAACGGCGTCACCGGCAGGCCGGCGTCGTACTGCTTGACCTGCGGCGGGAGGGTGGCCAGGTCGTTGGGAACCAGGTCGTGCCGCACCCGGGGGTCATCGACCGGCGCGTCCCAGTCCTGATCAGGGGTGTATGACGTCAGCCGGTGCAGCAGCCCCGCTCCGTTCTCAAGATCCATGCGCTGCAGCGTGCCAGGCGCCGGGCCGTGACCGCCACCCCCGCTGCCGCTGACTGATCGACGACCAAGGCGCGAGCCGGCTGGCCTGATCACCGCCGCGACGCGCGGGACCTCACGCTCAGCCGCCGGAGTCGGCCAGCTCCGCGCCGAACGGCACGGCGCGCGACTCCCGGTCAGCCAGCCAGCCCTCGGGCAGCGCCACCTTGCGGGCGCCGGAGGTGCGCCCGCGCGGCTGGCCGAGCACCGCGGCCGGAAACGGCTGGCTCTGGTCGAGCTGGCCGAGCAGGTCGGCGAGCTCGGCGAGCCCGGACGCCAGCGCCAGGGCGCGGCGCAGCTCGCTGCCGACCGAGAAGCCCTTGAGGTACCAGGCGACGTGCTTGCGGAAGTCGGTGACGCCGTGCTCCTCACCGAGCCACTCGGCCAGCAGCTCGGCGTGCCGGAGCATCGCCGCGGCCACCTGGTCCAGGCCCGGCAGGTTCACGTGGCGCTGGCCGGCGAACGCCGCGGCCAGGTCGCCGAACAGCCAGGGCCGGCCCAGGCAGCCCCGGCCCACCACCACGCCGGCGCAACCGGTCTGCTCCACCATCCGGACCGCGTCGGCGGCCTCCCAGATGTCGCCGTTGCCCAGCACCGGGATGTCGAGCAGCGCGGCCAGCTCAGCGATCGGCGCCCAGTCGGCCTGGCCGCCGTAGAACTCGGCCGCCGTCCGGCCGTGCAGGGCGACGTAGGCCACCCCCGCGTCCTGGGCCCGCAGCGCGGCCTCGCGGTAGGTCAGGTGGTCGGCGTCCACCCCCAGGCGCATCTTGACCGTCACCGGCAACTGCCCGTCCGCGGCCTTCACCGCCGCGCCCACGAGATCGGAGAAGAGGTTGATCCGCCACGGCAGGGCCGAGCCGCCGCCGCGCCGGGTCACCTTGGGCACCGGGCAGCCGAAGTTCAGGTCGACGTGATCGGCCAGGTCCTCGGCCACGATCATCCGCACCGCCCGGGCCACGATCTCCGGGTCCACCCCGTAGAGCTGGATCGAGCGGGGCGTCTCGTCGGCGGCGAAGCGAATCATCCGCAGCGTCTTGGGATTGCGCTCGACCAGCGCCCGGGAGGTGATCATCTCCGAGATGTAGAGGCCGGCGCCGTACTCGCGGCACAGCCTGCGAAACGCCACGTTGGTGATGCCGGCCAGCGGCGCGAGCACCACCGGCGGGTCGACCACGATGCGCTGGCCGAGCCGTAACGGCGCGGTAACCGGCGTCAGCACGCCCGCCATCTCAGCAGCCGATCAGCCGGGTCGCCAGATAGTCCTCGACCTTGTCCAGCGCGACCCGCTCCTGGGTCATCGCGTCGCGTTCGCGGATGGTCACCGCCTGGTCGTCCAGGGTGTCGAAGTCGACGGTGACGCAGAACGGCGTGCCGATCTCGTCCTGGCGGCGGTAGCGCTTGCCGATCGCCTGGGTCTCGTCGTACTCGACGTTCCAGTGCCGGCGCAGCGCGCTGGCCAGGTCACGGCCCTTCGGCGAGAGGTCGGCGTGGCGTGACAGCGGCAGCACCGCGACCTTGACCGGGGCCAGCCGCGGGTCCAGCCGGAGCACTGTGCGCTTGTCCATGCCGCCCTTGGTGTTCGGCGCCTCGTCCTCGACGTAGGCGTCCAGCAGGAAGGCAAGCGTCGCCCGGGTCAGGCCGGCGGCCGGCTCGATGACGTAGGGCAGGTAGCGCTCGCCCTTCTCGCCGCGGCTGGCGTCGAAGTAGCTCAGGTCGACCCCGGAGTGCTCGGAGTGCGTGCGCAGGTCGAAGTCGGTGCGGTTGGCGATGCCCTCCAGCTCGTCGAACTCCTTGCCGCCGAAGCCGAAGCGGTACTCGATGTCGACGGTGCGCTTGGCGTAGTGCGACAGCTTCTCCTTCGGGTGCTCGAAGAAGCGCATGTTGTCGGGGTTCAGCCCGAGGCCCACGTAGAAGTCCCAGCGCGCCTGCAGCCAGTACTCGTGCCACTGCTCGTCGGTGCCGGGCTCGACGAAGAACTCCATCTCCATCTGCTCGAACTCCCGGGTGCGGAAGATGAAGTTGCCCGGGGTGATCTCGTTGCGGAAGGACTTGCCGGTCTGGGCGATCCCGAACGGCGGCTTCTTGCGCGCGGTGGTCATCACGTTGAGGAAGTTGAGGAAGATGCCCTGCGCGGTCTCGGGCCGCAGGTACACCAGGCCGGACTCGTCCTCGACCGGGCCCAGGTGGGTCTTGAGCATGCCGGAGAACTGCTTGGGCTCGGTCCAGATGTCGCGGTTGCCGCAGTTGGGGCAGCTGATGTCGGCCAGGCCGTGCTCGGGCGGGCGGCCCTTCTTCGCCTCGTAGGCCTCTTCCAGGTGGTCGGCCCGGTAGCGCTTGTGGCAGCTGGTGCACTCGGTCAGCGGGTCTGAGAAGGTGGCCAGGTGGCCGGAGGCGTCCCAGACCGCCGGCGGCAGCAGCACCGAGGAGTCCAGGCCCACCACGTCGTCGCGGCCGGTGACCATCGACTTCCACCACTGCCGGCGCAGGTTCTCTTTCAGCTCCACGCCCATCGGCCCGTAGTCCCATGCCGACCGGGTTCCGCCGTAGATCTCGGCAGCGGGAAAGACGAAGCCACGGCGCTTCGCCAGGCTGACGACGGCGTCATTGCGATCAACGGGCACAGCGGAACTCCATCAGGAACGGGTCGGCGACGATCCGTCCAGGGTATCGGTAGCGCGCACCGGCTCCTTGCCATCGCAGGCCCGCTCGCGGTCGGGGCCCGCCTGCTCCCGGTCCGCGCCCGCCTGCTCCCGGTCCGCGCCCGCCTGCCGCGCCTCGACGCCGGCCCGCGAGCGCGAGCGCTGCCAGCGGCCGAAGCCGATCGTCACGACCGCGGTGACCACCCAGCCCAGCAGGATGTCGAAGACGTAGTGCTCGCTGGAGTACACCAGCGCGAACGCCATCGCCAGTGAGTAGCCGGCCAGCAGCGGCCGCCAGCGGCGGCGGACCCGGCGCCAGAAGAACACCGTGATCAGGCCGGTGACCGCCGCGTGCAGGGACGGCACCGCGGCCACCTGGTTGACCCCGGCCTGGCCCTGGTCCAGCAGCGCCTTGGCGCGCTCAAGCCCCAGCCGGTCCCAGCCCCGGCCGGAGATCCGCTCCACATAGGCCGCGGCGCCGGGGTTCTCGGGCCTGACCTGGCCCAGGATGCCGGCCGAGCCCACCTTGTCGGGGTCGGCGTACATGCACGCCGGGTCCGACGGCCCGCCGGCCACCTGCTCGGCGCTGCACAGCGAGGCGGCCCACGGCGGCGCGGCCGGCACCGCGATGAAGCCGGCCAACCCGATGAAGGACACCGCCACGAACTGGAACACGAACTGACGCCAGGCCGGCCGGTCACGCAACCAGAGCAGGCCGGCGACCAGGTAGGGCGCGAAGAAGAACGAGACGTAGACGATGCTGACGCCGACCTCCCACCATGGGGCGAACGGCTCCTTGAGCTTGGACTGCAGCCAGACCGTCGGCTCGACCCGGAACAGGACCCGGTCGAAATCCATCTGGAAATACCACTCGGTCGGGCGTCCCAGCGCCTCGGCAGCGCCCCGGCTCAGGTCATAGACCAGCAGGACGGCGGCGAACGGCAGCCAGTCACGCAGCACCGTCCACCCCTGCCGGCGGCCGACACTGGCGGCGAGCAGGCCGGTGCAGATGTAGATCAGGACGGTGTTGCGGTCGAAGGACACCCCGTCCCGGCGGATCCAGTAGCCGATGCCGAGGGCCCAGGCCAGGATCGCCGACCAGCGCAGGATCCTCCGCGCTGTGCCGGGGTTCAGCCTGCCTCGACCGGTGTCAGCTTTCGCGCTGACGGCTGCCTCGGACTCCTCGCCGGCCGTCGCCAGCTCGGACTCGGTCGCCGCCAGGATGCTCACCTCACCGCACGTCGTCGGATGCCCTGCCGGGCCGTTTCACGTCTGACCTGTTCCCTAGGCAACCAATCTACCGAGCCGGCGCGCGAGGCAAGCCGACGCGCCAGCGCCTCTCAGCTACCTGCCAGCCGGTTGCCCCAGTCGGCGTCGGCGGCCCGGTCGCTGGGTCGGGCCGTCTCCTGGCCGTCCTGGGAGATCCGCAGCAACTCCTCGAACGCGCTGGGCCGATCCAGCGCCTGGGACAGCAACGGCGTCGCGATCAGCTTGACCTGGTAACCGCCCAGACCGCGGCGATAGGCGCCGACCGACTCCCACTCGGTCAGCAGCAGCCAGCTGCCCGCGTCGTCGGTGGCCCGTCCCACCGAGCCCCGCACGAAGCCCGGGCGCTCGGCCAGCAGCCGCAGCGCCTGCTCGGCCTCTGCCTGGAAACGCTCGGCTTGCGGCCCCTCGCCCGCGTCCTCGGGACGGAACTGCAGCAGCGCGATCACGAGGCGCCGCCGGCGTCGGTGACTGCGGCGCTCGGACCGGTGACGGCGCTGGCGTCGAGGGCGCTGGCGTCGACAGCGGCGCCGAACCGGCGGTCCCGGGAGGCGTAGCTGGCGCAGGCCGCCCAGAAGTGCCGGCGGTCGAAGTCCGGCCACGGGGTGTCGAGGAACATCAGCTCAGCGTAGGCCGACTGCCACAGCAGGAAGTTCGAGGTGCGCTGCTCGCCGGAGGTCCGCAGGAACAGGTCGACGTCGGGCAGGTCGGGCTCGTCCAGGTAGCGGGCGAACATCTTCTCGTCGATCTTGGCCGGATCGAGCTTTCCGGCCGCGGCCAGCTCGGCCAGCCGGCGGGCGGCGTCGGCCACCTCGGCCCGGCCGCCGTAGTTCACGCAGAACTGCAGGGTCAGCCGGTCGTTGCCCTCGGTGAACTGCTCGGCGTCCTCCAGCTGGCTGATCACGCTTCGCCACAGCCGGGGACGGCGGCCGGCCCAGCGGATCCGGACGCCGTAGCTGTTGAGCTCGTCGCGCCGTCGCCGGATCACCTCTTTGTTGAAGCCCATCAGGAACCGGACCTCGTCAGGCGAGCGCCGCCAGTTCTCGGTCGAGAACGCGTAGGCCGACACCACCGGCACGCCGATCTCCATCGCCCCGAACAGCACGTCCATCAGCGCCGCCTCGCCGGCCCGGTGGCCCTCGGTGCGGGGCAGGCCGCGGCTGTTGGCCCACCGGCCGTTGCCGTCCATCACGATCGCGACGTGCCGGGGCAGCAGGTTGGTCGCGATCGCCGGCGGCCGGGCGCCGCTCGGGTGCGGCGGCGGGTCCGGCCAGGGCTGGCGGCGGGCAGGCATGGGGCAACCGTAGTACCGGGCCACCGCGGCGCCGGGCAACGGCAGCGCTCCGGACAGGCGCGGCGGCGATGACGGGCCGGGCGCTCAGCCGCTCAGCGGTCCACCAGCGGCAGCGACCGGATGCCGCGCTCGAGGTGCCACTGCAGGTGGGCGGCGATCAGGCCGCTGGCCTCGCGGCGCAGGTCCAGCGTGGCAGCCTCGGCGCCGGCCCAGTCGCCTGAGAGCAGCGCCGTCATCAGGCTCAGCGAGCCGGCCTGCGGCCGCACCGAGCCCGCCGGCCGGCAGCTCGGGCAGACCGCGCCGCCGGCCGGCACGTTGAAGGCGGCGTGCGGCCCGGGCGTCGAGCACACCGCGCACTCGGCCAGCGCCGGCTCCCAACCGGCCAGCGACATCGACCTGATCAGGAACGCGTCCAGGATCAGGGTGGCCTCGTGGTCGCGGTCGGCCAGGGAGCGCAGCGCGCCCACCACCAGCAGGTACTGCCGCAGCGCCGGCTCGCCCTCTTCGGCGGTCAACCGCTCGGCGGTCTCGCAGATCGCCACCGCCGCCGTCCAGCCGGGGTAGTCCGAGGCCAGCCGCGCGCCGTAGTTGTCGACCGACTCGACCTGGGTGACCAGGTCCAGCCCGTGGTGTCGCGGGTGCCCGTGCTCGGCGTCGGGCACCGCCGTCCGGGTGTGCAGCTGCACGTCGATGTGGCTGCCGGGCTCGAGCCGGGCGCCGTAACGGGAGGTGGTGCGCCGCACGCCCTTGCCGACCGCCCTGATCCGGCCGTGCCGGCGGGTCAGCAGGGTGACGATCCGGTCTGCCTCGCCCAGCTTGTGGACGCGCAGCACCACGGCTTCGTCACGGTAGAGCGGCACCTGTCCATCGTCGCAGATCGGGCTGACACCAGCTGGGAGCCGGCTACGACGCTCTCGGCGTCCAGGGGCGGGCGCTAGTGGCCGGCGCGGGTCGCCTGGGTGCGGCGCAACCGGTTGCGCAGCGCCCGGCGGGCGACGGGGCCGAGGTCATCGAGCACTTCGGTAAGCACCGCGACCTGGGCCAGGGCGTCCAGGGCGTGCTCGGAGGACTCTGGGTCGGCTGCCTCGTACAGCTCGAGTCCGATGAACGCGGCCGCTAGTGCGCGGGCCAGGCCTGGGATGTCGAGCGCCGCCTTGATCGGGCTGTCGGCGAGGATGCGCTGCAGGGTCTGCTCGATCTCGTTGATCCACAGGTTCAGCGCCACCCTGGCCGCCTCGGCGAGGGTGGCGCTCTGCTGCGCGGCGGCCAGCACCTGGGCCAGCACCTGGGTGTTGCCGGCGGCCCGCTCGGCCTCGTGCAGGGACCGCCCGACCGTGAGCAGCTCGCGCAGCGAGGTGACCTCGGCGAACTGGTCGGAGTACAGGGCCACCCGAGCCCGGGTCGCGCTCTGGCACGCGGTGATGATCAGCTCTTCCACCGATCCGAAGTGGTAGAAGACCAGGGCCTGGTTGACGCCCGCGGTCGCGGCGATGGACCGGGCCGAGGCGCCGGCGATGCCCTTGTCGCGCAGCGTCGCGATGGCGCCGGCCAGCAGCCGGTCACGGGTGTCACCGCTCATGCGGTGACACCGGCGCCGTTCCCGTTGCCCGTCCGCCTCCGATTCCGGCCGAGGGAGGACATGACCGCCCACGGCACGGCCGCCGCGGCGCGACTGCCGATGCTCGCGACCGTCCAGTAGAGGGCGCCGAGCGCCCCGCCCGCGATGGCGCCCCAGCCCAGTCCGCGGCTGACCAGCGGAGCTGGATCCCACCGCGCGTCCGTCTGGTTCATGTCGTTTCTGTTCTTCCTCAGCCCCGGTGTTCGGTCCCCTCGTCAGGTCGGAACGGAGCCGCCGCCCATATAAGGATTCGGGTCCATCGGCGGGTTGTCGTCGGGCTGCTTGACCGGCGGCAGTGGCAACGGTTGGCCGCTGTCGCCGATGGGATCGGGGTTGACTGGCTCGCTCATGCGATCGCTCCTTGAGGGGTTTCGGTGGACACTGCACATGTCAGACGCACTGGCCAGGTTCACGGTTGCTTGATGACCCTTTTGAGCGACTGCTCAAGTAAAGCAGGTTTTGAGCATTCGCTCAAGACCCTGTCGCCAACGATGTAAGCGATTGCTCAGAACGTGCGCGGAGTTCGGCGGGCAGGCCCGACCGATCGGTGTCAGCAGACAGGCCGCCCGACCGACCGGTGTCAGCAGGCAGACGCCCGACCGATCGGTGTCAGCAGACAGGCGCCCGACCGACCGGTGTCAGCTGACCGGAACCGCCGGCGCGTCGGCCACGGCGGCGCGCAATCGGGCCGCGAGCAACAGCGCGAACGCCGCCGAAGCCAGCGCGCAGCCGACCGGGACCCAGAACGCCATCCGGGCGCCGTGCTCATCGGCGATGCCGCCGACCACCGCGGCGCCCAGGCCGTAGCCGACCGACAGGCCGGTGCCGATCCAGGTCAGGCCCTCGGTCAGCGAGTTTGCGGGCACGATCGAGTCCACCAGGCTGAACGCGCTGATCAGGGTGGGTGAGATGCCGAGCCCGATCACCGCGGCGCACAGCGCCAGCACGCCGACGCTGGTCGCGGCGAAGAGCAGGAAGGGCATCACCCCGACCAGCACGGCGCTGATCACGAACCTGCGCAGCAACGAAGACTGCCAGTGCCGGCCGCCGTAGACCACCGCCGACACCGCGCTGCCGGCGGCGAAACTGGCCACCACCCAGCCGGCGCTGGCTCGCTGGCCGTGTTGGCCGCAGAAGGCGATCATCGTCACCTCAAGGCTGCCGAAGACCGCGCCCATGAACACCATGCACCAGGTGATCATGGCCATCCCTGGGTAGCGCAGGGCGAAATCGTGCCGCTCGCCGACGGCTCGGGAGCGGACCGGAGGCTCGGTGGACCGCAACGTCGCCAGCCACAGGGTGCCCGCTGTGAGCAGAGCCAGCGTCAACCCGAGGGTCACCAGGGCGTGGGTGTGGATGGCCAGCAAGGTGGCGATCAGCGGCCCCACGACGAAGATCACCTCGTCCAGGGTTGATTCGACCGAGTAGCCGGTCGAGCGCTGCGGGCCGTCACCTGGCCAGATGTGGGACCAGCGGGCCCTCACCAGCGCGCCGATGTTGAGCATCGTGACGCCCATCAGCACCGCCGGCGCGACCAGCGTCCACAGCGGCGCGTGCACGGTCACCAGCGCGCCGAACACCCCGGTCGAGACCAGGTGGGCGATCAGGAACCAGGGCAGCACCCGGTGCTGGCCCAGCTTGTCGACCAGCACCGCCGCGATCGGGTTGCCGATCGCGCCGCCCACGACGTAGCAACCGCTGACCACCCCGGCGAAGCCGTAGGAGTGAGTGCGCCCAGAGATGATCAGGACGATCGCGATCGGGTAGACGGCCAGGGAGACCCGGGCCAGGAAGCCGGCGGCGGAGAACTCCACCGTCCCCGGCACGGCGAAGGCTGCTCGATAGCGGTTCAGCACGGTCTAGAAGCCGAGCCGATCGAGCTTCTTGGGATCGCGCTGCCACTCACCCATCACCGCCACGTGCAGGTTGAGGTTCACGCGCCGGCCCAGCAGCGCCTCGATGCCGCGCCGGGCGTCGGTGCCGATCCGCTTGAGCCTGGCGCCGCCGCTGCCCAGGATGATCGGCTTCTGGCTGGAGCGCTCCAGATGCAGGGTCGCGAAGATGTCGATCAGCGGCGGCCGGCCGTCGCCCGCGCCGGCCTCACGCGGGTTCATCTCCTCCACGGTGACCGCGATCGAGTGCGGCAGCTCGTCGCGGACGTCGGCCAGCGCCGCCTCGCGGATCAGCTCGGCGATCCGGCTCTGCTCGCTCTCGTCGGTGGTCATCTCCACCGGGTACAGCTGGGGGCCGGCGGGCAGCCGCGACATCAGCAGGTCGGCCAGCAGCGTGACCTGGTCACCGGCGCGGGCCGACACCGGAACGATCTCGATGAACTCGCCGAGCTTGCTGATCGCCATCAGCTGCTCGGCGACCCGCTGCTTGTTGACCGTGTCGGTCTTGGTGACGATCGCCACCGCCGGCGCCTTCAACGCCTGCAACTCGGCGGCGATGAACCGGTCGCCGGGGCCGATCTTGTCATTGGCCGGGATGCAGAAGCCCACCACGTCGACCTCGGACAGCGCCTCGCGCACCACGTCGTTGAGCCGCTGGCCCAGCAGCGTGCGGGGCCGGTGCAGGCCCGGCGTGTCGACGATCACGAGCTGGCCGTCGGGCCGGCTCAGCACGCCGCGCACGGCCCGTCGGGTGGTCTGCGGCTTGTCGCTGGTGATCACGATCTTGGAACCGACCAGCGCGTTGGTCAGCGTCGACTTGCCGGCGTTGGGACGCCCCACGAACGCGCAGAAGCCGGACCGGTAATCATCGTGCTCATCGTGATTCACCAGGCCATTCTCTCGCATCCGCCGACCCGTCTCGCACCTGCCGACATGCGCTGAGCGGCGCGGGACTTCACACTTGCCTGCATGACTCGTCCTCGCCCCCACCTGGCCGTCCTGAGCAAGGCCACCGCCGCGCTGGTGGCAGCCACCGCGCTGTCGCTAGTGGCCGGCTCTGCTCAGGCGAACGCGCCGACGACCGGCCTGGCCACGGCTGCCTCGCCGGCCACGGCCGCGACGGCCGCCGCCTCGGCGCCCACCACCACTGCCACCACGGCCACTACTGCCACCACGGCGTACGCCGACTGGCCCACCTACCACGGCAACGGCGCCCGCTCCGGCTATGCGATCACCGCCAAGCGGACCAACGTCCAGCCCACCCAGGCCTGGTCGATACCGCTGGACGGCGCCGTCTACGGCCAGCCGATCATCGTCAACCGCGGCATCCGGATCGCGGCCACCGAGAACAACTCGGTGTACCGGCTGCAGGGCAACTCAGTGGTCTGGCGGCGCCATCTGGGAGCGCCGGTGCCCCGTTCGGCCCTGCCCTGCGGCAACATCGACCCCAACGGCATCACCAGCACCCCCGCCTATGACGCGGCCCGCAACACCGTGATCGTGGTGTCGATCCTGAACAACCCGATCCGGCATGTGGCGTTCGGCCTGGACCCGGTGACCGGCGCGTTGAAGTGGTCGCGCAACGTCGATGTGCCTTCCAATGTGCCCGGCATCACGCCGGCCGCGATGCAGCAGCGGGGCGCGCTGTTGGTGGCCAGCGGCCGGGTCTACATCCCCTACGGCGGGCTGGCCGGGGACTGCAGCACCTACCGCGGCAGCGTCGTCGGACTGGACCTGGCCGCCCCCACCACCGCCCCGCTGTGGAACTTCACGGTGCCCACCTCACGCGAGGGCGGCATCTGGGCGCCGCCGGGACCGGTCGAGGCGCCCGGCTCCGGGCTGCTGGTGGCCGTCGGCAACGGCGACGTCAACCAGGGCAGCAACTACGACTACACCGACTCGGTGCTCGAGCTGGCCGGCCAGCGGATCACCGACTCGTTCTCGCCCAGCACCTGGCAGTCCGACAACGCCGCCGACCTGGACCTGGGCTCGCAGTCACCGACGATCGTCGGGAACTACGTGTTCATCGCCGGCAAGAGCGGCAACGCCTACGTGTTGAACAAGGACAAGCTGGGCGGCATCGGCGGCCAGGTGTCGACGAGGGCGCTGTGCAAGTCATTCGGCGGCACCGCCGTGGTCGGAACCTCGGTGTACGTGCCCTGCGACGACGGTGTGCGCAGGGTCCGGATCAACAGCGACGGCACCATGACCGTGCTGTGGCACGCGGCCTCCAACATCAACGGCACCCCCACTGTCGGCGGCGGCCGGGTGTTCGTCCTGGACTACCGGGGCGGCGTGCTGCACGTGCTGAACCCCGACACCGGCCAGAGCATCTGGCGGATGAGCGTGGGGGCGGTCAACCGGTTCGCCACCCCGGCCATCTACAGCAACGCCGTCTACGTCGGAACGATGTCCGGGGTGAAGGCCTGGGTCTGGTGACGGCTTAGCCGGACACCCGGCCGCGCTCGTCGACGGCGTACACCGGCGCCGACGGCGTCAGATCGGCAACCGCCGCCGCGCCGGCCGGATCGGCTTCGGCGCCGGCAGACAGCACCACCGCGGCCTCCAGGCCGGGCGCGCCGGACGAGATCGCCATCGCCACCGCCACCTGCAGCGCCGACAGCCGCAGCGAGGGCAGCGCCACGCTGGCCGCGGCGTAGGTGCGCCCGTCGGTGTCGCGCACGGCCGCGCCCTGGGCCGCGCCGGTGCGGGCCCGGGTGGCACGGGCCAGGGTCACCAGCTTGGCGTCCTCGCCCCGCAGCGAGCCGTCCTCACCGACCGGGGCCTCAAGCATCGTCGTCCTCGCCGCCCTCGGGCTCCTCGACCCTGCGGGCCAGCACCGTGTCGATGCGGTTGCGCCGCCCGCCCACGCTCTCGGCGGTGAGCTCCAAGCCGTAGGCGGTGGCCGACGAGCCGGCGATCGGCACCCGGCCCAGCAGCTGCGCCAGCAGCCCGCCGACGGTCTCCACGTCATCGCCGCGGGGCAGCTCGACCCCGAACAGCTCGCCGAGGTCCTCGACCGGCAGCCGGGCGGTCAGCCGCAGCGAGCCGTCGTCCAGCTTCTCCACCGGCACCCGCTCGACGTCGTACTCGTCGCGGATCTCACCGACGATCTCTTCCAGGATGTCCTCGATGGTCACCAGGCCGGCGGTGCCGCCGTACTCGTCGATGACGATGGCCATGTGCGAGTAATGGGCCTGCATCTCACGCAGCAGCTCGTCGACCGGCTTGGACTCCGGCACGAAAGGCGCCGGGCGCATCACCTCGTCGAGCTTGGTCTGCCGGGCCCGTTCCTGGTCCTGGGCGCGGCGCACCAGGTCCTTGAGGTAGACCAACCCGACGATGTCATCGACGTTGTCGGCCACCACCGGGATCCGGCTGAACCCTGACCGCAGCGCCAGCGCCAGCGCCTGCGGCACGGTCTTGGTGCTCTCGATCCACACCACCTCGGTGCGCGGCACCATCACCTCGCGGGCGATCGTGTCACCGAGGTCGAAGACCGACTGGATCATCTCCCGCTCGCCGCGCTCGACGACCCCGCGTGACTCCGCCAGGTCGACCAGCTCGCGGATCTCGACCTCGGAGGAGAACGGGCCGTCGCGCAGGCCCTTGCCGGGGGTGATCGAGTTGCCGAGCAGGATCAGCAGCGAGGCCAGCGGTCCGAAGACCCGCCCCAGCCACAGCACCGGCCCGGCGCCGGCCAGGGCCACCGGGTAGGCGTGCTGGCGGCCCAGGGTGCGCGGGCCGACGCCGATCACGACGTAGGAGATGACCACCATCACCGCGACGGTCAGCAGCACCACCGGCCAGTTGGTCCCCCACTCCGAGGTGGCCACCACGGTGGCGAACACGGTGGCGGTCAGCTCGGCAGCGACCCGCAGCAGCAGGATCAGGTTGGTGTGCCGGGCGCGGTCGGCGAGCACCTTCGACAGCGACGCCGCGCCGCGCCGGCCCTCGCGGACGTACTCCTCCTCGACCCGGGCGACCGACACCCGGGCCAGCGCGGCGTCGACCGCGGCCAGCGCCCCGGCAGCCGGCACCAGCAGGAGCGCCACCACGAGCAGCCACAGATAGAGCCCACTCATGCCGGCTCGCTCCTATCGCGAGCGCTCATCGTCATGTCCCGCCCTAGCCGCGTTTCTGGCCGGCGGTGCCGGGCAACGGGGTCCGGATCGGGCCCCGTCCGGTGGTCTCGGCCCAACCGGTGACCAACTTGGCCTGCAGGTCGAACATCTCGCGCTCGTCCTCGGGCTCGCCGTGGTCATAGCCGAGCAGGTGCAGCACGCCGTGGGTGGTCAGCAGGAACAGCTCGGCGTCGGTGCTGTGACCGGCCTCCTCCGCCTGCCTGGCCGCGACCGACGGGCACAGGATCACATCGCCCAGCAACGACGGCCCGGGGTCGGTCTCCAGACCCGGCTTGTCGTCGAGGGTGTCCATCGGAAAGGCCATCACGTCGGTGGGGCCGTCCAGGTCCAGCCACTGCTTGTGCAGCGTCGCCATGGCTGCCTCGTCGACCACCAGGATGGACAGCTCTGCCAGCGGGTTGATGCCGAGTGAGTCCAGCACGTGCCGCGCGACCAGGCTGATCGCCCGCTCATCGACGCTGGCGCCGGACTCGTTGTTCACCTCAATGCTCATGAACGCCCATTCGCCAGGCTTGGCAACGCTCGTGCGCCCACCGATCAGGCGTGCCTAAGCCACTCATCTGGTCAGCCGCCCTAGATCGCGTCGTCGTACTTGGAATACGCCTCGACGATGTCGCCCACGAGCTGATGGCGCACGACGTCCTTGGAGTCGAGGTAGGCGAACTCGATGTCCTCGACGTCGCTGAGGATGTCGCGGACCACTCGAAGACCGGACTTGGCGCCGTTGGGCAGGTCCACCTGGGTGATGTCACCGGTGACCACGATCTTGGACCCGAAACCGAGCCGGGTCAGGAACATCTTCATCTGCTCCGGCGTGGTGTTCTGGGCCTCGTCCAGGATCACGAACGCGTCGTTGAGCGTGCGCCCGCGCATGTAGGCCAGCGGCGCGACCTCGATGGTGCCGGCCTGCAGCAGGCGGGGCACCGACTCCGGGTCGAGCATGTCGTGCAGGGCGTCCATCAGCGGGCGCAGGTAGGGGTCGATCTTGTCGTTGAGGGTGCCAGGCAAGAAGCCCAGCCGCTCACCGGCCTCGACCGCCGGGCGGGTCAGGATGATCCGGTTGACCCGCTTGGCCTGCAGCGCCTGCACCGCCTTGGCCACCGCCAGGTAGGTCTTGCCGGTGCCTGCCGGGCCGATGCCGAAGACGATGGTGTGCTCGTCGATCGCGTCGACGTAGCGCTTCTGGTTCACCGTCTTGGGCCTGATGTTCTTGCCACGCCGGGACAGGATGTTCAGGCTGAGCACTTCAGCCGGGCGCTGCTCGGTGTCGGCTTGCAAGATGCCGAGCGTGCGGCCCACCGAGTCCGCGGTCAGGTCGTGTCCGGACTGCATAAGCTGAACCAACTCCTCGAAGAGCCTGATGGCCAGAGCGTTCTCACCGGGTTCACCGGTCACCGTGATCTCGTTGCCGCGCACGTGGATCTCCGAGCTGAGGCGCGCCTCCATGAGCTTCAGAAGCTCGTCGCTCGGCCCGAGCAGGCCCACCATCGACAGCTTCCCAGGGACCACGAACGGAGTCTGGACGCGTTGACGTGGCCGTGCTGGTGTCGGTTCCGACAAGTGCTTCTGCGCTGCTTTCTTTCTCTGGACGACGCTGAGACTCCCACTTTACCCGTAGGTCGCGATAACCAAACTGCAGTTTATGCCGGGAGTGTTCCGCCTTAGCACGGTCAGACCCTGCGGCTCAGCCCGGCGGCCAGTTCATGCTGCGCCCGCCGAGCACATGGGCGTGCAGGTGAAAGACGGCCTGGCCGGCCTCGGCGCCGGTGTTGAACACGGTCCGAAAGGCCGGCAGGCCCAGGTGACGGGCGGTCGCGCCGATGCCGGCGACCACCGCGGCCGCGAGCGCCGGGTCAGCGCCCAGCTCCCCGATGTCGACCAGATGCCGCTTCGGGATCACCAGGACGTGCACCGGCGCCTTGGGGGCGATGTCCTCGAAAGCCAGCCAGTCGGCGTCTTCGAGCACCACGGTGGCCGGGACCTCACCGGCGACGATCTTGCAGAACAGGCAGTCTTGGACCATGGGCAGACGCTAGCGCGAGTCCCTGACGGCGCCCAGCTGCGCCCCACCCCCGGGTTCAGCTCCACCGCCCCGACGACACCGACAGCACCGCCAACGCGGCGGCGCCGGCGGTCGAGGTCCGTAGCACCTCGGCCCCCAAGCGGACCGGCCGAGCCCCGCGGCCGGTGAACAGCTCCAGCTCGGCCGGCGACAGGCCGCCCTCGGGCCCGACCACCAGCAGCACCTCGCCGGCGGCCGGAGCCGAAACCCGGCTCAGCGGCTCGTCGGCCTCGGCGTGCAGCAGCAACGCCAGCCCGGCGGCGGCGACCCGGTCGGCCACCTGGCCGCTGCCGGCCAGCTCCGACACCGCCGGAACCCGGGCCCGGCGGCTTTGCTTGGCCGCCTCCTGCGCCGCTCGCCGCCACTTCGCGACCCCCTTGGCCGCCCGGTCGCCCTTCCACTGGCTGATCGAGCGGGCCGCCGACCACGGAATGATCTCGTCCACGCCCAGCTCGGTGAGCAACTCCACCGCCAGCTCGGCCCGCTCGCCCTTGGGCAGCGCCTGCACCACCACCAGCCGCGGCTCGGGGGTGGCTGAGACGCTTCGCGACAGCACTTCGAACACCACTCGGTCAGGGCTTACCTGGCTCACCCGGGCCTCGGCCAGGCCACCGTGGCCGTCTGCCAGCAACGCCGGCTCGCCCACCGCCAACCGCTTCACCGTGGCGGCGTGATGGGCCTCGGGGCCGGTCAGCACGATGGTGTCGCCGTCGCCGAGGTCGGGCACCAGGAACAGCGGCGGCGTCACAGCGGCGAGCAGGGTCGGCTCAGCGGGTGCCGAAAGCGTCGCGCACCTTGGAGAACAGCCCGCCGCGGCTGCCGCCCACGCCGATGTCCTCGTTGCGCAACTCGGCGAGCTCACGCAGCAGCTTCTCCTGCGCCTCGTCCAGCCGGGTCGGCGTGCGCACCTCGACGTGGACGTGCAAGTCGCCCCGATTGGCGCTGCGCAACCGCGGCACGCCCTTGCCGCGCAGGGTGATCACCGCTCCGGACTGCGTGCCCGGCTTGATCTCGACCCGCTCCTCGGCGTCCAGGGTGGTCAGGGTGAGCTCAGTGCCCAGCGCCGCGGCCGTCATCGGCACCGCCAGCGTGCAGTGCAGGTCAGAGCCCTCGCGGGTGAAAGTCTCATGGGGCTGCTCGGTGACCTCGATGTAGAGGTCGCCGGCGGGGCCGCCGCCCGGGCCGACCTCGCCCTGGCCGGTCATCCGGATCCGCATGCCGTCCTCGATGCCGCCCGGAACGTCGACCGAGATGGTCCGGCGGGCCCGCACCCGGCCCTCGCCGGTGCAGTTGAGGCAGGGCGAGGGGATCTGCTGACCGGTGCCGCCGCAGGTCGGGCACGGCCGGCTGGTCATCACCGGTCCGAGCAGCGAGCGCTGCATCGACTGGACCTCGCCCCGGCCCCCGCAGGTGTCACAGGTTCGCGGCCGGGTGCCCGGCGCGCACCCGTCGCCCTGGCAGGTCTGGCAGGTGACCGCCGTCTCGACGGCGATGTCCTTCTGCACGCCGAAGGCCATCTCGGCCATGCTCAGCTCGATCCGCAGCAACGCGTCGGCGCCCTGGCGCACCCGGCTGCGCGGGCCGCGGGCGCCTCCGGTCGCGCCACCGAAGAACGTCTCGAAGATGTCGCCGAAGCCGCCGAAGCCGGCCCCGAACGGGTTGCCGTTACCCCCGCCGGCGGTGGCGAGCGGATCGCCGCCGAGGTCGACGATCCGCCGCTTCTCCGGGTCCGACAGCACCTCGTAGGCGGTGGTGACCTCTTTGAACCGGTTCTGCGCCTCGGGGTCGGGGTTGACGTCAGGATGCAACTCACGGGCCAGCTTGCGGTACGCGCGCTTGATCTCTTCTGCCGTGGCGTCACTGCTGACGTTGAGCAGCCCGTAGTAGTTCCGGACGGTACCTGCCACCGGTGCATTCACCTCAAGTCTCTACTGGCACTCAGCAACCCTGAGTGCCAACCGCTGAGGTCGAGTGTACGGAAAGGGCGAACCGGTTCGGGTGCCGGAGGCCGATCAGCCCTCGGCCAGCAGATCTCCGACATACCGGGCCACCGCTGCCACCCGAGCCATGGTGTGCGCGTAGTCCATCCGGCGCGGCCCGAGCACCCCCACCCCGCCGAGGGACATGCCGCTGGGGCCGTAGCCCGCCGACACCACCGAGGTGGTCTGCAGCCCCTCGTAGCTGTTCTCGCCGCCGATCCGCACCAGCACCTGCCCGGAGGTGCTGGACTGCTGGTCCAGCAGCCGCAGCAGCACCACCTGCTCCTCGAGGGCTTCGAGCACCGGCCGGATCGCCGGAAAGTCCAGCGAGCGCTCGGTCAGGTTGGCCGAGCCGGCCAGCACCACCCGCTCGGAGGGGTGCTCGACCAGGGCCTCGAGCAGCACCGCGCTCAGGATGTTCACCAGGCCGCTCAGGTGCCCGGGCACCGTCGCGGGCAGCTCGGCCACGATCGCCGGCGCGTCGGCCAGCCGCTGGTCCCGCAGCTTGGCGTTGAGGGTGGTGCGCAGCTCGGCGACGTCGTCTGGCTCGACCGGGTCCGGCAGCTCGATGACCCGCTGCTCCACCCGTCCGGTGTCGGTGATCAGCACCAGCATCAGCCGGGACGGGCTCAGCAGCACCGTCTCCATGTGCCGGACCCGGGACCGCGACAGCGACGGGTACTGCACCACGGCGACGTTGCGGGTCAACTGGGCCAGCGCCCTGACAGCGTTCTGCAGCACCCCGTCGAGGTCCACCGCGGTGTCCAGGAACTTCTCGATCGCCCGCCGCTCGGCCGCTGTCAGCGGCTTCAGCGAGGTGAGCCGGTCGACGAACATCCGGTAGCCGGCGTCGGTCGGCACCCGGCCGGCCGAGGTGTGCGGCTGGTGGATCAGGCCCTCGTCCTCCAGTGCCGCCATGTCGTTGCGGATCGTCGCCGGCGAGACGCCCAGGTTGTGCCGGTCGACGATGGCCTTGCTGCCGACCGGCTCGTTGGTGGCGATGAAGTCCTCGACGATCGCGCGCAGCACCTCGAGCTTGCGCTCCTCTACGTTCACCTCATCGCCTCCTCACGCTCGGCCCGATGTCTAGCTTAGTTCTACAAACCCCGCCAGAGTGCGACAGCCGGGCAGCTGACCGGTCGGCGCCACACCTGCAGCTCGGCGACACCGGTTAGGGTTCTGGGCGTGTTCGTGTAGAGCACGCTCGAAGCGGAAGGTGCGCGGTGATCTGCGGTGATTTTTAAAGCGGTACGGGACAGCCGGCCCTACCCCGACCACAAATTCTCCACCCGCGACTGGGCCAACGTCGCGCCGAGGCCGGTGCGCCTGGACGAGCTGACCACCACCAAACGCGAGCTGGCGCTGGACAAGCTG
The DNA here is from genome assembly GCA_036399055.1 of Jatrophihabitans sp. Lineage (NCBI taxonomy): Bacteria > Bacillati > Actinomycetota > Actinomycetes > Jatrophihabitantales > Jatrophihabitantaceae > Jatrophihabitans > Jatrophihabitans sp. The sequence goes on from DASWNX010000029.1 coordinate 165,123, forward strand.
CTCGATGAGGACTCCACCTTCTACGGCGACCTGTTCCCCCACGCCGTGCAGTGGGACGGCGAGCTCTATCTCGAGGACGGCCTGCACCGGGCGGTCCGGGCGGCGTTGCAGCAGCGGCACACCCTGCATGTCCGGGTGCTCGACCTGGACGAGCTCCGGCCCAAGAAACGCCCCTGAGGCCACCTCAGGTCGCAAGCACCGCTACAGCACGTCGAGCAGGTCCCGCACCACGGCGTCGGCCAGCAGCCGGCCGCGCTGGGTCAGCACCAGCCGGCCGGAAGCCAGCGGCTCGCGCTCGGCCAGCCCCCAGCTCAGGCACTGGCGGGCGTGCCGGGTGGCCGGCTCGGGCAGGGCGTTGAGGTCCAGGCCCTCGATCATCCGCACTTGCAGCATCAACCGCTCCGTCAGCTGGGCCCGCTCGTCCAGGGTCTCCCGGCCGGCCGCCGGGCTGCGGCCGGCGTCCAGGGCCGCGGTGTAGCGGGTGGGGTGCTTGACGTTCCACCACCGGGTGCCGCCGACGTGGCTGTGCGCGCCCGGGCCGGCGCCCCACCAGTTCGCCCCGGCCCAGTACAGCCGGTTGTGGCGTGAGCGGGCCTCGGGCGTCCGAGCCCAGTTCGACACCTCGTACCAACTGAAGCCGCCGGCTCGCAGCGTGTCGTCGGCCTGCAGGTAGCGGTCGGCCAGCACGTCGTCGTCGGGCGCCGGCACCGCCCCCGAGGCCACCTTGCGGGCCAGCGCGGTGCCGTCCTCGACGATCAGGGCGTAGGCGCTGACGTGGTCGGCGCCCGAGCCGATCGCGGCCTCCAGCGAGGCCTGCCAGTCTGCGTCGGTCTCGCCCGGCGTGCCGTAGATCAGGTCGAGGTTGACGTGTGAGAAGCCGGCCGCTCGGGCCTCGGCGACCGCCTGGACCGCTCGCTGCGGCCGGTGCTGGCGCTCCAGCACCGCCAGCACGTGCCCGACGGCCGACTGCATTCCGAGCGAGATACGGGTGAAGCCGGCCGCTCGCAGCTTGGCCAGGTAGGCCGGCGTCACCGACTCGGGGTTGGCCTCGGTGGTGACCTCGGCGTCGGGCGCCAGCCCGAACTCCGCGCCGATCTCGCCCAGCACCAGCCCCAGGTGCTCGGCCGGCAGCAGGGTCGGCGTGCCGCCTCCGAAGAACACCGTCGAGACCGGCGGCGCGCTGGCCGGCAGCACGTTGCGGGCCAGCCGGACCTCGGCCAGCACCGTGTCGGCGTAGGAGCCCTGGCTGACCCCGGCGCCCAGCTCCTGGGCGGTGTAGGTGTTGAAGTCGCAGTAGCCGCACCGGCTCGCGCAGAACGGCACGTGCACGTAGAAGCCGAGTGGCCGGGTGGGCAGGCTCAGCAGCGCGGTCTCGGTCAGGCGGCCGCTCGGAGGCGCCGGATCGCCGAGCGGCAGTGCGGATGGCATGGGTCCAGTGTTGAATGCCTACAGCGCGTGGCTGCACCCGACCCGCCGACGGGTGCGAAAAGCCGCTTGTGGTGAGCTGTCCGGCGGCTGTCTGCCCGAGGAGTCCTGAAGCGCTGTGAGCACGAGTTCTGAAGCTGTGGGCACGAGTTCTGAGGCTGGGAGCACGGTCGGCTACCAGGTGTCGGACTCCGTCGCCCGGATCACCCTGGACGCGCCGCAGCGGCGCAACGCGCTGTCGGCGGACCTGCTCGGCCAGCTGCGCCGGCGCCTGGACGAGGCCGCTGCCGACCCGCGGGTGCGCTCGGTGGTGCTGGGCCACACCGGCCCGGTGTTCTCCTCCGGAATGGACCTGACCACGGTGGCCGGGGTGCCCGCCGAGGATCAGCCGATCGTGGCGTTTCCGGCGTTGCTGCAGCGGCTCTGGGAGTTCGACAAGCCGGTGATCGCGCAGGTGCAGGGCAAGGCCCGGGCCGGCGGCATCGGCCTGATCGCCGCCTGTGACATCGCGGTGGGCGCCGAGCACGCCGATTTCGCCTTCACCGAGGTGCGCCTGGGCCTGGTGCCGGCGGTGATCTCGGTGCCGGTGCTGCCCCGGCTGCTCCCCCGGCCGGCGCTGGAGCTGTTCCTGACCGGCGAGACTTTCGGCGCGGCCCGGGCTCGTGAGATCGGGCTGCTCAACAGCGTCGCCGAGGACGTCGAGGCCGAGGTGTCGCGCTACACCGCGATGCTGCGGCTGTGCGAGCCGGTGGCGCTGGCCGGCGTCAAGCAGCTGCTGCGCCGGGACCGGGGCTCGCTGTCGATGGCCGAGGAGCTCGAGCAGATGAGCCGGCTGTCGGCCGGTTACTTCGCCAGCCCGCAGGCTCAGGAGGGAATCGCGGCCTTCGCCGCCAAGCGGCCGCCGTCCTGGGCCGGCTGAGCTACGCCTTGGTCAGCGGCGCGCTGGTGAGCTACGCGCTGGTGAGCCACACGCTGGTGAGCCACACGCTGGTGAGCTACGCGCTGGTGAGCGGCGCGGGGGTGACGTGCGTGCTGGTGACGAGCGTGCTGGCCGGCTGCGAGCCGGTTCGCGAGTCGCCGTCCCACGCGCGGGCCGCGTAGCCGATCACCAGCAGCAGGATGAGGATGATCAGCACCAGCAGCGGACGCCGATGCCAGGACGTCCGGGGAAGTGCCACCGGCACAGCCTAGAGGCCGGCGACAGAGGGAGCAGACGTGGACGAGGAGATCAGCGCGGGCGCCATCAGGATCTCAGGCGCCGGTGGTGAGGACATCGAGGCCTACTACGCCAGGCCTACGGGCGAGGGCCCGCGAGGCTCGGTCGTCCTGATCCACCACCTGCCCGGATATGACCGGTGGAGCAAGGAGGTGGCCCGCAGGTTCGCCGTGGACGGTTACCGGGTGGTGATGCCCAACCTGTATTCGCGGGAGGCGCCGGGCGCTGACCCCGACGACGCGGCCGCGGTCGCCCGCTCCCGCGGCGGGGTGCCCGACGAACGGCTCGTCGGCGACGTCGGCGGCGCGGCGGCCTACCTGCGCGGATTGCCGGGCAGCAACGGCAAGGTGGCCGTGATCGGGCACTGCTCCGGCGGCCGGCAGGCCGTGCTGGCCGCCTGCAACCTCGAGCTCGACGGGGCGGTCGACTGCTACGGCGCGTTCGTGACCGGCAGCCCGCCCCCGGGTTTTCCCTTCCAGATGCCGGGCCTGGAGGACCAGCTGGCCAACCTGAGCTGCCCGTTGCTCGGGATGTTCGGCAACGATGACTCCCACCCCTCCCCCGAGCACGTGGCCGAGCTGGGCCGGCTGCTCACCGAGCACGGCAAGGAGCACGAGCTGCACTCCTACGACGGCGCCGGGCATGCCTTCTTCTGCGCTGACCGGCCCTCCTACCGGCAGGAGCAGGCCATTGACGGCTATGCCAAGATCGCGGACTTCTTCGCCCGGACGATCGGAGGAAGCTGATGTGCACCTACAACACCGAGCACGCCCAGATCACCGGCAGCGGCAAGGGCCGTGCCGGCTGGGTCGCCCTGAGCCGGGCGACGGTGTACTACGACCACCCGGTGCACGCCCAGGCCGAGCACACCCTCAACATCGACCTGACCGGCGACGACGCGGCCGGCAACCGGATCGCGGTCGAGCTGACCGCGGAGTCGGCGCGCGAGCTGGTGGCCGCCATCGAGCGCGCCCTGGGCAACGTGCCGCCCGAGCTGCTCGACCGTGACGCGGTCAGCACCCGTCCTGGCGTGGGTGAGGTGACCCGCAGCGTTTAGGGTCTGGCTATGCGAGCTGCCTACGCCAGTGCCCTGAACCCCGACTCCCCGCTGGACGGGCTGGTGGTCGGCGAGCGCCCCGAGCCCGAGCCGCGGCCGGGTTGGACCACGGTGCGAGTCAAGGCGGCCAGCCTCAACCACCACGACCTGTGGACGTTGCGCGGGGTCGGCATCAAGGAGAGCCAGCTGCCGATGATCCTGGGCGGCGACGCGGCCGGCGTGGACACCGCGACCGGCCAGGAGGTGGTGGTGCACTCGGTGATCAGCGCCGAGGACTGGTTCGGCGACGAGACCCAGGACCCGGGCCGCTCGCTGCTGAGCGAGAAGCACCAGGGCGCGCTGGCCGAGTTGGTGACGGTGCCCACCCGCAACCTGCTGCCCAAGCCGCCCGAGCTGTCTTTCGCCGAGGCGGCCTGCCTGCCGACGGCCTGGCTGACCGCCTACCGGATGCTGTTCGTCAACTCCGGGCTGCGGCCCGGGCAAACCGTGCTGGTGCAGGGCGCCACCGGCGGGGTCGCCTCGGCGTGCATCAGCCTGGCCCGAGCCGCCGGCCTGCGGGTCTGGGCAACCGCCCGCACCGAGGCCAAGCAGGCCACCGCGCTCGAGCTGGGCGCGCACCAGGCCTTCGCCTCCGGCGACCGGCTGCCCGAGCGGGTCGACGTGGTGCTGGAGACGGTCGGCGCGGCCACCTGGTCGCATTCGGTGAAGTCGCTGCGCCCGGGCGGGCGGATCGTGATCTCCGGCGCCACCTCCGGCGCCATGCCGCCGGCCGAGCTGAACCGGATCTTCTTCCTGCAGCTGCAGGTCATCGGCTCCACGATGGGAACCCGCGCCGAGCTCGGCGAGCTGATCTCCTTCCTTCGGGTGAGCGGCCTGCGACCGCGGATCGACCGGACGCTGGCGTTGGAGCAGGTGGCCGACGGGCTGGCCGCTATGCAGGCCGGCGAGATGGTCGGAAAGATCGTGATCGAGCCCTGAGCGCCGGGCGGGCTAGATTCAACAGACGTCTGCCTGCCTAGGAATGAGGACACCCCGCGATGGACTTCTCCCTGACTGATGAAGAGCGTCATACCCGGGACTGGGTGCGCAACTTCGTCCAGCGCGAGATCACGCCGCTGGAGCCGACGGTGCTGCGCAGGGAGCGGGCCGGCCAGCCGGGCATCAGCTACGACGAGATCCTCGAGCTCCGGGTCAAGGCCCGCAAGTTCGGCTTCTGGGGCATCCAGACCCCGCCCGAGTACGGCGGCATGGGCCTGTCCGCGATCATGACCGCGCTGATCGAGGCAGAGCTGGGCCGGACGTTCGTGCAGTTCTCTTTCGGCGGCGCCGCCGACAACATCCTGTTCCACGCCAATGAGTCGCAGAAGCAGGAGTACCTGCTGCCGACCATCGAGGGCCAGCGGCGGTCCTGCTTCGCGATCACCGAGCCGGGCGCGGGATCAGACTTGCAGGCGATCCGCACCACGGCGCGCCAGGACGGCGATGACTGGGTGATCAACGGCGAGAAGACGTTCATCACCGGGGGCGCGGACGCCGACTTCGCCATGGTGTTCGCGGTCACCGACGCCGAGAAAGGCGTCAACGGCGGGGTGACCTGCTTCTTGGCCGACCGCGAGATGGGCTGGAAGTCCGAGCCGATCGACACCATGGGCGAGTGGGGCCCGGCGGCGCTGGTCTTCGACGAGGTGCGGGTGCCGGCGCGCAACGTCCTGGGCGAGGTCGGGCAGGGTTTCGCGCTGGCCATGCAGTGGATCGGCCGCGGCCGCTACCTGCTGCCGGCCCGCGCGATCGGCGCCTGCGAGCGGCTGGTCGAGATGGCCATGGAGCATGCCCGCACCCGGGAGACCTTCGGCAAGCCGATCGCCGAGCGGCAGGCGATCCAGTGGATGATCGCGGACTCGGCGGTGGAGATCGAGGCGCTGCGCTGGCTGGTGCTGTCGGCGGCGTTCCAGGTCGACTCGGGCCTGGACTCCCGGCAGGCCCAGTCGATCGCCAAGCTGTACGGCGGCGTCAAGGCCAACGAGATCGTCGACCGGGTGCTGCAGATCCACGGCGGGATGGGCTACACCCGCGAGCTGCCGGTCGAGCGCTGGTACCGCGAGCTGCGGCTGCTGCGGATCTATGAGGGAACCGACGAGATCCAGCGCCGCACGATCGCCCGCAACCTGCTCAAGGGCCACTCCTCGATCCGAGGCGCGCTCGGCTGAGCGACGGCACTGCGGTCCCCGCCGACGTTGCGGGAAGCTGCGGGATACTGCCGTCCATGGTGAGCCTGGGCGTCATATTCCCACCCGACCTCGCGCCGGAACAGCTGCGGCCAGTGGCGATGGCCGCTGAGGAGTCCGGGCTCGATGAGCTGTGGCTGTGGGAGGACTGCTTCGCCGAGAGCGGCATCGCCACCGCGGCGGCTGTGCTGGCCTGGACCGAGCGCGTGCGGGTCGGCATCGGGTTGTTGCCGGTCCCGCTGCGCAACGTGGCCCTGACCGCTATGGAGTTGGCGACGCTGGCCCGGCTGTTTCCCGACCGGCTGGTTCCCGGCGTCGGGCACGGCGTGCTGGACTGGATGGGCCAGGTCGGGGCGCGGGCGTCCTCGCCGATGACCCTGCTGGCCGAGTACGCCACAGCGTTGCGGGAACTGCTGCACGGCCAGACGGTCTCGACGGCCGGACGGTACGTGACACTCGACGCCGTCGGCCTGGCCTGGCCGCCGCGGGCCGTGCCGCCGGTGCTGGTGGGCGCGGTCGGGCCGCGCACCCTGACGCTGGCCGGCGCGGTCGGCGACGGGGTCATCCTGACCGGTGAGACCACCGTCGACCAGCTGTCCGAGGCGGCGCGCCAGGTGCGTGCCGGCCGTTCGGACTCGGGCCGGGATGGCGCGCCCGAGGTGGTCGTCTTCGTGCCGGTGACCGACCGGCCGCCGGCCCGCGACATCGCCGACCGGGTCAGCCGGTTCGTCGAAGCGGGCGCCACCACGGTCGCGCTGCACTCGGTCGGCGATAACGCCCCACCCCTGGTCGAGTTCGCACGCTTGGCCGGACAGGAGGTTCGGCCACTGCTCAGCTGAGCATCACCAGTCAGCTGAGCACCGTGGAGCCGAGCACTCGCCTCAGTCCTTGACCGCCTGCAGCGTGTAGGTCAACGGGATCCGCTCCGGCCGGTCGGTCAGCCGCCACTCCTCGTCCTCGTCACGGACCATCTCGCCGGGCAGCGCCTCCCACGGCACCGAGCGGTGCTCGACGAACTGGGTGAGCCGAAGCCCGGCGTCCAGCACCGCGGTGATGACCTCGCCGACGCCGTGGTTCCAGCTGGCGCTGCTGTTGTGGGTGAAGTCGACCTCGGTCGGCACGTAGGTGCCCTCCTCCTCGAACACCACCGGCTTCTCGGTCTCGAAGTAGGGGTACTCCACTGCCAGCAGGTGATCGGCGCGCCGATCGTCCATCGCCCACAGCACCGGATGCCCCTCCCGGATGAACAGCCGGCCGCCCGGCGCGAGCAGGTCGGCGACCAACCGGCCCCAGCGAGCGATGTCGGGCAGCCAGCACAGCGCGCCCACCCCGGTGTAGAGCAGGTCGAACTGCTGCGCGCCGAACCGCTCCACCGCCTCGTAGGCGTCGGCCTGCTGGTAGTCGATGTCGGCGCCGACCGACTCGGCGAGCCGGCGGGCCTCGTCCAGCGCCGGGCCGGAGAAGTCCAGCCCGCTCATCCGGGCGCCCAACCGGTGCAGCGACAGGGTGTCGGTTCCGATATGGCATTGCAGGTGCAGCCCGCGCGCTCCGCTGATGTCACCCAGGCGCGGCTGGTCGAAGCGCACCACCTTGGACAGGAAGCTCGGATCGTCGCGGAAGCGCTGCAGCGCGTAGCCGGGCGATGCCGCGTGCGCCGGCGCCCGCTCGTTCCAGTTGGCCAGGTTCAGCTCGCGGTAGTCGTCCACGCAGCCGATTGTGGCAGTGGCGTCGAGCGGTTATCAGCCCGCGGCGGCCCCGGTCCCCGCTGCCGCGCTGACGGGGCGACGTTAGGGTGGCCGCATGACTGATCGACGCCTGACGCTCATGGCAGTGCACGCCCACCCTGACGACGAGGCGAGCAGCACCGGAGGCGTCCTGGCCAAGGCTGCGGCCGAGGGCATCCGAACCGTGCTGGTCACCTGCACCGACGGCCGGTGCGGCGACGGCCCGGGCGGGGTGAAGCCCGGCGAGCCGGGCCATGACCCCGAAGCCGTCGTCGAGCTGCGCCGCGGAGAGCTGGAGAAGAGCTGCGCCGTGCTGGGCGTGGACCACCTGGAGCTGCTCGAGTACGCCGACTCGGGAATGATGGGCTGGCCGCAGAACGACGAACCCGGCTCGTTCTGGAACACGCCGGTGAGCGAGGCCGCCGCCCGGCTCGCGGAGCTGATGCGCCGCTACGAGCCCGACGTGGTGGTCAGCTATGACGACAACGGCTTCTACGGCCACCCCGACCACATCCAGGCGCACCGGATCACCATGGCCGCGGTCGCCGAGACCGGGCTGCCGGCGAAGGTCTACTGGACCACCGCCCCCCAGTCGGGGATGCGCGAGATGCGCCGGATCATGCTCGAGCTCGGCGCGGACTGGGACGAGCCGGACGACGAGACGCCCGAGATCGGCCTGCCCGACGAGCAGATCACCACCTGGGTGGACACCTCAGCGTTCAGCGAGCAGAAGTACGACTCGCTCGCCGCGCACGCCAGCCAGGAGGAGAGCATCTTCTTCCTGCAGATGGGCAAGGACAAGTTCACCGAGCTGATGGGCGTCGAGACCTTCGTCCGGGTCCACGACACCACCGGCGCGCCGCTGCCCGAGGACGACCTGTTCGCCGGCCTGCGCTGACTCGCTCGCCCGCCGCTAGCCGCCCTGCGCTAGCCGGCCTGCGGCCGGCGCTAGCCGCCCGTCATGTTGCCGCGTCGCCCTGACGACCTCTCAGCATGACGGTCCGGTCGCGACTCTGTCAGGCGGTCGCCATGACCGCTCGGCGGACGGCCGCGACCGACATCTCCACATCCTGGGAGTCGGTGGACCAGTTGCTGACCGAGATCCGGATGACCCGACGGCCGGCCCAGCGCGAGCCCGACATCCAGACGACCCCCTCGGCGAGCAGGCAGTCCATGACGGCGCGCGTGCGCTCGTCCTCGCCCACGGCGAAGCAGACCTGGGTGAACACCACCTCGTTGAGCACCTCTACGCCCTCGATCGCCGCGACACCGGCCGCGAGGGCCTGCGCATGCCCGGCCAGCCCGTCGACCAGGGCGGCGACACCGGACCGGCCCAGCGACTGCAGGGCTGCCCACACTGGCACGCCCCGAGCTCGCCGCGACATCTCCGGCGTCTTCTCCAGCGGGTCACCAGCCGCGTCGGGCACCAGGTAAGCGCCATGCACGCCGAGCGCCCCGCGCAGCGCGGCCGGCCGGCTCACGATGGCGATGCCGCTGTCGTAGGGCACGTTGAGCGTCTTGTGCGCGTCAGTCGCCCACGAGTCGGCGTGCTGATAGCCCTCGACCAGGCGCCGGTAGGCGGGGCTGGCGCCGGCCCACAGGCCGAACGCGCCGTCGATGTGCACCCATGCGCCGTGCTCGTGCGCAGCGGCGATGGCCTCAACGAACGGGTCGAAGGCGCCGGAGTGCAGGTTGCCGGCCTGCAGGCAGAGGATCGTCGGCCTGTTCCCGAGCCGCTCGACCAGCGCGTCCACGCGGATCCGTCCCTGGTCATCGGCCGGCACCACGCTCGGCGCGCCCAGCCCCAGGTAGCGCAGCGCCAGGTCGACCGTCTCGTGCCGCTCGGCGCCCACCAGCACCGTGACCGCCGGCGCGCCGGTGAGGCCGCGCCGGCCCACGTCCCACCCGACGTCGGTCAGCACCTGCTCTCGCGCGGCCGCCAGGCAGCTGAAGTTGGCCATGGTCGCGCCGGTCACGAAGCCGACGTCGCAGCCGGCCGGCAGGCCGAGCAGGTCGAGCAGCCAGCGGGCCGCCGCCTCCTCGGCTGCGACCACGCCTGGCGTGGCGAAGCGGGTCGAGGCGTTCTGATCCCACGCGCTGACCAGCCAGTCGGCGGCCAGCGCGGCCGGCAGCACGCCGCCGGTCACCCACCCGAAGAAGCGGCCGGAGCCCATGGCCATCAGGCCGTCGTCGGCAGCCCCGCTCAGCAGGTCGATGACGGCCGCGGGGTCGGTGGGGCCGGCCGGGATCATCTGGCCGAAGGCCTTGGCCAGCTCGTCGGCGGTCCGCCGCGGCGGCACCGGCCGGTCCGGCGCCGAGGCCAGCCAGCTCCGGGCGTGGGTCATCGCGGCCTGCAGCGCGGCGGTGTAGGCCTCTTCTCGCGCGGTCATGACGGGGCTTACCGCTTGCCGGAGTCCGGCGACTCGGTGGTGGACAGCGCGGCGATGAAGGCCTCCTGGGGCACCTCGACCCGGCCGACCATCTTCATCCGCTTCTTGCCTTCCTTCTGCTTCTCCAGCAGCTTGCGCTTGCGGGTGATGTCACCGCCGTAGCACTTGGCCAGCACGTCCTTGCGGATCGCGCGGATGCTCTCGCGGGCGATCACCCGGGCGCCGATCGCGGCCTGGATCGGCACCTCGAACTGCTGGCGCGGGATCAGCTCGCGCAGCTTGGTCGTCATCATCACGCCGTAGGCGTAGGCCTTGTCCTTGTGCACGATCGAGGAGAACGCGTCCACCGGCTCGCCCTGCAGCAGGATGTCGACCTTGACCAGGTCGGCTTTCTGCTCGCCGGCCGCCTCGTAGTCCAGGCTGGCGTAGCCGCGGGTGCGTGACTTCAGCGCGTCGAAGAAGTCGAAGATGATCTCACCCAGCGGCAGCGTGTAGCGCAGCTCGACCCGGGTCTCGGACAGGTAGTCCAGGCCCTGCAGGGTGCCTCGCCGGCCCTGGCACAGTTCCATGATCGCGCCGATGTACTCGCTCGGGGCGATGATCATCGACTTGACGATCGGCTCGTAGACGTCGGCGATCTTCTGCCCGGACGGCCAGTCCGAGGGGTTGGTGACCACGAACTCGCGGCCGTCCTCCAGCAGCACCCGGTTCACCACGTTCGGCGCGGTCGAGATCAGCTCCAGGTTGAACTCTCTTTCCAGGCGATCTCTGGTGATCTCCAGGTGCAGCAGTCCGAGGAAGCCGCACCGGAAGCCGAAGCCGAGCGCCCCGGAGGACTCGGGCTCGTAGACCAGCGCGGCGTCGTTGAGCTGCAGCCGGTCCAGGGCGTCGCGCAGCAGCGGAAAGTCCGAGCCGTCGATCGGGAACAGCCCCGAGTACACCATCGGGACCGGGTCGCGGTAGCCGCCGAGGGCCTCGCGGGCCGGCTTGGCCGCGTCGGTCACGGTGTCGCCGACCTTGGACTGCCGGACGTCCTTCACGCCGGTGATCAGGTAGCCGACCTCGCCGACGCCCAGGCCCTTGGACACCACCGGCTCCGGTGAGATGACGCCGACCTCGAGCAGCTCGTGGGTGGCGCCGGTGGACATCATCTTGATCTTCTGGCGCGGGTGGATGCGGCCGTCGATCACCCGGACGTAGGTGATCACGCCCCGGTAGATGTCATAGACCGAGTCGAAGATCATCGCCCGGGCCTGGGCGTCTGCGTCGCCCACCGGCGCCGGCACCTGGCGGCAGATCACGTCGAGCAGGTCCTCCACGCCCTGGCCGGTCTTGGCCGAGACCCGCAGCACGTCGTCGGGGTCGCAGCCGATGATGTGGGCGATCTCGGCGGCATAGAGGTCGGGCTGGGCGGCCGGCAGGTCGATCTTGTTCAGCACCGGGATGATCTGCAGGTCGTTCTCCAGCGCCAGGTACAGGTTGGCCAGCGTCTGGGCCTCGATGCCCTGGGCGGCGTCGACCAGCAGCACCGCGCCCTCGCAGGCGGCCAGGCTGCGGCTCACCTCGTAGGTGAAGTCGACGTGGCCGGGGGTGTCGATCATGTGCAGGGTGTAGTCGACCCCGTCGAGGCGCGACTGCCAGGGCATCCGGACGTTCTGGGCCTTGATGGTGATGCCGCGCTCGCGCTCGATGTCCATGCGGTCCAGGTACTGGGCCTTGGCCTGCCGGGGGTCGAGCACGCCGGTCAGCCGCAGCATCTGATCAGCCAGCGTCGACTTGCCGTGGTCGATGTGGGCGATGATCGAGAAGTTGCGGATGCGCGCGGGCGGGGTGTCGCCGGCTGGGCTCGGGATAGCGGGCACGGGCTGCTTTCTTCGCGGTTCGGGTGGACTGCTTCTCGGGCGGTGTGCCGCGCGCTCCGCGGCGGTGCCGGATCGACGCTGACAGCCGTATTCTCCCATGGCCTCGCCGGGGGCCGGCACTGTCACCTGATCGGGCAGAAACCCCCCGGTCACGGTTGTCCTCCTCTCCCCTTCGCTCCTGCGCCGGGAGGTGAGAAAAGAATGTGCTTCTCCCTCTTGCCCACGAGATGAATCCGCTGTTAATGTCCACGTCAATCAAATCGGTCATACGGCGCTTAGCGGCGAATCAGCCCCGCGTAGCGCTGTCCCTTGTCGCGCCCTCGGAAGCTGCCTCACCCGCTTCCATAGCTCGGCTCGGCTTCGATACATGGGGGCGTCATGGGCGTTTCACGCATGCCTGTTTCTCGTCGTACGCGCTGGATCAGTGGTTTCACCGCCTTTACCCTGGCGGTCTCACTGTTCACAGTGGTCGGCCCAGTGGCGGTGCCAGGCGCCATCACGGCAGCTGCGGCAGCGGAACCAGCATGCGTGGACAGCGCGTTGCCTCCTACGACGTACACCGTCGCCGAGCCGGGCGAGACGACCGTGATCGAGCAGGACGCGGGCACGGTGGAGGTGCCACCGACCGCGGTCGACCAGCCGATCACCATCATCGCCGAGTCGCTGTGCGCCGCTGAGCTGCCGCCGCTGGACGCGGGCATGACGAACGTGACCGAAGGACCCCGGGACGGCTACCGGTTCCTCCCGCACGAGACGTTCGACGCCAACCTGCACATCACCGTGCCCTACGACGACGGGCTGATCCCGGCCGGACTCACCGAGCAGGACGTGCAGATCTACTACTACGACACGGCCAAGAAGGAATGGGTCCCGCTGCAGCGGGACAGCCTGGACAAGCCTGCCGACGAGGTGGAGAGCGTGTCCAACCACTTCACCGACATGATCGCGGCCACCGTGACGGTGCCGGACCACCCGGAGAATGTGTCTCTGAACCCGACCAGCGTCAAGGACCTCAAGGCCGGCGACCCGTCGAGCGGGGTCGGCCTGATCGACCCGCCCACGGGCAACAACGAGGGTGACGCGCGGATCTCCTACCCGATCGACCTTCCCGAGGGCCGGCAGGACATGGCGCCGGAGCTCAACCTGGGTTACTCCTCCGCCGCGGGTGACGGCTGGCTCGGGGTGGGCTGGGACCTGTCGGTGCCGAGTGTCTCGATCGACACCCGATGGGGGGTGCCGCGCTACGGCGCGGACGGCAACGAGAGGTATGTGGTCGGACAGAATCAGCTCACCCCGGCCGTGAAGCAGGACCCGGCGCAGTCAGGCGCTGGGAAGAAGTTCTTCCACTCCCGCGTCGAGGGTGACTTCAACACGATCGTCCGGCACGGCGACACTCCCACCGACTACTGGTGGGAGGTCACCGACTCCGATGGCGTCCGCTCGTTCTACGGCGGCGATCCGGAGAACGGTGCGGTGGCCGCCGCCCGGCTGGCCGACGACAAGGGCAACGTGTTCCGGTGGGCGCTGCGCGAGACCCGTGACCTGCATGGCAACGCCGTCCACTACGACTACCAGACGGTGTCTGACGCCGGGGTTGCCGGCGGCACTGTGGCTGGCCGGCAGCTCTACCTGCGCAGCATCGACTACACCCGCAAGGGCGCCACCGCCGGGCCGTACACGGTGAAGTTCATTCGCGACAGCGAGCTGCCCGGCTACAGCCGCCGCTCCGATGTGGTGATCGACGCGCGCGGCGGGTTCAAGATGGTCACCGCTGAGCTGCTGTCCCGCATCGAGGTGGCGTTCCAGGGCAACCCGGTGCGCAGCTATGACCTGGCCTACACCGAGGGCGCCTTCCACAAGAAGCTGCTGACCTCGGTCACCCAGCGCGGCGCGGCCGGCGCGTCGCTGGGCACCCACACGTTCAACTACTACGACGACATCCGGAACGCCGACGGCGGCTATGACGCCTTCGCCGCCGCCGTGGACTGGCAGGTCGGCGACGACGGTGTCACCGCCGGACTGCTCGGCCACGGCAAGGCGAGCGCGATCTCGGGGTCGCTCAGCAAGAGCGTCGGCGGCCACCTCTACGCCGGCTTCAACGCGACGAAGCCGAGCAAGTACGGCAGCTTCGGCGCCAAGGTCGGCTTCAGCCACAGCAGCACCGACGGCAAGCTGGCCCTGGTCGACCTCAATGGCGATGACCTGCCCGACAAGGTCTTCAAGACCAGCAACGGCATCTCGGTCCGGTTCAACACCTCCGGCCCGGACGGCACCACCGACTTCGGCTCGCCCGTCGCGACCCCGTCCCTGCCGGGCATCGCCAAGGAGTCGGCGAACACGACGTCGTTCGGGGCCGAGGTCTACCTCACCGCCAACGGGATCGTCAACCACGCGGAGACGTTCACCAAGGACACCACCTACTTCAGCGACGTCAACGGCGACGGCCTGACCGACCTCGTGAACGAGGGCAAGGTGCTGTTCAACCACCTCGACGCCAACGGCGTGCCGACCTTCACCGCGAACAGCAACGACACCGCGGTGCCGATCGGCTCCGGCATCCTCGACTCCGACGGCCTGGTGCAGGATCACACCGCCACCCGTGATCAGCTGAATGCCAAGAACCCGCCGGTCGACGTGGTGCGCCGCTGGGTGGCGCCCTTCACCGGCACGGTGGCGGTCACCGGCGCCGCCAAGCTCGTCCAGGACACCAGTTCGGAGCGCGCCTCCTACACCGGCGCCGACGGCGTGCGGGTCTCGATCCAGCGCAACGATGACGAGCTGTGGTCCACCGCGATCGGCGCGAGCGACTACACCGCCAAGGCGCCGGCGGGAGTCGACTCGATCGCCGTGACCAAGGGCGACCGGCTCTACTTCCGCGTCGGCTCCCGGTCAGACGGCGCTTACGACCAGGTGTCGTGGGATCCGGTGATCGACTACCAGGGCGTGCCGGCGGCCACCGACGCCAACGGACTGCAAGCTCACCGATTCCAGGCGTCGCAGGACTTCACCCTGGCCGGCCGGAATGGCATGCAGGTGCAGGCCCCGCTGGACGGCACCCTGCGGCTGACCGGTGACCTGCGCAAGCTTGCCGCCACCAGCGACGACATCACCGTGCTGGTGACCAAGAACGGCCAGCCGATCATCACCAAGTCGATGGCCGCGGCCGCGACCGGTGACGTCCCGGTCCAGCTGGACATCCCGGTCGCCAAGGGCGATGCCATCGCCCTGCGCGTCAAGGTCGACTCCCAGATCGACCTGACCCAGCTGGACTGGACGCCGAGCCTGTCCTACGTCAGCTCACCGGACGTCAGCACCGTCACCGACGAGGCCGGCAAGCCGCTGATCGAGCTGCACCCGCCCTATGACGTCGACAGCTACCCGGCCGACGGCCTCACCGCCCCACAGCAGACCTGGACGGCGCCGGCCGACGAGACCGTCACGGTGAACCCCAACCTCACTGCGGCCGCAGGCGTGAACGGCCAGGTGACCTTCACCGTCAAGCGCTCCGGCGGCCTGCTGGCCAAGCGCGCCATCGAGATCACCGACGGCGCCGCCAGCACCCCCGCGTTCTCCCTCGACGTGCACGCCGGCGACGAGCTGTTCTTCGACTTCTGGGTGGCCGACCCGGCCCTGAAGGCCAAAATCAGCGGCGGTTCCGTCCAGGTCACCCGTCCCGGGCTCACTCCGTCCGGCGCGCCCAGCACCATCCACAGCGCGGTGACCCCCGGCCTGCTCGCCGCCTCGTACCGCGGGTGGAGCTACTTCGGTTACAACGGCGCAGGCGCCCGGGCAAGCCAGCCGATCGCCGAGGCCGATCTGAGCCAGACCTTCGACCAGGACTCGGCCTATGACCCCAGCACCGCCAAGGCCCACCCCTTCCTGCCGTTCCCGGAGGAGAAGTCCTGGCGGGGTGCCGATGACTCGGCCTGGGTCAAGGCCTCCACGGTGAGCGCATCCCGGCAGGGCCTGGACCAGATCGACGTTCCGGTGGCCGGCGACGTCGCCGGCGCGCGGGCAGTGGCGCGGCTCAGCCACACCACCCAGGACGCCGTGGGCGGCGAGCTGTCGTTCCTGTCCGGCTCCACGTCCAAGGGCGGCACCGAGAGCGAGGTGGACTACCTCGACCTCAACGGCGACCGGTTCCCTGACATCGTCAGCAACGGAAAGGTGCAGTACAGCACCCAGAACGGTGGCTTGGAGTCCAGCAGCAAGGCAGTGCCCGGCTTGGGCAGCCCGCGCGACAGCGACGCCTCGGCGACCAATTTCGGGGTGGGTGGCAGCCCGGCGCACTTCGCCGCGAATGGCCGCGGCGAGATCGACACCGCCGACCAGGCGCCGGTGCGCGGCAACAAGACCGGCAGCCAGCTGACGCCGCTCGGCCTTCAGGTGCAGGCCGGCCTCGGCGAGGGCACCTCCAAGCCGAAGTCGGACCTGCTCGACGTCAACGGCGACGGTTTGCCTGACCGCGTCACCCGTAACGGCGCGCAGTTGATGGTGGCGCTCAACCTGGGCTACGGCTTCGCTGCGGCCGAGCCGTGGGGAACCGCGGTCATCAACGACGGCGCGAGCGAGAACGGCACGATCGGCGCGAACCTTGGGTTCAACGACGGTATCTACGGATTCGGCGGCGGCCTGTCGCTGACGAAGAACAAGTCGCTCACCCGCGAGAACTTGGACGACGTCAACGGCGACGGCCTGGCCGACCGGGTGCTGCCCGGCGGCAGCGGCGGGATGCGGGTCGGCCTCAACACCGGCAACGGCTTCGCCGCCCCGGTCGACTGGGCTGGTGCTCTTAACGGGGCGTGCAAGGACGACACCAGCGTCGGGCTGGCCGACCTGGACTGGGACAACGCCCGGCTCTGCTCCGGCAGCACCAGCCTCGGCGCCGGCGCCTACTTCACCATCGGGATCGGCCCGCTGTGCGGCCCGGGCTGCTACGTGATCCTCAACCCGGGCGCCGACGGCGACCAGTCGATGGCTCGGGACGAGGCCAGCCTGCGCGACCTCGACGGCGACGGCTACGCCGACCACCTGGCCAGCTCCGACGACGGCTCGCTCACGGTGGCTCGCAACCGGACGGGCCGCACGAACCTGCTCAAGTCGGTGTCCCGCCCGCTGGGCGCCTCGTTCGCCCTGGAGTACACCCGCGACGGCAACACCTCCGCCAACCCCAATTCACGCTGGGTGCTGACCAAGGTCAGCGTCGACGACGGGCACGCGAGCGACGGCACGGACTCTGTGACCGCCTACACCTACTCGGGTGGTGTCTACAGCCGCCTGGAGCGGGAGTTCTACGGCTACGCCCAGGTCACCGAGGCGCAGCTGGACACCGCGCACAACGATGACGTCTATCGCAGCACCGTGCAGGACTTCCGAGTCGACAGCTTCTACACCCACGGGCTGCTGGCCCGGGAACGGCTCTACCGCAGTGACGGAGCGCCGATGACCGACACGCAGAACACCTACGTCCTGCGCGACGTCACCACCGGAGTCGAGCCGGCTGACGGCGCGAGCACCTCGGCGCCGATCTTCCCGATGCTGACCCGCACCGATGAGCGGTTCCACGAGGCGCGGGCGACGGCGCTCAAGACCACCGCGACCGTCAACCACTACACCGACTTCGGCGACATCGACGTGCGTACCGAATCGGGTGACACCGGCTCGGCCGACGATGTCATCGCCCGGATCAGCTACACGTCGTGCCCGGCGACCGGTGTCCGGACGGCGAACTCCATCACCGTCAACGGCGGCGGCACGCCCATGCGGCGGCGGGAGTCTACGGTCGACTGCGCCACCGGAAATGTCACCCAAGTGCGCCAGTACCTGGCCGACGGCAGCGCCGCGGTCACCGATATCTCTTACACCGGTGATGGAAACATTCTCAAGGTCACCGATCCGGGCAATGCTGGCGGG
Organism: Jatrophihabitans sp.; assembly: GCA_036399055.1. Classification (NCBI taxonomy): domain Bacteria; kingdom Bacillati; phylum Actinomycetota; class Actinomycetes; order Jatrophihabitantales; family Jatrophihabitantaceae; genus Jatrophihabitans; species Jatrophihabitans sp. Next base: position 182,935 of record DASWNX010000029.1, read on the forward strand.
CAACGCGGCTGGCTGAGCTACGACTACGACGCGGCCACCGGAACCCAGGTCGCGAAGATCACCGACAACTTCGGCCTGACTTCCACCGCCACCCACGACCTGCGGTTCGGCAGCGTGCTGACCCAGACCGACACCAACAACAACGCCACCACCTACGCCTACGACGAGTTCGGCCGGGCCACCAGTTTCACCGGCCCGTACGAGCAGGGCAGCGGCACTCCCACCATCCGGTTCGAGTACCACCCCGAGGCGGCGACGCCGTGGGCGATCACCCGGCACCTGGACAAGTTCCGCAGCGCCACCGACACCATCGACACCGTCGTGTTCATCGACGGCCTGGGCCGCACGCTTCAGACCAAGAAGGACGCCACCGTCCACACCGGCGTGGCCAGCGCCGCGCAGGACGTGATGACGGTCAGCGGGCGCATCACCTACGACGCTTTCGGCCGACAGGTGACGCAGCGGTACCCGGTGACCGAGCCGCTCGGCACGGCAGGGGTTCTCAACACGCACTACGACACCGTGACGGCAACCCTGTCCGCCTACGACGTGCTGGATCGCGTCGTCGCGGTTGTGTACCCGGACCGCACCAAGACGACCACCGACTACAGCTTCGGGTCCGATCGCGCCGGCGCCATCCAGTTCCAACAAATCGTCACCGACCCCAACGGGAACAAGAAGGTCTACTACCGCGACGTCCGCCAGGAGCTAGTCAGCCTGAAGGAGTTCCACACTCCCACCAACGGCGCCCAGCAGACCATCTGGACCAGTTACGGCTATGACCCGCTGGGTCAGCTGGTCACGGTTGCCGATGACAAGGACAACGTGACCCGGCAGAGCTTCGACATGCTCGGTCGGCGCACGGTGATCGACAACCCGGACGCCGGCAAGACCACCACTTCCTATGACCTGGCGTCCAACCCGGTCGCGAAGGTGACGGCGAACCTGGCCGCGACCAGTCAGCAGGTCACGTACGGCTATGACGTGGACCGGCTGGTCTCGATCAGCTATCCGCGGTTCCCGGCCAACAACGTCACCTACAGCTACGGCGCACCCGGAGCGAGCGACAACCGGGCTGGGCGGATCACCCACGTGACCGATCAGGCCGGCAGCGAGGACCGCTACTACGGCAAGCTGGGTGAGACCACCAAGGAGGTCCGGACTGTTGTCGGGTTCACCGGCAGCTCCCCCAAGACCTACACCACCTCCTATGTGTACGACACGTTCGGACGGCAGCAGTCGATGGCCTACCCCGACGGGGAGACGCTGACCTACCGCTACGACTCCGGCGGCATGGTGCAGGCCGCGAGCGGCGTCAAGGGCAACGGCAGCTACTCCTACGTCAACCGGCTGGAGTACGACAAGTTCGGCCAGAAGGCGTTCGTCAAAGACGGCAACGGCGTCCAGACCAGCTATGCCTTCGACCCGGTCATGCGCCGGCTCAGCAACCAGCAGGCCGGACCGCTCCTTGCGCCTAACGGAACCAACCTGGGTAACTTCCAGAACATCTCCTACACCTACGACAAGGTTGGCAACGTCACCTCTACGGCTAACGACATCGCGGTGCCGGCACCGCCGAACTTCGGCGGGCCCAGCACCCAGACATTCACCTACGACGATCTTGACCGGCTCACCGACGCTGCCGGTAAATACCAGTTCGCGCCGGACAAGGTCAACCGCTACAGCTACGCGCTGGGCTATGACAACCTGCACAACACCACGGCCAAGAACCAGACCAACACGGTGGTGCAGGCATCCGGCACCCCGGTGACCCAGGGCAAGACGACGTACGACTACGACTACGACTACGCCGCCAGCCAGCCGCACGCCCCGTCCCACATCGGCGACAAGACCTACAGCTATGACGCCAACGGCAACCAGGTCGGCTGGTCCGACGACACCAACGGCCAGCAACGGACGATCATCTGGGATGAGGAGAACCGCATCCAGTCCATCTTCGACAACGGCCAAGAGCAGGCTTACAAGTACGACGACGCCGGCCAGCGCGTCATCAAGCGGGGGCCGCAGGGCGAAACCGCCTACGTGAACCAGTGGTTCACCATGCGCAACGGCCAGATCGGCACCAAGCACGTCTTCATCGACACCACCCGGGTGGCGTCGAAGCTGGTCAAGGACAAGGCCTACGAAAAGGACACCTACTACTTCCACCCCGATCAGCTGTCCAGCACCAACGCGGTCACCGACTCAGGCGGCAAGCTTTATGAGCACCTGGAGTACTTCCCGTCGGGCGAGGCGTGGGTCGAGGAGAAGAGCAACACCCAACGCACGCCGTACCGGTTCGCCGGCAAGGAACTCGACGAGGAAACCGGCCTCTACTACTTCGGCGCCCGCTACTACGACCCGCGCACCGGACTGTGGCCGAGCACCGACCCAGCTCTCGGGGAGAACCTAACCAAGCTGTCGGAGGCCGGCGATGACTCGCCGACCCCGAACGTCGCCGCCCCGACCTTCCTCAACCTCTACAACTACGCCGACGCCAACCCTGCTTCACGGGTGGATCAAGACGGGAGGGAATCAAAACTGCTCGGGTGGGCCAAAAAGGAACTGAATAAACCCCGCCAGTTAGTCAATCCCAAAGTTATTAGCGCCCCAGTGAACATGCTCTGGGGGTTCGCGCAAGCAACGGGCGGCATTATAGCGTTTGTGGGAGGTGACACACTTACCCCCAAGCAAATGAAGGCAGTGCCTCGCCTCGGCAGGTTCGTCGGCAAGCGTATTGGAGCACCGACAAGACTTATAGGGCTTCATTACATGGCAACTGGCACTAATCGTGTTCGGCGTGGAGTTAAGCAAGGAGTCGCTGCCGCTAAAGAACCTGCATATCGGAAGCAATCCCTTCTTAAATTTGGCTCGGATCTGTTAGATCAAACCGTTGTGCCCACCCAGGTAGATCGCGAAGCGCGAAAGGACTATTTACGCAAATGGGAGCAGCTCAAGATTGATGGGAAAGCGGACCTTAAATCCGTGACGCATGGCATTAATGTGGTTAAGCAGGGCGCATGGGATCTCGCAGGAGAAGCCACGCGTCGGATGTACCCGCGCCCGAGCGATTCAGAGCATCCTCAGTAGTAGCCATGCACTCGTGTTGTCGGTTGAACCATGCAGGGCGGCCCTACGACCCCATCGTCGCCGCGAACTAAGCGTGCCGGCTCACTAAGGGAGCGTGGGGCTGCCGCCTGCCCACAGCAGGAAGCCTGCGACACGCAGCCGCTCACTTAGGCATCCCAGCGGACGGTAAGCCAGTGCGCGTTCTGGCACTAAGAAGCTCAATCGGCTACTTCCCGGGTGGAGTCCCATGAGCCGCCCTAGAAGGATCCGCCGGCGCCTGCTGGGCGAAGGGTGGTAGTCCGGCTGGCCAACGTCGCACTCATGGACAGCCCGGTGTAGTTCTCCGCCGGTACCGCGCTGGCCTATGGCGCCGCCGGCGAGGACGACGGCCCTGTCACCGACGTGCTGTCCGAGCCCGATGTGGTGTGGACCATTCCTACACCGCTTGAGCCGGTGAACGTCGCTCGCGTTCCACGATCTCGCTGGTTAGGCCGCTGGGCTGATCAGGAGAGATTGCGTCTTATGCCTTGCAGTGTGACTTGACTCACTGTTACGGTCCTTACTCACATCGGTCATATAGGTGCTTGGTGGCGAATAAGTCCACCCCCGGCACCTCCTGTCTTATGCCCTTGAACTCGCCTTTCGGCGTAGGTCAGTCGGCTCGGGCTGGGCTGCCCGGTCCGGCTGCCTGAGGGGGCGTCATGGGCGTTTCGCGCGTGCCTGTTTCTCGTCGGATTTCGCCTCGGACGCGATGGATCAGCGGATCTACCGCCCTGGTCATGGTCGTCTCGCTGTTCACGGTGGTGGCGCCGATCGGGGTGCCCGGCGCCCCGACGGCGGCGATGGCGGTGGATCCGGCGTGCGTTGACAGTTCGCTGCCGCCGCCGAGCACCACCACGGCCGCTCCGGGTGCGACGACCGTGATCACCCAGGACGGCAGCACGGTGGAGGTGCCGCCGACGGCGGTGGACGCGCCGACGGCGATCGAGGCCGACTCGTTGTGCGCCTCGCAGCTGCCGCCGCTGGACTCGGGCATGACGAATGTGACCGAGGGCCTTCGCGATGGTTACCGCTTCACCCCGCACATGACCTTCGACGCCGATCTGCACATCACGGTGCCCTATGACGACGCGTTGATCCCGGCCGGGTTGGCCGAGCAGGACGTGCAGATCTTCTACTACGACACGGCCCAGCTGCAGTGGGTGCCGCTGCAGCGGGACAGCCTGGATCAGACTGCCGACCAGGTGGAGAGCCTGTCCAACCACTTCACCGACATGATCGCGGCGACGGTGACGGTGCCCGACCACCCGGAGAACGTGTCTTTGAACCCGACCAGCATCAAGGACCTCAAGGCCGGCGACCCGTCGAGCGGTGTCGGCCTGGTGCAGCCGCCGTCGGGCAACAGCGAGGGTGACGCGCGGATCTCCTATCCGATCGACCTGCCCGATGGCCGGCAGGGCATGGCGCCCGAGTTGGGCCTGGGCTACTCGTCCGCCGCCGGCAACGGCTGGCTCGGCGTGGGCTGGGACCTGTCGGTCCCCAGCATCGGCATTGATACCCGGTGGGGCGTGCCGCGCTACGACGCGGCCAACGAGACCGAGACCTATGTGGTCGGCGGCGGTCAGCTGACCCCGGTCGCCAACCGCGGCCCGGAGGTGCCGCGCACCGCGGAGAAGGTCTTCCGCTCCCGCGTCGAGGGCGAGTTCAACAAGATCGTCCGGCACGGCAGCACGCCCGCCAACTACTGGTGGGAGGTCACCGACTCCGACGGCACGCGCTCGTTCTTCGGCGGTGACCCGGAGTCCGGCCCGGTAGCCGCGGCCCGGCTGGCCGACGATGCCGGCAACATCTTCCGGTGGGCGCTGCGCGAGACCCGGGAGCTGCACGGCAACGCGGTGCGCTATGACTACCAGACGGTGACCGACGCCGGGGTGGCCGGCGGCACCGTGCTCGGGCGGCAGCTGTACCTGCGGACGATCGATTACACGCGGAAGGGCTCGACTGCTGGGCCGTACACCGTCAAGTTCGTCCGCGACAGCGAACTCGCGAACTACACCCGCCGCTCCGATGTGGTGATCGACGCCCGGGGCGGGTTCAAGATGGTCACCGCCGAGCTGCTGGCCCGGATCGAGGTCGCCTTCCAGGACGCCCCGGTGCGCAGTTACGATTTGGCCTATCAGAACGGGGCGTTCGGTAAGAAGCTGCTCGCCTCGGTCACCCAGCGCGGCGCGAACAACACCTCGCTCGGCACCCACACGTTCAGCTATTACGACGACATCCGCAACACGGCCGGCGGCTACGACGCGTACGCGACTCCGGTGAACTGGACGGTCGGCGCCGACGGGGTCACCGGCGGGCTGCTGGGCCGCGGGCAGGCCAGCGCCATCTCCGGATCGCTGAGCACCAGCACCGGCGGCCACCTCTACGCCGGCTACAACCAGACCAAGCCGACCAAGCAGGGCAGCGCCGGCGGCAAGGTCGGCTTCAGCCACAGCAGCACCGACGGCAAGCTGGCCCTGGTCGACCTCAACGGCGATGACCTGCCCGACAAGGTGTTCAAGACCGGCAGCGGAATCTCGGTCAGGTTCAACACCTCCGGCCCGGACGGCTCGACCGACTTCGGCTCACCCGTCGCGACCCCGACCCTGCCAGGCCTGGCCAAGGAGTCCGCTGAGACGACCTCATTCGGCGCCGAGGTCTACCTCACCGTCAACGCCTTCGCCAACCACGCCGAAACCTTCACCAAGGACACCACCTACTTCAGCGACGTCAACGGCGACGGGCTCACTGACCTGGTCCACGACGGCGCGGTGCTGTTCAACCACCTCGACGCCAACGGCGTCCCGACCTTCACCGCTGACAGCAGCGACACCTCGGTCCCGATCGGCTCCGGCATCCTGGATTCCGCCGGGCTGGTGGCCGACTACACCGCCAGCAAGAACCAGCAGGACGCCAACAACCCACCGGTCGACGTACTCCGACGGTGGACCGCGCCTCTCGCCGGCACTGTGCAGATCACCGGCGCCGCCGCACTCGTCCAGGACACCAGCCCCGAGCGCGCCGCCTACACCGGCGCCGACGGCGTCCGGGTGGCGATCCAGAACAACGGCGCCGAACTCTGGTCCGCCGTCATCGGCGCCACCGACTACACCGCCAAGACCCCGACCGGCGTGTCTTCGGTCACCGTCACCAAGGGTGACCGTCTCTACTTCCGGGTCGGATCCCGCTCTGACGGCGCCTATGACCAGGTGACCTGGGACCCGGTCATCCAGTACGTGTCGTCGGGCGTCGCCAAGCCGGCGATCCTCGACGCCAACCGGCTGAATGGCTATCGCTATCAGGCCTCGCAGGACTTCGCCATGGCCGGGCGTAGCGGCGCCAAGGTGCAGGCGCCGCTGAACGGCAGCGTGCGGCTCACCGGCAACCTGCACAAACTCGGCGCCACCAGCGACGACATCACCCTGGAGGTCATCAAGAACGGCCAGGTCATCACCAGCCAGCCCATGGCCGGAACAGCGATCGGTGACATCCCGGTCCAGACGGACATGACCGTCGCCAAGGGCGACACCATCGCCTTGCACGTGAAAGTGGACACGCCGATCGACGTGAGCAAGCTGGCCTGGACGCCGACCCTGCACTACCTCAGCTCGCCCGACGTGGCCACCGTCACCGACGACGCCGGCAACCCGCTGATCCAGCTGCACCCGCCGTTCGACATCGACACCTACCCGGCCAACACCAGCACCTCAGTGGATGGGCAGCAGTGGACAGCGCCCGCCACTGAGACCGTCTCCGTGAAGCCGGTCATCACCGCGGCTTCGGGCGCCAACGGCACGGCAACCTTCACTGTCAAGCGCCGTGGTGGCCTCATGGCGAAAAGGACCATCACCATCTCCAATGGCGTAGTGAGCGGTACCGGCGCGTTTCCGGTGGACGTCACAGTCAACGAGTTCGTGTTCTTCAACGTAGCCTCGGCCGACCCCACCCTCCGAGCAAAGATCACGTCGAGGTGGGTGGAGGTCACCCGACCGGGGATGGCGGCGGTCGCCCCGTCGCTATCGTGGTATTCCGCGGCCACCTCGGGCATGCTGGCAGCGCCCTACCGCGGTTGGAGCTATGTCGGCTACAACGGCGCCGGGGCTCGCGGGACCGGCCCGATCGTCGAGGCCGATTTGGACCAGGCGTTCAGCTCCAGTTCGACCTATGACCCCCGAACCGCGAATGCGCACCCGTTCTACCCCTCTGCGGAGGACGGTTCCTGGCGGGGGGCTGACGGCTCGGCGTGGGTGAAGGCGTCGACGATGAGCGCCTCCCGGGAGGGGATGGACAGCATCGGGGTGCCCACGGCGGCCGATGTTGCCGGCGCGCGGGCGGTTGCCCGGCTCAGCCACACCACCCAGGACGCCGTGGGCGGTGAGGTGTCGTTCCTGTCCGGCTCCACCTCGACCGGCGGCACCGCCAGCGACGTGGACTTCCTCGATCTGAACGGTGACCGGTTCCCCGACATCGTCAGCAATGGCAAGGTGCAGTACAGCTCGCCGAACGGTGGCCTGGAGTCTGCCAGCAAGGCGGTGTCCGGTCTGGGCGCCCCGCGCGACAGCGACGCCTCGGCGGTCAATGGTGGCGTCGGGGGCAGCCCGGCCCATTTCGCGGCGAACGGCCGCGGCGAGGTCGACACCTCCAACTCGGGGCCGGTGCGGGGCAACAAGACCGGCAGCCAGATGGCTCAACTAGGCCTTCAGGTGCAGGCCGGGCTCGGTAAGGGCACCTCCAAGCCCAAGCATGACCTGCTCGATGTCAACGGCGACGGGCTGCCCGACGTGGTCAGCCGCAACGGCGCGCAGCTGATGGTCGCGCTCAACCTCGGCTACGGCTTCGCCGCGGCCGAGCCATGGGGCACGGCGGTCATCAACGACGGGGCGAGTGAGAACGGCACTATCGGGGCGACCCTCGGCTTCAACGCCGGCCTGTACGACTTCGCCGGCGGGCTGTCGCTGACCAAGAACAAGTCACTCACCCGCGAGACCCTCGAGGACGTCAACGGCGACGGCCTGGCCGACCGGGTACTGCCCGGCGGCAGCAGCGGTATGCAGGTGGGCTTGAACACCGGCAACGGCTTCGCCGCTCCCATCGCCTGGTCCGGCGCTCTCAACGGGGCCTGCAAGGACGACACCAGCGTCGGGCAGGCCGACCTGGACTGGGAACACGCCCGGCTCTGCTCGGGCAGCACCGGCCTCGGCGCCGGCGCCTACTTCACCGTCGGGATCCCGCTGTGCGGGGCACAGTGCTTCCTGATCCTCAACCCCGGCGCCGACACCGACCAGTCGATGGCCCGGGACGAGGCCAGCCTGCGTGACCTCGACGGCGACGGTAACGCCGACCACCTCGCCAGCTCCGACGACGGCCAGCTCAAGGTCGCCCGCAACCGGACCGGCCGCACCAACCTGCTCAAGTCGGTGTCCCGGCCGCTGGACGCCACGTTCACGATGGAGTACACCCGGGACGGCAACACCACCGCCAACCCCACCTCGCGGTGGACGCTAACCAAGGTCACCCTGACTGACGGGCACGTCGGCGACGGCGTGGACACCCAGGCGACGGCGTACTCCTACTCCGGCGGTGTCTACAGCCGGCTGGAGCGCGAGTTCTACGGCTACGCCCAGGTCACCCAGCAGCAACTCGACACCGCACACGGCAACGCCGTCTACCGCAGCACCGTGCAGGACTTCCGCGTCGACAGCTTCTACACCCGCGGGCTGCTGGCCCGGGAACGGCTCTACCGCAGTGGCGGAGCCCCGATGACGGACACGGAGCACACCTACGTCCTGCGCGACGTCAGCACGGGAGCAGAGCCGGCCGATGGCGCCAGCACCTCGGCGACAATTTTCCCGATGCTCACCCGCACCGACAAGCGGTTCCACGAGGGTTTGGCGACGCCGAACAAGACCACCGCAACGGTCAACCACTATGACGTTCTGGGCCACATCGATACCACCACCGACTACGGCGAGACCATCAGCGCCGACGATGTGATCGCCCGGATCGGCTACACCTCCTGCCCGACGACACAGGTGCGGACGGCGAACTCGATCACCGTCACCGGCGGCGCCACCTTGATGCGCCGGCGCGAATCCACGGTCAACTGCGCCACCGGCGACGTCACCCAGGTGCGGCAGTACCTGGCCGACGGCAGCGCCGCGGTCACCGACCTGACCTACACCGCCGAGGGAAACATCCTCAAGGTCACCGATCCGGCGAACGCTGGCGGGCAGCGGGGCTGGTTGAGCTACGAATACGACACGCCCACCGGCACCCAGGTCACGAAGATCACCGACAACTTCGGGTTGTCCTCCACCGCGACGCACGATCTGCGGTTCGGCAGCGTGTTGACCCAGGTCGACGCCAACAACAACTCCACCACGTATGTCTACGACGAATTCGGCCGGCCCACCAGTTTCACCGGCCCGTACGAGCAGGGCACGATCACCCCGACGATCCGGTTCGAGTACCACCCCGAGGCGACGACGCCGTGGGCGATCACCCGGCACCTGGACAAGTACCGCAGCGCCACCGACACCATCGACACGGTGGTGTTCATCGACGGGCTGGGCCGCACCATCCAGACCAAGAAGGACGCCACCATCTACACCGGCGCCACCAGCGCGGTAAAGGACGTGATGGTGGTCAGCGGGCAGGTCACCCTCGATTCACTAGGCCGACAGAACCACGTGAGCTACCCGGTGACCGAGCCGTTAGGCACACCAGGCACGTTCAACGCCAGCGTCGACACCGTGATGTACACGAACTACGACTACGACTCGCTGGACCGCCTGACACAGGTGATTTATCCGGACGGCACCAAGACCGGCTATAGGTACGAATTTGGCGGCGACCTCGGTGGCATCGCTCAGTTCCAGCAGATCGTGACCGACGCCAACGGGCACGAGAAAAAGTACTACCGCAATGTCCGCGAGCAGTTGGTGGCCCTGAAGGAGTACCACACCCCCACGGGTGCGCCGACTTATGAGCGAATTTGGACCAGTTACGTCTACAACCCGTTGGGTGAACTGGTCACCGTCAAGGACAACAGCAACAACATCACCCGGCAGAGCTTTGACAACCTCGGCCGGCGCACGGTGATCGACAACCCCGACACAGGCAAGACCACCATGTCCTACGACCTGGCGTCCAACCTGACCGCGAAGGTGACGGCGAACCTGGCCGCGACCAGTCAGCAGGTCAGCTACGGCTATGACGTGGACCGGCTGGTGTGGATCAACTACCCGCGGTTCCCGGCCAACAACGTGACCTATGCCTATGGCGCGTCGGGGGCCAGTGACAACCGGGCCGGCCGGATCACCCGGGTCACTGATCAGGCCGGCAGCGAGGACCGGTTCTACGGCAAACTCGGCGAGACCACCAAGGAAGTCCGGACGGTCGTCGGCGACACCGGCAGCTCGCCCAAGACGTACACAACCTCCTACGTCTATGACACCTTCGGCCGGCAGCAGTCGATGATCTACCCCGACGGCGAGACGCTGACCTACCGGTATGACTCCGGCGGCATGGTCCGCGCCGCGAGCGGTGTCAAGGGCAACGACAACTACTCCTACGTCACCCGGCTGGAGTACGACAAGTTCGGCCAGAAGGCCTTCGTCCAGGACGGCAACGGCGTCAAGACCACTTATGCCTTCGACCCGGTGATGCGCCGGCTCAGTAACCAGCAGGCCGGACCGCTGCTGTCGCCCAACGGCGCCGACCTGGGCAACTTCCAGAACGCCAGCTACACCTACAACAAGGTCGGCAACGTCAAGTCGGTCGCCAACAACATCGCGATGCCGGCCCCGCCAAACTTCGGTGGCCCGTCCACGCAAACGTTCACCTATGACGACTTGGACCGGCTCACCGACGCCAGCGGCTCCTACCAGTTCGCGCCCGGCAAGTCCAACAACTACAGCTACGCACTCGGCTACGACAACCTGCACAACATCACCGTCAAGAACCAGACCAACACCATCGCGCAGGGCTCCGGCACCCCCGTGACGCAGGGCGAGACCACGTACAGCTACGCCTACGCCTACGCGGCCACCCAGCCGCACGCCCCGTCCCACATCGGCACCCAGACCTACGCCTACGACGCCAACGGCAACCAGCTCGGCTGGTCCGATGACAACAACGGCCAGCAACGCACCATCATCTGGGACGAGGAAAACCGCATCCAGAGCATCTTCGACAACGGCCAGGAACAGAGGTACAAGTACGACGACGCCGGCCAACGCGTCATCAAGCGCGGGCCGCAGGGTGAGACCGCCTACGTCAACCAGTACTTCACCATGCGCAACGGGCAGATCGGCACCAAGCACGTCTTCATTGACACCACCCGGGTCGCGTCGAAGCTGGTCAAGGCCAACGCCTACGAGAAGGACACCTACTACTTCCACGCCGACCAGCTCTCCAGCACCAACTACGTCACCGACTCTGGCGGCAAGCTCTACGAACACCTCGAGTACTTCCCATCCGGCGAAGCCTGGATCGAGGAGAAGAGCAACAGCCAGCGGACGCCGTACCGGTTCGCCGGCAAGGAACTAGACGAAGAGACCGGGCTCTACTACTTCGGCGCTCGCTACCACGACCCGCGTACCTCGGTCTGGCAGAGCCCCGACCCAGCGCTTCATAAGAACTTGGCCCAGCCGTCGAACGTTACTGCGCCAAGTTTCCTTAATCCCTACAACTATGCTGACGCCAACCCTATGTCGAAGGCCGATCCAGACGGACGGCAGGCGCTTACCACAGCCGAACTCCACCGTTACTCGTATTACCAAGGGGTCGGATGGAACCACGAGGGAGTCCAATACAACCAAGATATTGGCTTAGGGTTCCAACGAGCAGCAATGCAGTATTGGGGCAGGACGGAAAACCGCGCGCTATTTACTCCTCCCCAGACGTGGTGGGAAATGGCCATGGGCACTGTGCCGCCCTCAATCAGGCCTGATGCCGTCGGCCCCCTTCACATTGTCACAACTGACACAGGGACGGGTGCACCTACGATCAACAAATATTCTAATAGTGTGTTCTTCGAGGTGAAGGCTGTTAATGGAACTCTGCATCTCAGCTCTAATAACTACCAGATTCGATCCATGATCGACGAGCTTGCTAATAGTGAAGCCGCTACGGCGGGATACGTACCCCTGCTCGCTTTTCCTACGACCTCCAACACAATAATCGGTTCGGATATCGTCACATACGCCGAGAAGCGTGGGGTGCTGCTTGCCCAGGCCTTGGCCTATACCGTGCCAGCCGGAACGCGTGAAAACCCAAATAGCGCCTTACTCGGTTTCACCCCTATGATGGCGCTGAACTATCCCAAGGCCATGGGTGCAGTCGTTTATAACCTGCCGATCGCAAGGAGCCCGTTGATCCCGTTTATACTTAACGACACACCTGATTACTTCCCCGACCCCAATCCCCCTATTGTAGAGGACTAGGTGCGATGGCGGAGCGGGTTGACAAGGCCCCCTTGACCTCGCCCACGCGAACACGGAGTATCGAGTGAGCACAGCGGAACAGGTGAGTGCGAATGGCCACGGACATCCCCCCCTTTCAACCGATCCCTCCCGAGCGGGTACGTGAAATGCTGGCCAGCGGCATCGGCCAGCTCGACCCCGAGCTGGCCGAGAGCGGGCGTTGCGATGCTTACCGCTTGCCGGAAGACAAGCTTCTGCTTGTAATCCCGGATGGCAATGGCCGGCTCTTCCAGTCACGAACAGAGGTACTCCACCTGGCGAAGGAGTGGACGGGAGAGCGTAGACATCCGACCCATGTCATGGCGGAGTGGCTTCCTCGGGGGCCGGAGTTTGTCACCGACGTTATGCGCCTCGCTGGTGAGTTGGCCGGTCAGCTCGAAGAGGAGCTCGGCGGCACCAGTGAAGGATTGGATGCCGTCGACGGCCTGGTGCGGCGTCGCGGGGCCGATGTGTATCTGGAACGCGAGCAGTTCCTGCGCCTCCTAGCCTACGTCGGTGAGTTGGTACGGCATCGCGTTGAAGGTAATTGGTGCATGGTCCATACTGCAGACGACAGAATCTGGGAACCCTGGATAGTCGAGCCTTCAGGCTACCGTCACCAAATCTTTGCCCTGCTGCTCGGACAACTCCGCGTCTGGGGGACGTTCAGTTCCCTCAGACGCGCCATCGAGCATGACCTCAAGATCGCACAGGCCTATGCTGCCTTAAAGCCGCATGAGCCGAGTTCCAACAGACATGACTAGCGTGCCCCGTCCACGGCCATTGAAAGGATGGAGGCGCAGAAGAGATCCGGACGATCTCACGATCGCAGCCTCAGTTCGACGTTGCTCGGCGAGGAGATGCAGATCGCTTGACCGGCCGTATAACCGTACGACTCGGCAAGACTGAAACGGCCTGCGAGTCGGCGCGACGGTCCTCCTCAGGGGCTCCTGTCCACCGCGACGGCCGGCGAGCACCCAGCATGTCGATCAGCGACGCCACATTCGCGGTCTCGGGCTGCACGTCCACCCGCAGCCCGAACTCGCGCGCCGTAGCCGCGGTCTGCGGCCCGATGCAGGCCACCACCGTCTTGTTGTGCGGCTTGCCGGCGATGCCGACCAGGTTGCGCACCGTCGAGGACGAGGTGAAGCAGACCGCTGGAAGCCGCCGGACTTGATGGCGTCGCGGATCTCGGCCGCCGGCGGCGCCGCTCGAACGGTCCGGTAGGCGGTCACGTCGTCGATCTCCCAGCCGCGCTGGCGCAGCCCCTCGGCCAGTGTCTCGGTGGCGATGTCGGCCCGCGGCAGCAGCACCCGGTCGATCGGGTCCAGCACGTCGTCATGCGGGCATCCCTGATACCAGTGCTCAACCTGTTGAGAATCCTTCGTCCTGATGTACCACCCCGAAACGGGGCAATTGTGAAGGGAATGCGGCCGGCATGGCAGCAGGCAAGGGGCAAGGGGCAAGGTCAGTGGGCGCTGGGCTATCGCGAACCCCTGAACCCCAAGAGCGCAGCAAGCGCGACACCGACGGTCTGCTGGTCAAGCAGCGGATCATCGACATCTACCAGCACACCGGGTTCGACGGCATTGATCCCGGTGACCTGCGCGGCCGGTTCCGCTGGTACGGCCTCTACACCCAGCGAGCCCAGGGCATCCCCGGCGGCCGGACCGCCATCTTGGAGCCTGAGGAGCTCGAGGACGAGTACTTCATGCTCCGGGTCCGGATCGACGGCGGCCCGGTTGACCTCGGACCAGCTCCGAATGATCGGCGACATCGCCACTAAGTACGGATCGCCACCCACGCCAGTTCCGGCCGGATACCCTGGCGCTCCTCGGCATCTGTGCACCAGGGAGGTGCACAGACAGCAATCGCCTTGTCGATCGGTTCGCTGGTACCCAGCTCTGCCAGAGTTCGCCTCACCGGTAAGCGCGGATGGCTGGATGCGAGGATGTGCACATGACCCATCCCGTTGCTGACCCGCGTGCCGTCGCCGACCCGCGCGCCGTCGCTGAGTACCGCATTCCCGCTCCCGCCCTGCTGGCCGGTGACCTGGTGAACACCGCGCCGGGCGGTGAGGACGACTGGCAGCAGGTGCTGTCGGTGCACACCGCCAAGACGCCCGGCGACGACGCCGACGCGGCCGCGCTGATCGCCGAGATCGGTGACCGGTACGTGATGGTCCGGCTGACCGACGTGGCCCCGGTGGACAGCCCGGTGTACTTCGAGGAGGGCACGGCCCTGGCCTACGGCCTCGACGGCGCCGACGACGGCCCGGTCACCGACGTGCTGTCCGAGCCCGACGCGGTCCGGACCTTCCTCTACACCCGCTTCGAGCTGGTGACCGTCCGCTCGCGTCCCACGATCTAGCAGTCCCGCCGCTCGGCTGACCCGACTGCTCAAGTCGCGGCAGGCCTCCTTGGCCACTGATTTGGGGGCCGGCCGCGCGCACTGGTAATCTGGCGAGGTTGTCCGGCACTCTGCGCCGGAACCATCACTACCTTCATTCGGCTCAACGATCGGCATTTGAGGCAACTTCGTGGCGAACATCAAGTCCCAGATCAAGCGGATCCGCACCAACGAGGCCGCTCGGCTGCGCAACAAGAGCACCAAGAGCGCGCTGAAGACCGCGATCCGGTCCTTCCGCACCGCCGCCGAGTCCGGTGACAAGGACAAGGCCACCACTGCTCTGGCGCACGCCTCGCGGCAGCTGGACAAGGCCGTCAGCAAGGGCGTCATCCACGCCAACCAGGCCGCCAACAAGAAGTCGGCGATGGCGAAGCACACCAGCTCGCTCTAGGTCGGTTCGCACACTTCAACAGCCCGCGTACCGGCTCCGGCCGGGACGCGGGCTGTGTGCTGCCTGCGTCCGGGACGAGCGGCGCGCCTTCCCTCGCCTCGCGTCTGGGCTCCGCTCCGGCGTTCCCCCACCGGCGATCACCCATCATGAAGTGTTTGTCCGCTATGTTCGCCTAGCGAGCGAGGCCTTCCGGCGGCCGCGCACCGGCGAGACGGAGACCTCCATGACTGGCGCAAGAGTGATGACTGGCGCCCGAGCCAAGTCGCTGCCCACCGCGGTGCTGGTCGCCTCGCTGACGCTGCTCAGCTGGCTGATGGCGCCCGTCACCGCCGCGCACGCGGGCGTCGCCCAGCAGTACATGCAGATCAACATCTGCGGCAACGTCTGCTACGCCGGCGCCAACACCGCCGGCCAGGACATCGCCAACAGCGCCTACAGCCACGGCGCCCATGTCGTCTCGATCAACGAGGTCTGCGCAAACCAGCTGACCGCCGCCAAGAACGCCCTGGCGGCCAAGGGCCTGACCTACCAGGCTGTCTTCGGGCAGACGATCGCCGCCGGCAACTCAGCGCTCAACAGCGCCTGCCAGGGCTACGGCAACGGCCTGCTCATCCGCCACACCACCAGCACCGCACCGGCTGACAGCGCCGAGCGGATCCTGCTGCCGGACTTCGGAGAGGACCGGATGCTGCTGTGCGCCCACATCGTCGCGCCCTCCTTCCGGTACTGCGTGACCCACCTGAGCCCCGGCAGCTCCAGCGCGAACGAGCAGAACCGCAACACCCAGGCGATCGCGGTGGCCAACAAGGTCAACAGCTACACAACGCCGGTCGTGCTGGCCGGCGACTTCAACACCACCCCCGGCAGCTACGTGCTCGACCACATCTACGGCCCGTACTACACCGGCGCCAACGGGACCGGGCGCTTCCGGGAGGTCGACGCCTGCGCCAGCCGCACCAGCCAGACCAGCACCTGCAACGAGGGCACCCACGACGCGCCGTTCACGACCGATCCCAAGATCGACTACATCTTCACGACCAACAACCACTTCACCATCTCAGACGGAGACGCCACGTCCTCGGTGACCTCAGACCACGACCCGCTGTTCGGCAGCGTGGTCCGCAACTTCTAAAGGACGGCGGCGGCGATCCGCCTCAGCGCTCGCTGCGGGCGGCGGCGATCCGGCGCACCGCCGACTCCAGCGCGTAGGCCGGGTCGGCGGCCGCTCCCTTGACGTCGGCGTTCAAAGCAGCGACCACGCCTAACGCATGCCGCAGCCCCGGCTCGGTCCAGCCACCGGCCTGGGTCCGGGCCCGCTTGACCTTCCAGGGCGGCATGCCCAGCGCCGGGGCCAGCCGGAACGGATCGCCCGGCCCCGCGCCGAGCACCCGGGCCACCGTCCGCACCCCGTCGGCGAGCGCGTCGGCGATCACCACCGCCGGAACCCCGACGTTCAGCGCCCAGCGCAGGTTGGTCACCGCGCCGGCGACGTTGCCGACCACCGCCTGGTCGGCGACCGCGAACCCGCTGACCTCGGCCTTGCCCCGGTGGTAGGCCGCGACCGCGTCGACGTCGATGGAGCCGCCGCTGTCGCCGACCAACTGGGCCGCCGTCGCCGAGATCTCGCGCAGGTCGCTGCCGACCGCCTCCATCAGCGCCGCCGCGGCCTCGGGGGTGATCCGGCCGCGGAACCGGCGCACCTCGCTGCGCAGAAACGCGCGCCGGTCCTCGGCCCGGCTCATCTTGGCGCAGGCGATCTCGGCCGGCTTGGCCTTGCGGACGGCGTCGAGCACCGCCTTGCCCTTCGCGCCGCCCAGGTGCTGGACGACGACCGTCGAGTCGGGGTCGGTGTCCAGCAGCAGCGGCACGATCGTCTGCACCCGGGCTGCCGGCAGGTCCTGAGCCGAGCGCAGCACCACCAGCCGGCGGCCGCCGAACAGCGACGGGCTCAGCAGCTGCAGCAACTCGGCCGGCTCGACCACGCCGGCTTCGGCCTCGTGCACCTCGGCGTCGGGGTCCTCGGCGAGAACGGCGTTGCGCAGGTCCTCCAGCGCGCGGCTGATCAGGAACTCCTCATCCCCCACGACCAGGGTCAGCGGGGCAATCGCAGGGTCAGCGGCACTTCCGGCGGCGGGTGGCACACCGCCATCGTGTCACGCGGGTGCGACGAGGCGCCCCCGCGTCCCCGCCGCACCCGCGTCAAGCGGGGCCGAGTCGGCTTCCAGCCCGGGCCGGCCCCTCACCCGGACCGCTCAGGAGTCGGTGAACCGCAGGCTCGGCCCGCCGCGCAGCCGCCCGGCCGGCAACCTGCGTCCGCAGATCACCAGAGCCAGGTCCTGAGCCGCGCCGAACACCGGCTCCCCCGTTCCAAAAGACCAGTCGAGGTCCTCAGCGCGCAGCTCGACGCCGTCCAGCGCGGCGCCGAAGTGCTTGAGCGACTTGGGTTTGGTGACGGCGTCCAGGACGACCCGCAGCCGATCCTCGGGCACCCGCCGGTCCAGGCCCAGCCCCACAGTGACGTCCAGGCCGTGGATCACGTCATGCGTCAACGTCCCCTCGTACCCGACACCCGCCGCCTTGCGCGCCGACTCCGCGGAGTCAGCCATCACCGACACCAGCTGACCCGGCGGCGCCGAGCCGTCTCGCCGAGCGCAACGGTCGACCATCCGGTGGAAGCGCCCGCCCGACCTGGCCAGCTCGGACAGAAACCGCGCCGCGGAGTAGCCGTAGAGCATCTCCATGTGCGCGACCACCTCACGCACCCGCCATTGCGAGCACAGCGTCGGGGCGTTCCAGGACTCCTCCGGCAGGCCGCTGAGCACCGCGGCCAACTCCCGGCGCTCGGCCGTGATCAGTTCCTTCAGCTGGGTGTCCGCCGGCGACGCTGCCATCGCAGAGGAACCGGCCTCAGCCATCTGAGGCGGGTCGGGCGTCGGCGGTGAGGGACTGCAGGTAGCCGGCGAAGCGATCCAGCGACGAGGCGAAGCCGGCTTGAGCCTGCGGGCTGCGGTACGCCTCCGGCACGTTGGCCTGGTGGATCCGCACCTCGGTGCGGGAGCCGCCGAGGTCGGAGAAGCTCGAGGTGGTCCTCATCCCGCTGCCCGGCTCGTTCCACACCAGCCTCTCGGGCTCCACGACCTCGACGTAGACCGCCCGGGTCGGGTACTGGCTGCCGTCGCCGTCGTTGACCATGACGGTCTCGAACACCCCGCCCGGGCGCGCGTCGACGGTGATGCTCTGCAGGGGCGTGCTCATCCCGACGGGCCCCCAGAAATGGGTCAGGTGCTCCGGTTCGATCATGCAGCGGAACACCAGCTCTCGGGGCGCCTCGAAGACCCGGGTGTAGACGAGTTCGCCAGGTTCGGATTGGACGTCGCTCATGGGGCCATTCCCTTTTCGTCAGTGGGGCGTTCGTGGGTTGTGGTGGGGTGCTGGAGGTGGCGCAGGTGCTCGTCGAGCTTGTCGAAGCGCTGCGTCCAGACCCGCCGGTTCTGCTCGATCCAGTCCAGGGCCGAGTCCAGCGCCTCTCGCTCGAGGTGGCAGGGCCGGAACTGGGCCTGCCGGGTGCGTGAGATGAGCCCGCAGCGTTCGAGCACCTTGAGGTGCTTGGAGATCGCGGGCAGGCTCAGGTCGAACGGCTCGGCCAGCTCGTTGACCGTGGCGTCCGCTCGGGCCAGCCGGGCCACCATCGCGCGGCGGGTCGGATCGGCCAGCGCGGTGAAGGTGGCGTCGAGCTGGTCGTCTGTCACGGTCATGTCTGTCTCCTCGGCTGCACCTATTTCACCAGACGGTTATTTAGCTGTCAAGCTAACTATGTGGACGGTAGCCTCCGTGTCACAGTCGACAGACGCGGTCGCCGCTTTCGGGCATCGCCGCTCTATGGAGGTTCTCGTGCGATCGGTCACCTGCCAGCTCGCGGTGTCACTCGACGGTTTCATCGCCGGGCCGAACCAGAGCCTGGAGAATCCGCTCGGCGAGGGCGGGATGCGCCTGCATGAGTGGGTGTTCTCGACCGCCAGCTGGCGCGCGCAGCACGGCCTGGACGGCGGTGAGCACAACACTGACTCCGAGGTCGTCGCCGAATCCACCCAAGGAGTGGGCGCCTACATCATGGGACGCAAGATGTTCGGCGGTGGCGAGGGGGCCTGGCAGGAGAGCTGGACAGGTTGGTGGGGGGACGAACCGCCCTACCACGCGCCGGTCTTCGTGCTGAGCCACCATCCGCGCCAGCCGCTGGTGATGCAGGGCGGCACCACCTTCACCTTCGTCAACGACGGCATCGAGGCCGCGCTCGAACTGGCCCGAGCAGCTGCCGGCGACCAGAACGTCGCGATCGCCGGTGGCGCCAACACCGTCCAGCAGTACCTGGCGGCCGGCCTGCTCGACGAGCTGCACCTGCACCTGGTCCCGGTCGTCCTGGGCGCCGGCGAGCGGTTGCTGGTCGACGTCGGAAACCCGATGCTGCAGCCGACGCAGGTGATCGCCTCACCGGCTGTCACCCACCTGAAGTACCGGGTGGTGCGCTAGCGGCGCGCTTGTCCGCGCGCGCCGGCGCCGGCACTCGCACCGGTCGCGTTCAGACGCTCTCGGTGTGGTGCTGGGCGCGCAGGTCGCGCAGCAGGTCCACCGTCAACTCCGTCCCGGCCTCGACGGCGGTGTGCACGTCGCGGAAGTACTGCTCGTAGCCGGGCGGGGTGTACATGCACAGCGCCACGGCCGCGACCTCGTCGCTGGCGTTGCGAAAGCCGTGCACCGCGCCGCGCAACGCCGAGGCCAGGTCACCCGGTTCGAGCACTGCCTCCCCGTCACCGGTCGCCACGGTCAGTCGACCGGACAGCACGTAGAAGTGCTCGTCGTGGGCCCGGTGGATGTGCGGGCGGGCGCCCAGAGTGGCCGGCGGCACCGTGAACCGCTCGATGCCGAACCGGCCGTCGGTGTGCCGGCCGGTGAGCTTGAACAGGTGCTCCACGCCGGCGGCGTCGATCAGCTCACCCTCACCGGTCCGGACGACGGTTGCTCGGGGCTGCGGCGAGGTCGGCACCGCACCACTATGGCCGAGGGCCGCGCCGAACGCTGGGACGGCTCGGCGTCAGCGCCCGGTCCGACGCTCGGTGTCAGCGCGTCTGGCACTCTGGCGCCCATGCCCGCCGATTCGCTGTTCGACCGATTGCTCGCCGAGGCGGAGGCGGCGCCGGTGCAGGGCTGGGACTTCTCCTGGTTCGACGGGCGGGCCAGCGAGCAGCGCCCGTCCTGGGGCTACGCCGAGCTGATGAGGCGCCAGATGGCGGCGGCCGGCTCGGCGCTGGACCTGCAGACCGGTGGCGGCGAGGTGCTGGCCGGCGTCCCCGCGCCACCGGCCCTGTTGTGCGCGACCGAGTCGTGGCCGCCGAACGTCCAGATCGCCCGCCGCAACCTGGCCCCGCTGGGCGCCTCGGTCGTCCAGGCCGAGGACGGCCAGCCGCTGCCGTTTCGGTCTGAGACCTTCGACCTGGTGGTGAGCCGGCACCCGACCGTGGTGCTGTGGCACGAGATCGCCAGGGTGCTGCGCCCCGGTGGCCGCTACCTGTCCCAGCAGATCGGCATCGGCTCCAACCGGGAGCTGTATGAGTACCTGATGGGGCCGCAGCCGCATCCGGAGGGCGATGGAAGCGAGCGCGCTCTTCGGGAGCTGACCGCGGCCGGGCTGGACGCCGAGAACGTCCGGCACGAGTCGCTGGAGGTCCGCTTCGACGACATCGCCGCCGTGGTGGTGTTCCTGCGCAAGGTGATCTGGACCGTCCCGGACTTCTCGGTGTCGCGTTACCGTGACCGGCTCGCCGAGCTGCACGAGCAGATCCAGCGAACCGGGCCGTTCGTCTCGCACTCCCAGCGGGTGCTGGTTCAGGCCTTCAAACCGGCCGGTTGAGAGATTCAGCAGCTCACCGGAGGCAGATCGCTCACCGAGACGATGCTCAGCCCGCTCGCGCCCGACGCCGCGCCCGCCTCATGAGAGCCGGTTCCGAAGACGACCTGGTCCCCCACCACCGCCTGCAACACCTGGCCCGCGGGCAGTGCGACAGGCGTGCCGGTACGCAGGTCCAGCAGGCCCGCCGCACCGTTCACCACGGCGTCGGTGAACGGGTAGACCGCGGGACGGATGCCGGCTGTGTAGATCGCTGGAGCAGTGAAATCACCGGTCTGTCGGATCAACGGCTCGTGGTTCACTCCGGCGCCGCCCACGACCAGGTTGGAATAGCCGATCGATCTGTCCTCATAGCGCAACCACGACAGTTTGCTGACGCCGTCGAAGCCGAAGTTGCCACCGCCTCTGGCGGCGTCCAACTGAGCCTTGGTCAGCGGCGCGCCGGCGCCGTTGCCGAGGGTGCGAGTGGCGTCTGTGCTCTGTTCGTAAATCAGCGCCACACCACTGCCGTAGGAGATCAGTCCGGTGGCGTCCACGGCTCGAACCGAACCGGCAGCCGAGCGCCGAGCGAGATCCCAGGACTCCAGCGTGGTGATCTTGGGCTTGTTGGAGACCGTGGCCAGCCAGTACACCTTGCCTGCCGCGATGACCGGCGCTCCCATGACGACCTTGCCCTGCTGTTCTGCGTTCTCGGCCAGGGTGCGGGTGACGCCGGTGCCGCGTTCGTAGAGCATCACCTTGTAGCTGTAGCTGAGGTTCTGCGGACGCGCGACGGCGAAGGCGACCCAGTCGGCCGTGATCGCACCGGTCGGATCCGCCTGGGGGAAGTCGCTGCTGCTCGCCGGGGTGTAGATGTCTTTACCGGTGCTGCCGTGGAACAGCGCGAGCACGAGGTCGGAGTAGATCTGCGAGGTCCGGTCCGCCGGCTCATTGCCCTGGATGGCGAGGTAGTCGCCGGTGCCGCCATTGGCGCTGACCACCGCGTTGAGGCTCTTGTCCACCGGATACGCCCCGGCGTCGATCGCCTGCCGCCAGCTGGGCGGCGCCGCGACCACGCACGACGGGTTCGCCCTATTTCCCGCGGCGCTATCTCCGCTGCTAATCCCAGCCCCGCTGCTAATCCCAGCCCCGCTGTTTGAGCCTTGTCCCCCGCCGGACAGGCCTGCTTGAATTCCCACGACAGTGCCGACGATCGCGGCGAACACCACCACTGCCGCCGCCAGCAGTCCGAGGTTCTCACGTAGCGTGCCGAACCTGGCCGACTTCGGAGCTACCGCGGTCCGGTCGCTGTGATGGGAGTCCAGGTCGACCCGCCGGGCATGGGTGACGGTGGCCGCCCGTTGCTGAAAGAGCTCGGTCAGCCGGCGCTCCAGGTCATCGCCGTGAGGGGCGTTCATCGGCTCGTCCCGTCGTCGGAGGGGCTCAGCAGGAAGACGGTGCCCGAGGTCCGCAGGTCGGCCAGCGCCCGCGAGGCCAGGCTGCGGACGGTCCCCCGCCGGCAGCCGAGCGTCCCGGCGATCTCAGCGTCGTCGTAACCGAGGTAGTAGCGCATCACCAGCACCACCCGTTGTCGGTGCGGCAACCCGGCCAGCAGCTGCCACAGCTCGTCGCCGGACCCCGGGTCCAGGTCGTGGACCGGACGGTCCACATCGGTGGCGGTGAGCAGTTCGGTGCTGGACCGGCGCCGCGACCAGCTGATGTTGGCGTTGACGATCGCCCGCCGGGCGTAGGCCACGGGCTGCTCGATCTCCAGCCGGTCGCCGAAGCGCCGATGCATGGCCAGCATCACGTCCTGGACGAGGTCATCGGCCCGGTCGCGGTCGCCGCTGACGAGGTAGGCGAACCGGGTCAGGCCCAAGCCATGCCGGCGCGCGAAGTCGCCCAGGCTCTGACCTCTTGCGGTCTCGAAGCCGATGTCGGGCACCGCCGCCTCCGCCCTGGACGTCGAGCGGGCGGCTGAGAGCCGGCCGCGCCGCAACCGCATCGCCGGAGAAGCGGCGATCTGTGTCGTCATGCCCTTCTAACGTGCGCTGAAACGGAACTGTTGCACATTGGGGTGGGTTTGCGCGCGGGTCGGTCGGTTTGGGGGCACGCCCCGGAGGGTGAGTGGCAAGGAGCTGGCCGAATCTATCCGAATTACCTTGTCATGGAGTAGAAGTGAAGTGCCGCCGCTGGGCTTGGCCCGCTGCCTGGAATCCGGCAGGCAGGTGGGAGAACCGGGGTGGCCGGAGGATGATGCAAGGGTGGACGAACGCGACGCCGAGTCGGACACGGTGCATTGGCTCGACCTGGGGAGCGATCTAGACCCGAACAGCGGCCGTCGTCGCCCTCGACGCTGGCGGTGGTGGGGCGCGCTGGCCGTCGCGATGGTGGCGGCGCTGCTGCTGATCCGGACCCAGGATGGCGCCCAGCTGCTGACCGGCGCCGACCGGCCGTCGGCCGGGGCGGCCATCGTCGCTCCGGCCATCTCGCATTCCGCCTCGCCCGCCGGGCCGTCGCCGGCGTCGCCCTCCGGAAGCACAGGTCCACTGGGGGCGCCGCAGCCGGGCGCGGCAACGGCCGATTCCACGGCGGGGCCGGCAACCGTGGATGCGAGCACGGTGGCGGTCACCGAACTGGGCCGGCCGTTGCTCGCCGTCCCCGCTGACTGGGAGCTGTTCGGGCAAGGTCCGGGCGTCGTGGTGCGGATGGAGCTTGCGGCCGGCCGGATCACCCGCACCAAGGTTCCGCTGTTGGGCAGTGCCAGCCCGATCTTCTTCGTGGTCGGGCAGGACCGGGCGATCGTCCATCCGATGGACTGGGTCCCCGGTTATGTCGTGCACGACGGAAAGCCGGCCACTCGACCGCCTCCGGCTCTCAACCAGGCCGTCGCAATGCTGCCCGGGCCGGATCAGCGGCACCTGTGGGCAGAGACCCGGGCCGGCACCGGATCGGCGTTGACGCTGCTCACCCTGGACGGCCGCCCGGCCGGCGTCCAGATTCCCATACCTCAGGACGCGACCGTCCAGGCCTCAGACCGGGCGGGCAACGTCCTGATGTTCGGGATCGGCGGCATGTACGACGCCCGGCCGGACGGCATGCACCGGATCACCAGCGGAACGCTGCTGGCGGTCGGCCCCACCCACTGGCTCGCGCGGGAATGCGATGAGCGCTACCACTGCGCCGGCGTGGTGATCGACCGCGCCAGCGGCACGCGACGCGCTCTGAGGACCCCGCTGGACTCTTACGAGCAGACCGCCGGCGCCGTCTCACCGGACGGCAGGATGGCCGCGTTGCTGCAACCCAACGGCGTGGGCGGCAGCAACGTTCATCTGATCGACCTGGCCAACGACGCCGACCGGGTGACCGGCGTGACGACCAACTCGAATCAGACCCTGGGAGGCCGCGCCTTCGTCTGGTCACCGGACAGCCGCTGGCTGTTCGTGACCAACGGCGCCGGCCAGGTGCGGGCGCTGAACCGGGCCGGTTGGTCGGTCACGCTCGATGTCCGAGTGGGCCGGATTGAACAACTCGCCCTGCGGGCCGCGTCGCGCTGAGGCTCATCTCGCCGACGGGTCGCGTCGCGCTGAGGCTCGTCTTGCCTGAGGTTCGTGGTGCGCCCCTGCTGCCGCGTCCTCGGCTCGCGAGGGACTCGTGGGCCGGTCAACTGAGCGTGGTGTCGGCGTAGCAGGCCATCGCGTCACGGTAGAACTCGGCCAGCCCGTCGGCGATCCGGTCGTAGGTGGCTTTGAAGCGCTCGTCCTCGACGTACATCCGGCCCAGGTTCGTGAACGCGGCGGCGTCCGGAGTCCAGAACCGGCAGACAGCCTGGTAGGCGGCGTCGACCTCGGCCTGCACGTCGGCGTCCTCGACCGGCGTGCCGGCGGCCATCAGCTCCGCCATCCGGATCATGGCCGCCGTCATCTCACGCTGCATCCGCTCGATGTCCTGCGGTGTCAGGGTCGCGGTGAACCTGGCCGACTGCTCCCATTCCTGTGGCCAGCGCTGGCGTGCCTCCTGCTCATAAGCCGACGGGTCGAATCCCTCGAACAGGTTCTCCGGCCGGTTGATCTCGGTCATCGCGGTTCTTGCCTCCACATCGGTTCTCGCTTGGGCATCGGCACTTGCGTGCGCATCGGTTCTTGCCTGCGCATCGGCACTTGCCTGCGCATCCAGTTGGTCAATGGTCCGGGCGACGGTGCGGGCGAGCACCCCGAGCCGGTCCCGCTCGCGCAGCAACCGCTGGTGGTGCTCGCGGAGCGCCTGCACCTGGTCGAGCTGGCTGTCGAGAATGCCGGCGATCTCGGCCAGCCCCAGGCCCAGCTCGCGCAGCAGCAGGATCTGCTGCAGCCGCAGCAGCTCGGCCTGCTCGTAGTGGCGGTAGCCGTTGGCGCCGATATGCGACGGCGGCAGCAGGCCGATCTCGTCGTAATGCCGCAGCGCCCGCGAGCTGACCCCCGACATCCGGGCCACCTCGACGATCGACCAGGACACGCCGCCGCCCCCTCTTCTCATCGCACTCGTGCCGTCAGCTGCTCGTGGGCTGATCATGAGCCCGCTGACGAGCAGCTCACCAGCGACGGTAGAGGTTGACGTCGCGGCAAGGTCAAGCGCTGTTCAACCGGCCGACCTGGCGGCACGGACGACCGGAACCAGCCGGCCATCCTGATTGACCACCGCGATGTCGCCCTGCTGGTCGGTGCGGGCCACCGGCACCCCGAGGCGGGCCAGCTCGGCCAGCAGCAGCGGGGACGGGTGACCGTAGCCGTTGTCGACCCCGGCCGAGATCAACGCCAGGCGGGCGTGGGCCGCCTGCAGGAACGCCGGGTCGGAGTACGCGCTGCCGTGGTGCGGCGCTTTGAGGATGTCGGCGCGCAGGTCCACGCCGGCGCTGAGCAGTTCGTCCTGAGCCTCGATCTCGGCGTCGCCGGGCAGCAGGATCCGCACGCCCGCCACCGTCGCCCGCAGCACCACCGAGGAGTTGTTCGGGTCCGAGCGCGAGCCGAGGAACACGTGGCTCGGGCCGAGCACGTCGAGGCGGCTCTGACCGGCGTCGACGCGCTGGCCGGCGACGGCGGGCTCGAGCCGTAACCGGTGGCCGGCCAGCGCCGACAGCACCAGCCGGTGACCGCCGTCCGGCTCGGGCAGCGGTGAGCTGAGCACCCGGCCGACCTGACGCTGGTGCAGCACCCCTGACAGGCCGCCGACGTGGTCGAGATGGTCATGGCTGAGCACCAGCACCGGAATCCGGTTCACCCCCAACTCGCGCAGGCAGCGGTCCACCGCCACCGGGTCGGGACCGGCGTCGATGACCACCCCGCTGCCCGGTCCCGCGTTGAGCACCAGCGCGTCGCCCTGACCCACGTCGCAGGCGACCACGACCCAGCCGGGCGGTGGCCAGCCCACCAGCACCGCCCGGCCCGGGATCTGGATCAGCACCCCGAGCACGGTCGCGATTCCCACCAGCACCCTGGCGGCCGGCCGGCGGCAGAGCAGCACCACCACGGCGCTCAGCGCGGCGAGCAGCAACCCGCCGCGGACGCCGGCCGGCCAGGGCAGCGAGGCGCCCGACAGCGACCCGAAGCACTCCGCCACCCAGACCAGCCACCGGCACGGCCAGCCGGCCAGCTGCGCGAGCAGCGCCGCCAGCGGCATCCACACCACCGAGCTGAGCGCCGCCAGCAATCCGAGGAGGGTCGCGGCCGCGACCACCGGCTCGGCGAGCACGTTCGCCGGGATGGCCACCAGGCTTACCCGGCCGCTGATGCCGGCGACGATCGGCACCGTGGCCAGGTGGGCCGCGGCGGCGACCGCCAGCGCTTCAGCCAGCCCGGCCGGCACCCGCCGACGGCGCAACGCCTGGGTCCAGCCCGGTGCCAGCAGCAGCAACGCCGCCGTCGCGACGACCGAGAGCGCGAAGCCGAAGTCGACCGCCAGGCCCGGCTGCCACAGCAGCAGCCCGAAGACTGTCGCGCCCAGCACCGGCAAGGCCGCGCGCTGGCGCCCGGTGGCCAGCGCGAGAAGGGCGATGCCCGCCATCACCGCCGCCCGGAGCACGCTCGGCGAGGGCCGCGCGAGCACCACGAAGCCGATGAGCACCACCATGCTGACCAGCGCGATCATCGTCGGCGAGGCCCGCAGCCGCCTCAGCAGCAACGCCACCGCGCCGATCGTCAGCGACAGGTTGGTTCCGCTGACCGCGGTCAGGTGCGAGAGCCCGGCCACCCGGAACCGCTCTTCCAGCACCGGATCGAGTTCGCTGGTGTCACCCTCGACTAGGCCGGGCAGCAGCCCACGGGGCAGCGGCGGCAGCCCGGCCGCCGCCTGTCGCAGGCCCGAGCGCACTTCACCGGCGCCGCGTTGCCACCAGGGCGGGCGGCCGAGCAGCTCAGGCTCCGAACGCGCCAGGACGGTGGCCGTCAGCAGGTTGTCCGACAACGGCGGGCTCAACCGGCCGCTCAACCGGACCCGTTGACCGGGCAGCACTCCCCGCCAGGCGTCGGAGGGCCCCAGCACCAGCACCGAGCCCGACAGCGTGGCGCGCCGGCCGTCGACCGTGATCGCCCGCAGCCGGGCGTCGACGGCCATCCGCGGCGAGCCGGCGGCGCCGACGGAACCCAACGGCCGTGGATCGCCGCGCACCTCGAGCTCGGCGCTGACCTCCACTGCGGCACGGGCCAGCCTGGCCAGCTCACCGTCATGGGCGGCATGCAGCCGGGCGGCCAGCGGTGCGAGCAGCGCGCTGGAGCAGCAGGCGGCGAACGCCCCGATGAGCAGCACCGGCCGCCAACGGGCGGCGAAGGCCAGCAGCGCCGCGGCCAGCGCCGCTGCCAGGGCCGCCAGGGCGACCGCGCCGGCGCCGTGCCCCAGCGCCCAGAGCACCGCCGCCCAGCCGGCCAGGGCGCCGAGCCCCAGCCGCAGGTCGATCGGCTCGCTCATCTGAGGACCACCAGCGGCTTGAGGTCGGCGAACTTGCTGTCGCCGATCCCGGAGACGCTGTTCAACTGCTCGACGGAGTCGAACCGGCCGTGCTCGGTGCGCCAGTCCACGATGCGCTGAGCCAGCACCGGCCCGACGCCGGGCAGGCTGTCGAGCTGGGCGAGGGTGGCCGAGTTGAGGTCGAGCGGGCCGTCACCCGCTGCCGGCCCACCCGCTGCCGGACCGCCGATGCCCGGACCGCCACCGGCCGGCGCGCCGCCACCGGCCGACGCGGCGCCGGTGTCGCCGTCTGCCGGCGTGGCCAGTCCGATCAGCAGTTGCTCGCCGTCGGCCAGCTTGCGGGCCTGGTTCACCAGTGCCGGGTCCACCCCGCTCAGCAGCCCGCCCGCCGCTCGCACCGCGTCATTCACCCGAGAGCCGGCCGGCAACCGGTAGACGCCGGGCTTGCGCACCTTGCCTGCCACGTCCACCACGACCTGCGGCGAGCCGGTCACGGGCGCCGCCGGGCCGCTCCGGCCGGCCCGCGGGGACGTCAACGAGCCGCCCGGCGCCGGCGCCGACGAGGCGGCGCTGCTGGCCAACGAGCCCACCGGCGCCGAGTCGGCGGCCAGCATCGGGCGCGGGCGCGCCGCCAGCACCCAGCCGCCGGCCACCAGCACCGTCACCGCGGTGACCACGGCCATCGCCAGCACTCCCCGGCCGCCGGGGTTGCACCGGGCGTCGCTCAGCGACGGGCCGCCGGGTTCCAGCGCGCCCAGCCGGGCCGCGACCGGGCTGCCCAGCAGCCGGCCGATCAATCCGCTGACCAGGCTGACCGCGCCAGCCAGCCCGGCCGTCACTCCGCGCCGCTCGTAGCCCCGTTGCACCTGGACGACGTTAGGGAGCCGGCTCTCCGAGATGCCGGCTCGCAGGCCGACTGTGGAGGACGTCGAACTCTGTGGACGACGCGCTCACACCATTATTCGATGCCAAGCGAGCGAACCGCCACCCCACCCGACAGAGCCCTCCTCGCTCTGGTGGGCGCGCCGGGAAAGCACCGCGCCGGGAAAAGCACCTAGTCATGGATGGGAGACTGCCCAGTGTGCCTGTGTCCGTGCCCACCGCTTCGGCCGCCGCGGCGGCCGGCACGTCGTGGCGTCCGGTCCCCTTCCTCAGGCGTCTGTGGAACTCCGGCTACCGACCGGCCCTGATCGCCACCGCGTTCGCTGCTCTGCTGGCCTGGGGCTTTCTGCTGCTGCCGCCGATGAACACCGACCTGGCCGCCCAGCTTGCCCGGGCCGACTTCGCCGCCGAGTACCCCGTCTCGATCATCGACTTCCGGTGGTTCGGCGGCACCGTCGAGTACGGCTACACGCTGTGGGCCTCGACGCTGATGGCCTACATAGGCACCAAGGTCACCGGCGCGCTGGCCGCGGTGATCGGCACCTGGTACACGACCCGGCTGCTGCACCGGCTGCGCCCGGCCCGCCCGATCCTGGGCGGCCTGGCCGCGGCGGTGACCCAGGTGGCCAACGTGGTCGAGGGCCGGATCACCTTCGCCTGCGGCCTGACCTGCGGGTTGATCGCGGTCACCCTGTTCACCACCAACCGGATGCCCCGCTGGCTGGCGGTTCCGTTGGCGGCGCTGTTCAGCCTGCTGTGCGGTGGCGCCAGCCCGGTGGCGGGCCTGCTGCTCTGCGTGGCCGGCGGGGTGGCGTTGCTACTGCGGCGGCCGGTCGCGGCGGCGGTGCTGATCGTGCCGGCCGGGCTGTCCATGACGGTCATCTCGGTGATCTTCGGCGACGGCGGCCATCAGCCGTTCAGCTTCCTGGACTTCCTGAAGTCGCTGACCGCGCTGGCGATCGTGCTGGCCACCGTGCCCCGCCGCTGCCACCCGATCCGGCTCGGCGCCGGGATCGGGATCGTCATGCTCATCGCGGCCTTCGCGCTGCCCACCCCGGTCGGCTCGAACTCGACCAGGCTCAGCCTGCTGTTCGCGCTGCCGATCGCGGCGTCATTCGTGCACTGGCGAAACCGGACGCTGACCGCGCTGGCGCTGGCGGTCATCCTGGCGGTGCAGCTGCCGGTCAACCCGGGCGCGATCGCCAGCACCGGCCGGGTCAGCGGCTACAGCGCCTACTACAACGCCCTGATCGAGGGCATCAGGTCCCGCGGCCCGCTCACCGGACGGGTGGAGGTGCCCGAGCTCGCCGGCCACTGGGACTCGGTCTACCTGGCCCGCGGCGTGCCGCTGGCCCGGGGCTGGCTGCGCCAGACCGACGTCCGGCTCAACGACGCGGTGTTCTACAAGCAGAAGCCGACCGAGGAGTCCTACCGCACGTTCCTCACCGACAACGCGGTGCAGTACGTCGCCGTGCCTGACGCCGAGCTGACCCGGTTCGGCAAGAACGAGTTGGCGCTGATCTCGACGGACCTGCCCTACCTCGACCCGGTCTGGCGCAACGAGCACTGGACGCTGTATGAGGTGCTGGGCTTCTCACCGCTGGTCGACCCGCCGGCCCGGGTGATCAGCCAGCAACCGGACGCGATCGTGGTGGCGGTGCCGGCGAACAGCTCGATCAGGGTGCGGCTGCGCTGGTACCGCTGGCTGGGCATGGAGAGCCAGGACAAGCGGGCCTGCATCTCTCAAGAAGGCCTGTACGTCACGCTGAACACCGGACGCGGCGGCAACTACACGTTCAACTCGCGGTTCCCCATCGGCACCGGGCACTGCCCGAAGGGCTGACGAGAAAATCAGTCCGAAGGGCTGACGGAGGAAGTCGCCCTCGCCGGTCAGATGATGACCCGCACCGCCTCAACCATCGGTGTGGATCAATTCGCCGACTGTGCACAGATCAGTAAGCCATCGCTACGGGTGCGACCACGGTCCATAGGCTCGCTCGTCGTGAGTGCTACTACCGAGCTACCGACCTGGGCGGTCTATGCCATCAGCTTTGGCACGCCGGGCACCGCCCTAGCAGGTGTTCTCCTCGGCCAGCTTCTGACTCGTCGTGATGCCAAGGAGTTGGAGAAGCGTTCTCGACGTGAGCAGGTCATGAGGACCCTTGAGTGGGCTGCTGAGATGGCAATCAGCGAGGACGAGGCCGCATTCCGGCTCGGACTGAGCCAACTTCAAGCGCTGGCAGCATCCAACCTCAACGACAAGGACGTGCAAGCCTTCGTTGACGCTGCCCTGGACGCTGTGGTGAAGAACGTGGTCGATGAGATCAAGGAAGCCGAGGGGACCGACGAGCCAGTGGCAGTGGTCCGAGCTGCCGGCCCAGCCCGAAGTGCCGCGCACCCCCTAGACGACGAGTCGTCATTACCATCAGAGGACGACACCGACGAGGGGACCGGCGACCATGGCTAAGCGCGTGTATGTCACCAAGGCCCAGCAGGCTGCCGCCAAGATGATCGTCGAGCGCAATACCGCTAACGGCAAACCGGTGCCGCCTGCCATCAGCAAGATCGCTAATGCCGCCAGCGGGCCTGACAGCCGGCCTGTGGTCACTGACCAGGTCGGCGCCGGGGACGAGTCGAGCATCACCGGCGTTCATTGAACTGCAGCCGGGTGCGCTGACTAGACCCGGGACCTCCGCGAGTCCCATGATCAGCGCCTGCTGACGACGACCCCGAGCAGCCCCGGCCCGACGTGCGCGCCGACCACCGCCCCCACCTCGGACTCGTACAGCTGGCCCAGGTTGGGCAGCCCCTGCTTGAGCAGGCCGGCGACCTCGGCGGCCCGGCCGGGGGCTGCCAGGTGCTGCACCGCGACGTCCACCGGGTCTGAGCCTGCTCTCTGCACGGTCAGCTGGACCAGCCGGGCGATCGCCTTGGACGCGGTGCGCACCTTCTCCAGCGGCATGATCCGCCCGTCGGACAGGTGCAGCAGCGGCTTGACCGCCAGCGCGGTGCCGAACCTCGCCGCCGCCGAGCCGATCCGGCCGCCGCGGTGCAGCCACTCCAGCGAGTCGACGTAGAACAGCGCCGACGTCCGGCCCAGGGTGGTGCGGGCGGCCTGCTCCACGTCCTGCGGCCCGGCGCCGGTGGCAGCGGCCCGGGCGGCGGCCAGCACCGCGAACCCCAGCGCCATCGCCGTCGAGCGCGAGTCGATCACCCGGATCACGTCCGGCTCGAACTCGCCCGCGGCCAGCCGGGCCGAGTCACAGGTGCCCGACAGCTCCGCGGACAGGTGCAGCGAGACCACCGTGCTGGCGCCGGCGTCCAGCGCCGAGCGGTAGACCTCGACGAACTCCGCCGGCGTCGGGCGTGAGGTGGTCACCGCCGTCCGGACCCGCAACGCAGCGGTCACGTCGGCCGGGGTGACGTCCTGGCCCTCCAGCCCGGTCCGCCCGCCCAGCTGCACCTGCAGCGGCACGACCTTTACGTTCAGCTCGTCGGCCAACCCGGCGGGCAGGTAGGAGGTCGAGTCGGTGACCACCGTGACCTGCTGCTGAGCCGCCATCTGCCGAACGTTAGACGACGAAGTTGATCAACCTGCCCGGGACCGTGATGACTCGCCTGGTGGGCTTGCCCTGCAGGGCCGCGAGGACCTTCTCATCGGCCCGGGCGGCGGCCTCCATGGCGGCCGGATCGGCGGCGGCGGCGACGGAGATGACCGAGCGGACCTTGCCGTTGACCTGCACCGGCACCTCGATGGCGTCATCCACCAGCATCGCCTCGTCGACCGGCGGGAACTCCGCCCAGGCCAGTGACTGCTGGTGGCCGAGCTTGGCCCACAGCTCCTCGGCGGCGTGCGGCGCCAGCGGCGCCAGCATCAGCGCCAGCGCCTCGGCCACCGCCCGCGGGGCGCCGCCGTCGGGGTAGGCCTGCGTGACGGCGTTGTTCAGCTCGGTGATCCGGGCGATCGAGGTGTTGAACCGCAGCGTCTCATAGCCCTCTCGCACGGCGGCGATGGTCCGGTGCAGCAGCCGGTTGAGCTCCAGCGGCACCTCGACGTCGGCCACGTGCGGCTGGCCGGTCTGCTCGTCCAGCACCACCCGCCAGATTCGCTGCAGCAGCCGGTACGGCCCGACGATGGCCTTGGCGTCCCAGGGCCGTGACTGGTCCAGCGGGCCTGAGAACATCTCGAACAGCCGGAAGGTGTCGGTGCCGAAGGCGGCCACGAACTCGTCCGGGGTGATCACGTTCTTCAGGCTCTTGCCGATCTTGCCGAACTCCCGGTTGACCGGCTCGCCTTGGTAGTAGAAGCCGCCGTCGCGCTCGGTCACCTCGGCCGCCTCGACGTAGAAGCCGTCGGCGTTGGTGTAGGCCGGCAGCTGCAGCATCCCCTGGTTGACCAGCCGGTGGAAGGGCTCGCGGCTGGAGACGTGGCCCAGGTCGAAGAGCACCTTGTGCCAGAACCGCGCGTACAGCAGGTGCAGCACGGCGTGCTCGACACCGCCGACGTAGAGGTCCACACCGCCGAGCGGGCGCTGCGGCGAGGGGCCCATCCAGTACTCCTCCACCTCCCGGTCCACCGGCGCCGAGGAGTTGGCCGGGTCCAGGTAGCGCAGCTCGTACCAGCACGACCCCGCCCAGTTGGGCATGGTGTTGGTCTCACGGCGGTAGGTCTTCAGGCCCTCGCCCAGGTCCAGCTCGACGGTGACCCAGTCGCTCAGCCTGCCCAGCGGCGGCTCGGGGTCTGAGGCGGCGTCATCGGCCGGATAGGACTTCGGGGTGAAGTCGTTGGTCTCGGGCAGCAGCAACGGCAGCATCTCGGCCGGCAGGGCGACCGGCTGGTCGTTGGAGTCGTAGACGATCGGGAACGGCTCGCCCCAGTAGCGCTGCCGGCTGAACAGCCAGTCACGCAACCGGTAGGTGGTGGCGCCGCGTCCGGCGCCGGTGCGCTCCAGGTAGGCGATGGTGGCCGCCTTGGCCTCGGTGACGCCCAGGCCGTTGAGGTCCAGCTCGGCGTTGGCCGAGTTGATCGCCGGGCCGTCGCCGGTGAAGGCTTTGCCGTCGAAGCCCTCGCTGGGCTGGACGGTGCGCACGATCGGCAGGCCGAAGGACTCCGCGAAGTCCCAGTCCCGCTCGTCCTGGCCGGGCACCGCCATGATCGCCCCGGTGCCGTAGCCCATCAGGACGTAGTCGGCTATGAAGACCGGCAGATCGGCGCCCGTCACCGGGTTGGTCGAGAACGCCCCGGTGAACACGCCTGACTTGACCTTGGCGTCAGCGCCCTGCCGGTCGATGTCGGTCTTGGCCGCGGCTTGCGCCTGGTAGGCGGTGACCGCCTCGGCCGGTGTGGCGTAGCCGCCGGTCCACTGCGGCGAGACGCCCTCGGGCCAGGCCGGCGGGATCAGCTCTGCGACCAGCGGGTGCTCCGGCGCCAGCACCAGGTAGGTGGCGCCGAACAGCGTGTCCGGACGCGTGGTGAACACCGTCAGCTCGGCTGCCGGCGTGGGAAACGAGATGTGCGCGCCGACCGACCGGCCGATCCAGTTCTTCTGCATCGTGCGGACCTTCTCAGGCCAGTCGATGTGGTCCAGGTCGGCCAGCAGGCGGTCGGCGTAGGCGGTGATCCGCAGCATCCACTGCGCCAGCGGCTTGCGGAACACCGGAAAGTTGCCGCGCTCGGAGCGCCCGTCCGCGGTCACCTCCTCATTCGCCAGCACGGTGCCCAGGCCGGGGCACCAGTTGACCGGCAGGTTGGCGACATAGGCCAGCCGGTGCCGGTCGATGACGCTGCGGCGCTGGACGTCGTCCAGCTCGGACCAGGGCTTGCCGAAGTCGTTGCTGCCGGCTTCGGGCTCCCGGGCGCCGGCGTCGAACTCGGTGATCAGCTCGGAGATCGGGCGCGCCCGGCCCAC
The DNA here is from genome assembly GCA_036399055.1 of Jatrophihabitans sp. Taxonomy (NCBI): domain Bacteria; kingdom Bacillati; phylum Actinomycetota; class Actinomycetes; order Jatrophihabitantales; family Jatrophihabitantaceae; genus Jatrophihabitans; species Jatrophihabitans sp. The sequence goes on from DASWNX010000029.1 coordinate 217,918, forward strand.
GCCGCCGTCGGCCTCGTGGTCGTAGAAAGAGTTGAAGATCTGCAGGAAGATCCACTGCGTCCAGCGGTAGAACTCGGGGTCGGTGGTGGCGACCACGCGGCGCTGGTCGTGGCCCAGGCCCAGCGCCCGCAACTGGCGGCGGAAGGTGACGATGTTGTCGTCGGTGGTCCTCGCCGGATGCTGACCCGTCTGCAGCGCGTACTGCTCGGCCGGCAGGCCGAAGGCGTCGAACCCCATGGTGTGCAGGACGTTCTCACCGCACATCCGCCGGTAGCGGGCGTAGACGTCGGTGCCGAGGTAACCCAGCGGGTGCCCGACGTGCAGCCCGGCGCCGGAAGGGTAGGGAAACATGTCCAGGATGTAGGTGTGCGGCTTGCCGGCCAGCCGCTGGAAGCCCTCGCTCAACTCACCGCTGGGGTTGGGGGCGTTGAAGGTGCCGCGGTCGGCCCATTCCTGCTGCCAGCGCGTCTCGATCTGGTTGGCCAGCGCGGCGGTGTAGCGAAACGGCGGGGAATCGCCGGCGGTGTCGCCAGGCTGCGCGGTGTCGCTGGGCTGCGCGGTGTCGCTGGGCTGCGCGGTGCTCGCGGTCATGGTGGGACTCTCCCGATCAGGTGCGTCATTGGTGTGCTGGGCCGGCCTCAACGGGGCCCCGGACAGACGAAGAGCCCCTGCCGAAATTGCAGAGGCTCAAGCCGCACTGGGTCGTCGGAGACTCAGCGCGGCTCGGTAAGAAGCAGGTGCATGCCCATAAGGGCGATACTACCCGGCCGGCTCACCGGCGGGCACGGTGAGGATCGCGCGCACCTGCTCGGCCGCCTGCTCCCCGACTGCCCGGTGGCAGTCCCAGCCCCAGTGGATGCCGTCGACGTTCATGCCGGGCGTGCCGAGGAACGGCTGCACCCACTCGTCCAGGCGCAGCAGCTCGACCTCGGCCTGCCGGCCCCAGTCCAGGGCGGCTTGGACGGCCGGTGGATGACCGGCCCGGACCCGGCCGTAACCCAGCGCGTCGTGCGGCGGCGGAACCACGCCCAGCACCGGGGTGCCGGGGTGGAAGTGACGGATGCCCGCCACGCATCGGCTCAGGTAGTGGTCGGTGAGCGACTGCGGCAGGGTCCGCCACTTCCCCGCCAGCAGCCGCGAGCCCAGCGGCTGGGCGCGCCGGAACAGCGTCGTCGCGGCCACGCGCAGCGGTCGGGGCCGCAGCAGCCGAATCCCCTCCCGCAGGTGAGTGGGCAGGATCGTGGGCAGGTAGTCCATTCCGCCGACCGCGAGCACCACGACATCGGCTCGGGGCAGCAGCACCGAGTACACGTGCGGATCGCGGGTGAGGGCGAACCAGGCGTCGCGGGCGGTCCAGCCCCGGCGGCCGAAGATGGTCGCCCGGCACGGCTGCTCCGGGGTGCTCAGGGCCGCGGCCAGCACGTTCGGCCACAACCTCGGCTCGGTGGTCAGCTCCCCCATCCCAGGGCCGTGAAAGGCCAGCGAGTCGGTGAGCAGCAGGATCTCGGTCACGGCGCGTCCGGCTCGCTCACCGGGCTCGCCGGTGCTCGGCGCAGGCGCGGTCGGCTGCTCAGCCATGTTCGGCCCACCCGTGCCCAGCGCTTAGGCGTCGGCGTCGGAGTGGTCGTCCTCCGGCGCCAGCGACGGGATGACCGGCCCGGGCGGGCCGGCGTTGTGAGCTCGCAACGTCCAGCCGTCACCGCTGTCGCGCAGCTCGGTCCAGTGGCAGTTGGCCAGCGGGCCGAGGATGGACGGGGTCTGGGGCAGCCCGAGCAGCGCCGCGGCCAGGCACATCGAGGTCGCGCCGTGGCTGACAAGCACCGTGAGCTCGACCTCTGGCAACTCATCGAGCGCCTTCAGCGCCCGGGTGGCGACCTCTTGCCGGCTCTCACCACCCCGGCGGGTCACGTCGCGCCCGGCCAGCCAGTCGGCGAACTCCTCGGGATAGCGGGCCTGCACCTCGTCCCGGGTCAGCCCCTGCCAGTGGCCGAGGTGACGCTCGCGCAACCGCGTGTCAATCACCAGCTGCTGGCCGGTCAGCGCGACGATCTTGCGGGCGGTCTGCTCGGCCCGCTGCAGGTCCGAGGAGATCACCAGGTCCGGGCTCATCGCCGCGACCAGGGCCGCGGACTCCAGTGCCTGCGCCTGGCCGACCTTGTCCAGCGGTGGGTCCTCTTGGCCCTGGTACCGGCGCTCGGCGTTCCAGGCGGTCCGGCCGTGCCTCAGGATGACCAGCCGGCGCAGCACTAGGCCTCGTCCGCCTGTGCCGCCCCAGCGGCCTGCCCCGCCCCAGCGGCCTGTCCGACGCCGGCGGCCTGTCCGACGCCGGCGGCCTGCCCGGCGCCAGCGGCCTGGGGCCGGCCCTCGTCGAACTCGATCTGCGGGCAGTCCTTCCAGAGCCGTTCGAGTGAGTAGAAGACCCGCTCCTCGGCATGCTGGACGTGCACCACGATCTCGGCGTAGTCCAGCAGCACCCACCGGCCGTCCCGCTTGCCCTCGCGGCGCAGCGGCTTGGTGCCGGCCAGGCGGAGCTTGTCCTCGACCTCGTCGACGATCGCCTCGACTTGGCGCTCGTTGCTTCCGGTGACGATCACGAAGACGTCCGTGATGGCCAGTCGGTCGCTGACGTCGATCAGCACGATGTCGGTGGCGAGCTTGTCCGCGGCAGCGTGCCCGGCGATGCGGGCAAGCTCAATGGCGGTGTCGGTAGCGGTCACGATGGCCCAGAATACCGGGCCATCGTGACCTCGCTTACCGCTTGGCCCGACGCCGGCTCAAGCCGGCTCACTCGACGAGCCTGATTACCCCGTAGTCATAGCCCTTTCGCCGGTAGACGACGCTGGGATGCCCGCCGTCAGCATCGGCGAAAAGGTAGAAGTCGTGGCCCACGAGCTCCATCTCGAACAGCGCCTGGTCGATGGTCATCGGCTTGGCCGGGTGCTCCTTCTCGCGGACCACCCGCCCGGGACCGTCAAGCGGCTCGTCGTCGGCTGCGGACTCATCAGGCGCGGCCTGGGCGGGCTCGGGCTCGATGAGCGCGCCGGTCGCGGCGGCGACCGAGGTGGGCGTGTGCCGGCCGTGGTGCACCCGGCGACGATCGGCGGCCTGCCGGAACTTTCGAGCCAGCCGCTCGACGGCGAGGTCAAGAGCCTTGTAAAAGTCTGCCGCGGCGGCCTCGACGCGGACCACCGGTCCGCGGACCCGGCAGGTTATCTCTACCCGCTGGCAGATCTCTGACTGCCTGGGGTTCTTCTCGTGGAGGAGTTCGACGTCAGCCCGGATTATCCGGTTGTCATACCGCTCAACTCTGGCCAGCTTCTCTGCGACATGCTGTCGGTAATGATCGGGAACCTCAACGTTACGGCCCCTCACGACAATATCCACGCGACCTCCTGGCTGCTCGAGACGGCGCGAGCAGTGCCCAGTGGGCCGGCTTCCCCCGGACTGGCCCGCCAAGCTCCTGCTCGCTGGCGCCTATTTCGGTAGGTCCTGTGAACGCTAGACCTTCGTAGTGGATCTGCCCAGTTGAATCGTGTCGCTGGCGGCCTGCCGGCCAGATCGGCGGCGTGCCGATGGCCGGCCACCCGGCGTGCCATCCTCTGCGACCACCTTGGCCGCCCGGCGAGATGACACGCAAGGGGCCGGCGCGTCACCGGAGACACCCCAGGCAGCCGAGTCCAGGAGGCGTTGCTCGGGCTGGCGCAGCTTGGTGGCCGCGATCACCGCAGCGCCGCGCACCTGCCAGCCCGCCGCCTGCAATGCCCGGCACGCCTCGGCAAGCGTCGCTCCGGTGGTGACGATGTCATCGACGATCAGCGCCGACGGTCGGCCGGCGACCGGAACCGCGCGCATCCGGTTGGCCAGGTTCGCCGCTCGTTGGGCCGGCGACAGGCCGGCCGAGTCACGGCCCCGGCCGTGCAGCCGTAAGGCCGGCGACACCTCCAGGCCGTTCTGCGGGGCGACCTCGGCGACCAGCCGCAGCAGATGATCACCGCCGCGCTGGCGGGCCGCGGCCCTGCTGGAGGGGATCGGCACCAGCACGAGGCGGTCCGCCGGCCCGCTCAGCCTGCGACAGCCCACATCGACGGCGTCGCTGAGGTAGGCCGCCAGAGGCCCGGCCAGCGCCCGTTGGCCGCGTTCCTTGAAGGCCAGCAGCGCGCTGCGAAGGGCGCCGCCGTACTCACCGGCGGCGAAGACCGGCGCCGGGCACGCCAGCGCGACCGGCTCAGGCGTGGACGTCGGCTGGCAACCGGGACACCACACCAGCCCGGCACGCCCGCAGCACACGCACTTGGCCGGCAGCACCAGGTCCAGCAAGTCGGGCAATAACCTCATACGGTCAGTTTGCCTCACGCGGCCCGCCGGCGGTGGACCGCTCCCCGACATGTGGATGAACCGGGCGCGGACGAGAAAGGCATGAAGCCCGCCTCCGGCCAAGGGTCGGCCGGGAGGCAAGCAGCCCAAGCTCGAACCGCGCAGGAGGCGCACCTCGTCGAGCTCTGGCGCGCCGGCACGCACACCAGCACCGAGCTCGCCGGACTGTTCTGCCAAGCCGCTCTGACCGGGAGGGACCGGATCGGTTGGGTCGCTAAGCCGACCCCGGGTTGCGGACCCACTGCCGTTTACCGGCGCCCAGTAGCTCAAGTCGACTAGTCGCACCCTTGCCTCGCTCGGCGGCCATCTCCGCGGTGGCTCGCGAGCGGCCGGCCTCCCTCAACAGATCGTGAATCCCAAACCATCCTGGGCGCTGCGGGATTAGCAGGTTCGCATCCGCGAGGCGTCGGCAGCTCGCCTGCGCGGAAGCCAATTCGATCTCGGCGAGAGTAGCCACCGAATGCGCGTTGAAATCGCCGACGGGGTGCCGGGCCAACAACACAAACACCTCCGCGTCGCTGTCTGAGAGGGCGTCGATCGATACGTTCAGATATCCCCGGAGGCTGCGCCCGGGCACTTCCAGCTCAGCCAACGGACTGTCGGCTTCCCTGAAGCGCTGAACTATCTCACCAAGCCCCGAAGAGCTTTCAGCCACCACACGCGCGGCCGCTAGGCGTATCGCCAGCGGCAGGCGGCCGCACTGACGCACCAGTTCGGCCGCGCTGTCGGGTTCCTCCGCCACTCGGTGATCGCCGATGAATGAGCCAAGAAGCCTCACGCATTCGCGCTCGGAGGGGAGTTCCAGATGGATGTGCGAGGCCCCGTCGATACCGGTCAAGGTGAGTCGCCCGGTGACGATCACGCAACTGTGGGAGGAGTTCGGAAGCAGCGGTCGGACCTGATCGAGAGTGGCGACGTTATCGGCGACGAGGAGGACTCGCTGGTCATGGGTGAGCAACCGCCAAAGCGCTACGCGGCCGTCGAAGGTGGACGGCATCTCATGCTCAGCGATTCCGACTTGATGCAGGAGCGCTGCGACTGCGTCGTGTGCCTGCAGTGGGGCGCGACCGGGGGTGAAGCCATGAAGGTCTACGAAGAAAGCCCCGTGGGAGAACTGGTGTTTCAAGGCGTGTGCGACATGAAGCGCAAGCTCGGTCTTTCCGATCCCCGCCATGCCGGTGATCGTGACCAGCCGGAGGTGGTCGGGCTCGGCTACGCGCAGGGCTCGCGTCACCGCCTCCACCTCAGCCTCCCGTCCCTGGTACTCAGGCAGGTCGCGCGGGAGCATCGAGATGATCGCCTTATGCCCGTTGGCATTGGCATGACCTCGAGGCTCGGGCAACCTCCCGAGGATCTCCTGACGAGTGGTCTGCTCGCTTGCGCTCGTCCGTTCGTGATGGCCGCCCAGAGCGACGGCGAGGTGGTCGGCGATGGTCCTATCTCCGGGGAACTCATAAGCCATCGACCTCAGGTGGGGCGCCAACTCGGCCGCGCGGCCATAGCGGGCAAAGATGTCGACGCATCGCTGCAGGAAGACCCGGTACTCCTCTTCAAGCACCTGGACATCTTTCTCGAACCCGCTGGGCGTCAGTCCCTTGGCGGGAGCCCCCCTCCACAGCTGCAGGCCCCCCAGCAGCTTGGGCAACTCGGCTTCCTCGACCCCGTGGGGGTCGTGAACACGAGTGAGCAGGGCGCGGAACTCCTGAACGTCGGACCGTTCAGGGCCCGCGCACAGCAGGTAGCCGCCCCCGACGGTGGCAAGGACGTCCCACCGTCGCGGAATGGACAAACGGAGCTGCGAAATGATCTTGCGCACCTGATGCTCAGCGCTGGGCGGCCTCTCGTCCGGCCAGGCGGCACGCACCAGGTCGTCCATCGAGACCACCGTCTCGGGGCGCAGCGCCAGGCAGGAAAGGACCACCCTGTTCTTGACTCCCCGGAGCCGAGCGATCTTGCCGTCAATGCGCAGCTCGATAGGCCCCAGCACATTGAAGCGAACCTGTGTCATGGCCCTCCCGAGCTGGTCATCGTGACCGGCGCGCCTGCGTCGACGGCGTGGCTTGTTCGCCTGGTGCGACCGGCACGAGGCTCACACCGAGTAGGCAGCCGGCAGGTGACCAGCCAAATGGTAATAAGCGACAAGTTGTATAAAAGCCACGGTTGGTATATAACCACAAGTAGGCAAAAGTGTACAGACGTTGCCATTGACGAAGAGGCCGGCCAGAATGCTGCTCGCAGCCAAGGAGAAGGCGTCCTCCACCTGTTCCGGGAAAGGTTGGCGGCGTGTAACGATGGCCCAAGGACTCGTCCACCCCTTCGACCCCAGTTCGCCGGGCCGAGGATGCTGGGCTACTTGATCGAAGGCGTCACTCAGTTCCTCGGACTGCGACCGTGCGGGCCGGTGGGTGAATGCGATGCGGCGCCCTCGATCCTCGCGCCCATCGCGACGGGGTCGGCGCCCTCGGAGAAGTGCAGGCCAGCCGCTGCCGATGCCTGACTCAGTGCTGCGCCAGGTAGACGTCGACGGGGGCAAACCCAAAGCCGAATGGGGATATCAGCACCGTCTATCCGGCGGCGAGGCCGACGATCTGTCGACTCCAGTCCGGTCTTGCAAGGCTGTCGAGCACAGCCTTGGCCAGACCCGCTCTGGTCACAGTGCGGCCGCCGACGGCAGGCCCGCCGATCTCGGCGCGGTATGACTGCGCTGCAGCGCTGTTGGTGAGCCGCGGGGGCCGCAGGATCGTCCAATCCAATCCAGGACGCGCCATAAGGGCTGCGTCCATAAGCGCTAGTTCCTGGTACTGAAGTCGAAACACCCGCCGAATCGCCGGAAGCACTACGCGCCTATACGCGGCGGACTCGCCGGCGGGCGGCGGGCTGATCGGCGCCGCGCTGATTGAGACCACCCGCGATACCCCAGCGCGGTCGGCCGACTCGAGGATCCGAGTGAGGAGACCGGCGAGCTCGCCCCTAGGTGTCTCGCGCAGCGGGCCGAGCGCTGAGACGAGCGCGACGCTGCCTGCCAGAGCGGCCGTGAGCACGGCGTCGTCAGCGTCGATGGGCGTGACGTCGTTGACCAGTTCACGGGTCGGGCCGAGTCGAGCCGGGTCACGCACCAGGGCGGTGACATCGATGCCGCGCTCGTGCGCCTGGCCGACCACCAACTTCCCGGTGCGTCCGGTGGCGCCCAGAACACAAATCTTCATGCGAAGCCCTTCTGCATGTGATGAATATACGAGGCCTCTTGGTTGAAAGGCCACCTCTTCCCCGGGCTTCCCAACACGTTCCTGCATTTGTCCCGGATGCATCGCCAAGACATCCACTACACAAAGGGCCGGCTCATCACCAGAGTGATAGTCACATCGGCTCTTCCGCTCCCTCTACAGAAGGCGGACACGCATGCCTGATTCGCTGCCGAGGGAAACCCCGGTACTCATTATCGGCGCCGGACCCACCGGCCTGATGCTCGCTTGCGAACTCGCCCTCGCCGGCGTTGTTCCGACGCTGATCGACTCTCGTTTGCAGCCGACAGGCCAGTCGCGGGCTCTGGGATTCACCGTCCGCACGCTAGAGGTCTTCGAGCAGCGGGGGATCCTCGACCGCTTTGGAGACCTGCGGACCCAGGAGGCGGTCCACTTCGCCGGCCTGACCATCCCCGCCAGTGTCTTGGGCAGCACCCATACGCCGGTCAGCCAGTTTCCTCAGTCCAAGACCGAAGCGGTGCTCACCGACTGGGCGCTGTCGCTGGGGGTCGAGATTCTGCGTGGCAGGACGGCCACAACTCTGGTCCAGGACCACGACGCGGCGACGGTGCAAGTGCAGTCGGCAGACGGCAGGTCGGAGTCCGTGCGGGCCCGCTATGTCGTGGGGTGCGACGGCGCCCGCAGCACCGTGCGCTCCTGTGTCGGTGCGCAGACCGCGACAACCCCGCCCTCGGTTCAGATGTTGCTGGCCGACGTGCGCGACTGCGGGCTCCCGGATAACCCGTTCGGCGTCAAACACGAAGCCGGGATGGTGATGTCTGCTCCACTGGGCAACGGCGTCGACCGGATCATCGTCTGCGAGCGTGGCGCGCCATTGCTCGAGAGCGGTCGACAGGTTGAGTTCGCCGATGTCCAGCGCGCCTACCAAGCCGTAGTGGGCACGCCGTTAGGAGATGGCGAATGCCTTTGGGCCAGCTCCTTCACCGATGCAGGCTCGATCGTCGATAGCTATCGACACGGCCGGGTCTTCCTGGTCGGCGACAGCGCGCGGACACATCTGCCGGCAGGCGGCCAGGGCATGAATGTGGCCATCCAGGATGCGGTCAACCTCGGGTGGAAGCTGGCTGCAGCCGTCCACGGCCACGCGCCCACCGAGCTGCTTGACACATACGACCGTGAGCGCCGGCGCGTCGGTCAAGCCCTCCTGGAGAACACCCAGGCTCAGGGACAACTGTTCCTCCGCGGACCGGAGGTAGACCCACTCCGCAAGATTCTCGCGGGGCTGATCCAAATCCCAGAGGTCGCTCGCATACTCGGGCGTTCGGTGAGCGGACTGGACGTCCGATATGACATGGGCATCCCTGACGCACCCTCCATAGTCGGGCGTCGATTGCCGCCGGCGGGGATGCAGTTGAAAGGCCAGACGTCCGGTGTCCTGTCGTCTCTGCAGAAGGCGCACGGCGTACTCCTCGCGTCCGCGGCGACTGTGGCCCACGCTCAGGAGGCCGTCGTTGCCTGGAGTGACCGCGTAAGCGTCCTGCCGGTCGTACCGGAACCGACCGACGACCCGGACCTCTCCGGGGTCGACGCCCTGCTCGTGCGACCGGACGGCTATGTCGCCTGGGCGTCCCCGGGCGCAGGCACCCTCGAATCAGCACTTCGCCGATGGTTCGGTGACCCGAACACCCCTATGCGTAAGGAGCAATCTGATGGACAGCACCCTGATCGTCGCTCGGTTGTCACCACGTGATATCTGCCACGTAGAGGCACTCTTCGCGGAATTCGACGCGACGGACATGCCGCACCGGATGGGCACAGTACGCCGTCAGCTCTTCCATTTTCACGGGTTGTACTTCCACATTCAGGACTTCGCCGCCCCGAACGGCGGGGAGCGCATAGAAGCGGTGAAAGAGGATCCGGCCTTCGCGAAGATCAGCCAGGATCTGCGCCCGTTCATAGACCCCTATGACCCGGGGTGGAAGTCGCCCAAGGACGCCATGGCCACCCGCTTCTACTCGTGGCAGGGAGGGCCGTTGTGACCCGGCGTGTCGTCGTGACCGGCATCGGCGTCGTCGCCCCGGGCGCAGTCGGCCGCGAGAAGTACTGGGGGAACCTCACGGCCGGCCGTACGTCGACGCGCGGGCTGACCCTGTGCGACCCGGCGCCGTTCCGCTCGAAGGTCGCGGCCGAAGTCGATTTCGATCCCCTGGCGGCCGGACTCAGCGAGGAGCAGGCCCATAACCTCGACCGCGCCTCACAGTTCGCCTTGACCGCCGCCCGGGAAGCCCTGGATGACGCACAGCTCGGGGATTCATACGACCCTCGACGCATGGGTGTCTCTTTAGGATCCGCGGTCGGAGCCACCACTGCCCTGGAGCGGGTCTACCGACAGATGAGCAACGAGGGGCAGCTGTGGACCGTGAAGTCCGACGCGCCGCCGGCACTCTATGACTACTTTGTGCCCAGCTCCTTCGTAGCCGAGATCGCGGCGCTCGCCAATGCGCAGGGACCCGGGGCGCTCATCTCCACGGGTTGCACCTCCGGCATCGACTCCGTGGGCAACGCCGCGGAGCTCATCCACGACGGCAGGGCCGACATCATGATCACCGGAGCCTCGGACGCGCCGATCTCTCCGATCACGGTGGCCTGCTTCGACACCATCAAAGCCACCTCGACCTACAACGACACACCAGAGAGCGCCTCCCGCCCGTTCGACGCCACGCGTGGCGGGTTCGTCCTAGGAGAGGGCGCGGCGGTCCTCATCCTCGAGGAGCTGGAGTCTGCCCGCCGTCGACACGCCCCGATCTACGCCGAGATCAAGGGCTACGGCAGTCGCTGCAACGGCTACCACATGACGGGGCTGCGACCGGATGGCGCCGAGCTCGCGAGTGCGGTGACGACCGCGCTCGACGAAGGCAGGGTCAACGCCGTCGACATCGATTATGTGAACGCGCACGGCTCGGGGACCAAGCAGAACGACCGGCACGAGACCGCAGCGCTCAAGCGCAGCCTGGGCGAGCACGCGTACCGCGTGCCTATCAGCTCCATCAAGTCGATGATCGGGCATTCCCTGGGCGCCATCGGATCTCTGGAGATCGCAGCTTGCGCGCTGGCGATCCGCGACAACGTGGTCCCACCGACAGCGAATCTGCACAACAACGACCCGGAGTTGGACCTGGACTACGTGCCGCTGACGGCGCGAAGTCAACGCGTCGACACGGTGCTCACGACCGGGAGCGGGTTCGGTGGCTTTCAGAGCGCCATGGTCCTGCAGGCCCTGGGAGGTCGGGGGTGACCGCGACGAGGCCCGCCATCACCGGCCTTGGAGTGGTGGCGCCGACCGGCACAACGACAGAGGCTTATTGGACGGCGACCTTGGCCGGAGAGAACGGCATCGGAGTCGCGACGCTCTTCGACGCCGATTCCTACCCCTCCAGGCTGAGCGGAGAGATCAAGGGATTCAACCCAGCCGATCACCTGTCCATGCGGCTGCTGCCCAGTACCGATCGCATGACACAGCTGGCCATGGTGGCCTCCGACCGCGCCCTCGAGGACGCTGGCATCGACCTCGAGACGGTGCCCGAGGAGCGCCGAGGAACACTGACTGCGGCATCAGCCGGGGGCTATGAGTTCGGTCAGCGCGAGCTGCAGAACCTGTGGTCGCGGGGCAGCAAGTATGTCAGCGCCTATCAGTCCTACGCCTGGTTCTACGCGGTCAACACCGGGCAGCTGTCCATCCGCCATGGCCTCAAGGGACACAGCGGGGTCGTCGTCAGCGACGGCGCCGGCGGGTTGGACAGTCTGGGGGCAGCGCGGCGGCGCATCGCTCGGGGGAACACGCTCATGCTCACCGGTGCGGTGGACAGCTCGCTGTGCCCGTGGGGCTGGGTGGCGCAGATGGCCCCGGGATGGATGTCCACTGAGGACGATCCGGCCCAGGCCTACCTGCCCTTTGACGCCCGTGCCGGGGGCCACGTCGGTGGCGAAGGCGGAGCGATCCTCGTGCTGGAGGCCGAGCCCCGCCCAGGAAAGGACGTGTACGGCTATCTGGCCGGCCACGCGTCCACGATGGACGGCGCCGGCGAGACGCCGGGTGGCGGCATGGGGCGGGCCATCGGCCTAGCGCTGCAGGACGCCGGGATCGCCGGCGGCGAGGTCGACGTCGTTTTCGCTGACGGAGCCGGAACCCGCGCGGCCGACCAAGCCGAGGCAGCCGCCATCGAGTCGGTCTTCGGCCCCGCGGGCGTGCCGGTCACGGTGCCCAAAGCGGCGACCGGCCGGTTGTACAGCGCCGCCGGCGCGCTCGACGTCGCCACCGCGCTGCTCGCCATGCGTGACGGGGTGATCCCCCCGACGATCAACAGTTCCCCCGACGAGAGCCTGCGCATCGACCTCGTCACAGAACCCAGGGAGGCGACGGTCCGTAGCGCCCTGATCCTCGCCCGCGGCTACGGCGGGTTCAACGCGGCGCTCGTCGTCACCCGCTCACCCAACACATCCGAGTGAATCCCCCACGGTTAGGAGCATCAGCATGCCCACGCAGATCAGTATGGAAGACCTGAAACGAGCGCTGCGGGAGGGTTCGGGCGTCGATGAGTCCATCGACCTCGACCTCAAAGTCGAGACGATGACCTTTGAGGAACTCGGCTACGACTCACTCGCCATACTCGAGACCGGTCTGCGGCTAGGCCGCGAACATGGCGTCGAGATCGCCGACGACGACCTCGCCGACGTGGAGCGTCCCCAGGAGTTGGTCAGTGCCATCAACCGAGCCCTGGCAATGGTGTGACTGCGATGACGACCCCGGAGGAGACCAAGCTCACGGCTCTGGTGACCGGCGGCTCCAGCGGCATCGGTCTGGCCACGGCCCGAGCGCTCGCCGGCGCAGGCTATCCGACGGTCATCTGCGGCCGCAACGAAGACTCCCTCCGCCAGGCTGCCAAGCAACTGGCCGATGAGGGACTGGCCGTCACCACGGTCACCGCGGACGTGACCGACACAAGCAGCGTGCGTCACCTTGTCCAAGCCGCCACCGAGGCCCACGGGCCCATCGGGGTGCTCGTGAACAACGCCGGCCGCAACGGCGGCGGCGTGACGGCTCAGTTGACCGATGAGCTGTGGCATCAGGTCATCAACACCAACCTGAACAGCGTTTTCTACGTAACCCGCGAGGTCCTCGCCCGCGGCGGGATGACAGAGGGCGGACGGATCATCAACGTCGCCTCGACCGCCGGCAAACAGGGAGTTCTGCTGGCAGCGCCTTACTCGGCCTCCAAGCACGGAGTCGTGGGGTTCACCAAGGCGCTGGGCAAGGAGCTGGCTCCTCAACGAATCACCGTCAACGCCGTTTGCCCCGGCTACGTCGAGACGCCGATGGCTGAGCGGGTGAGGCACGCCTACGCCGAGGCGTGGGGAACGACCGAGGACGACGTGCTGACCGCTTTCGAGGCGAAAATTCCTTTGGGCCGCTACTCGACGCCCGAAGAGGTGGCTTCCATGATCCTCTACCTCGCCATGCCGGTCGCGGCGTCGGTCACCGCTCAGGCGCTCAACGTCTGCGGCGGACTCGGGAACTTTTAAGGAGGAGCGAGCATGGCCAGAACCCGCACCGATACCCATGACATAAAGGTGGACGCCCCGGCGCCGGCGATCTTCACCCGGCTCAGCGACGTAAGCCGTTGGCCCACCCTGTTCCCTCCGACGATCCACGCAGAAGTCCTGGACGCCAGCGGAGGGGAAGAGCGCATCCGGCTGTGGGCAACCGCGCATGGCGAGGCGCACTCTTGGACGTCGCGGCGGGCACTCGACTCGGCGGGGCTCAGAATCGACTTCCGTCAGGAGCGGTCTGTCCATCCGATTCGGCACATGCGCGGCGAATGGACGATCAAGCCACTGGACGACAGGAGCTCCCTCCTCTCACTCGTCCACGAGTACAGCGCGATCGATGACACCGACGAGCAGCTGTCGTGGATCGCCCGCGCGGTCGACGGCAACTCGCGGGCCGAACTCGAGGCGCTGAAGTCGGCGCTGGAGCGTGAGTCTCGTGACGGCCTGGACGCGCCTTTCACCTTCCAGGACAGCCTGACGACAGTCGGTGACCCGGCGAAGGTCTTTGAGTTCCTCGATCGCGCTGACGCGTGGGAGCAACGGCTCGATCATGTCGCCGCCGCGGTGATGACCGAGTTCGATGACGGTCTTCAACGTCTGAAGATGGACACGCTGGCCCCCGACGGCTCGACGCACACGACCGAGTCGTTCCGAGTCTCTTTCAAACCCGACCGAATCGTCTACAAGCAGACCACCCTGCCTGCGCTGATGAGCCTGCACACGGGGGTCTGGACCATCCGGCCCCATGAGCAGGGATGGCAGATCAGTTCCGAGCATACGGTTGCCATCCGAAGCGAGCGGGTCAGCGCAGTGCTGGGTCCCGATGCGACTGTGCAGACAGCGCGCGAGCTGGCGCGGTCGAATCTCGGCAACAACAGCCGCTTGACCCTGGCAAAGGCCGTCTCCTACGCAGAAGGAGCCTGATATGACCGTCACCGCAGCCAAAGAGATCGATCTCTATAGCGACGAGGTGCTCACCGACCCGTACGCCGCGTACCAGAAGTTACGCGCTACCGGGGAGGCTGTGTGGAGCGAGCAGTACGGCTTTTACGCCATCCCCCACTACCGCAATGTCTATGACGCGCTCCACAACCATGAGGTCTTCTCCTCCGCCTCGGGCGTCGGGATCACCGAGCGGCTCAATCAGGCGCAGACGGGGAGCACGCTGACCAGCGACCCGCCTTATCACGACCTGGTGCGCGGGCTGGTAGCGCGGAACCTGACCCCACGGGCGCTGCGCGAGATCACCGCTTACGTCCAAGAGTGGGCCGACCGACTGGTGGACTCCCTCATCGCCCAGGATTCGTTCGACGCCGTAAGGGACTTCGGGCAGGCCTTTCCGCTCTCTCTGGTACCGGACCTCCTGGGTTGGCCCATTGAGGAAGGCAGGGAACGGCTTCTCGACTGGGCGTCGGCGGGTTTCAACGCGTTCGGGCCTGCCAATGAGCGGACGCTCGGCGGGTTGCACCACTTCGCCGACATGCACGGGTTCCTGGCGCGGATGTCTCAGCCCGGCAACCTCCGACCCGGTAGCTGGGGCGCGCAGTTGGTCGAGGAGGCGCAGCGAGGCGAGATCGACCAGGCGTTGCTCCCGGCGCTCCTCGGCGACTACCTGTTCCCGTCGATGGACACGTCGGTGAGTGCGCTCGCCAGTCTCATCCACCTTTTCGGCAAGCACCCCGACCAGTACGACCTACTGCGGTCGCAACCGGACCTGATCCCGAGCGCGTTCAACGAGATCGTGCGTTTCGAGTCCCCCCTGCGCGGGTTCACTCGCTTGGTGACCCGCGACTTCCGGCTCGGCTCGAGCGATCTGTCCGCCGGGGACCGGGTGCTTCTGCTCTTCGCCTCCGCAAACCGCGACGAGACGTTCTGGCAGACCGATCCCGCCGTCTTCGACATCCAGCGGGTGGATGCCACCCGTCACCTCGGATTCGGCCACGGCATTCATGGATGCGTGGGCCAAGCGCTGTCGCGAATGGAAGGGCATTCCCTGATGTCGTCCCTGGTGCGCAAAGTGGCGCGCATCGACGTCGGCGAACCGACCTGGCGGCTGCACAACACGATCCGCGGGATCGAGCGTCTGGACGCCAGCTTCGTGGCGACCGTGTCATGACCCGACTGCTTGTGGACTGGGACCGATGCGAAGGGCACGGCCTGTGCGTGGACGCCGCACCGGCTCTGCTGGCTCTCGACGAGGAAGGCGAGTTGGTCCTCAGAACCGAGGGCGCCGTGCTGGGGGACGACCAGCCGGCCGTGGCAGCCGTGCAGGTCTGCCCGGTCGGAGCCCTGCGGCTGACGTAGGGGCCAGAGGTTGACGGGACCGGCACGGTCGGAAGCGGAGGACCCATGACTAGCACGGCGCCAGTGGACGTGGTCGTCGTCGGGGCCGGACCGGTGGGTCTGCTACTGGCGGGAGCGTTAGCGCGCGCAGGCCTGGACGTGATCGTCCTGGAGAGCGGCGACGGCCTCGTCGCCGAGTCGCGTGCGTCGACGCTGCAGGCCCGGGCCATGGAGATCCTCGCCGATCACTGCGTGCCCCGGCTCGATGCAGTGCCCCGGCTGACGCACGGCCACTACGCCGGCCTGCCGCTGGATCTCACCCGGGTCGACAGCGCCTGGTCGGGCCAGTGGAAGCTTGCCCAGCCCGAACTGGTGCGCCGGCTCGCGGAGTGGTCCCAGGCTCAGGGCGCGCGGTTGTCGTTCGCCTCCGAGGTCGTCGACGTGCACAGCGATGAGACATCCGCGGCGGTGAAGCTCGCTGACGGATCGGCCGTCCACGCCCGTTATGTCGTCGGCTGCGACGGCGTCAGAAGCACAGTCGCTCAGTGCCTGGGAATCCAGTACGACCGCCGCCAGGCCACCCGCAGGATGGTGCGCTGCGACCTCGTCGATGTCTCGCTCTCGCCGCGGCGGTTCGAGCGCCATGGAACCACCGTGCTGACGGTCGGCCGCATCAGCCCGGAGGTGACCCGCGTCATGGCGTGCGACGAAACGTGGAGCGGTACCGACACTCTTACTTTCGATCGGCTCCGGGATATGTGGTCGGCTCTCACCGGAGAGCATCTGGTGGGGCCACCCCGGTGGTTCGAACACTTCGACAATCGGTCATGCGTCGCCCGACAATGGCGCGTCGGGCGAGTCCTGTTGGCAGGCGACGCCGCCCACCAGTTCCTGCCGGTCGGCGGGGAGAGCCTCAACAGCGGCCTGATCGACGCCGATAACCTTGTGTGGAAATTAGTCCAGTCGCTGCGCTCGGGCACCGATCACCTGCTCGACAACTACGCGCGGGAACGCCGATCGGCAGCGCACGCCAGCCAGGAGTCGGTGCAGTCGCAGGACGACCTGATCTTCTCTGGCCGTCCTGAGGATCGCCGGCGCCGGTCGGCCCTCGCCCACACGATCGCCGACGACGAGGCCACCCATGACCGGCTCGCGGCCGCGGTCTCAGGGACATCGGTCAGTTACCCCAATAGCACTCCGGCGGTGGGACCCCGGCTGTCAGCGACCGAGTTGCGCCGTCGGGGCCTTGACCCCGACCTCGTGCGCCGGTTGCGGCAGCAGGGTCGCGGGTTATTGGCCACGCGGTCCCCCAGCGAGTGGACGGACCGACGGGAGAGCACCGTGGCAGTCCTGGAGCGCCGTCCGGGCTCAGCTGCCGCGCACGCCTCTGATGAAGATTTCCTCTTACGTCCAGACGGTCACCTGGTGAGCAGCAGTGTCAGTCAACTGCCGCTGGCGTCCGCGCTGGACTACTGGTTCCCGGTGCACGCCGCGCCGGCCATGTCCGCCTGGGAGACGCCCTGATGGCCAAGACCGCCTTTCTCTTTCCCGGTCAGGGAACCCAGAAGCCCGGCATGGGCGTCTTCCTAGTCGAGCGGTATCCGCGGCTAGTCAAGGCGCTCTTCGACGAGGCCGACGACATCCTCGGGTTTCCCCTGTCGGACTTCTGCGCGAACGGGCCTCCCGAGCGCCTGAGGGAGATGCCGATCACCCAGCCGGCAGTGTTCATGGTGAGTCACGCGGCGGCCTGTGCACTCGCTGCCGAAGGCGTCCAAGCCGACGTCGCTGTCGGCCACAGTCTGGGTGAGTATGCGGCGTTCACCTACGCGGGCGTGCTCGACTGGCGGGACACCTTACGGCTCGTGCACCACCGTGGGCTGCTGATGGCCAGCGTCCACGCGCGTACCGACGGCAAGATGGCCGCCCTACTTGGCTGCCCACTCATCGAGGTCGAGCAGCTGTGCGCTCAGGTGGTGAACGAGTGCGGCCTGGTGGTAGAGGTGGCCAACCACAACGAACCCGATCAGGTAGTCGTCTCGGGCCAATCTGCCGGTGTGGATCGGCTCTTGGAACTGGTGACGGCGGCCGGAGCCGAACGAGTGACGACCCTGCGCATAGGCGGGCCCGCCCACAGCAGCCTGATGTCAGACGTAGCGGGCCCGTTTGCCGAGTTCATGCAGTCCCTGCCCTTCCGCGACCCCACGGTGGAGCTGCTCTCCAGCGCGACTGCCGGACCATTGCGCACCGGGGCCGAGGTACGCCAAGTTCTCAGCAGCCAACTCGTCCAACGGGTGCGTTGGGTCGAGACGATGCAAGCCCTAGTGACCGTCGGGGTTGGCGTCGGTGTGGAGGTCGGCCCCGGCAAGGTCCTGTCCAGCCTCGTGGCCCGCAATCAGCCCGCCATCCAGGTCTATCGAACCAACGACGACCTCACCTTTTCGACCGCTGTGAAAGGTGCACGCCATGACCAGCCCTGAGGACACCCCGGACATGCATTTCCTCGTGAATGAGCTCAAAGGCAAACGCCAGCTCGCCGAGGCCGGCCCTAACCCTCAGGCCACGATCCGACAGCACGAGAAAGGAAAGAAGACCGCTCGGGAGCGCATCGAGGCGCTGTTCGACGAAGGGACGTTCGTCGAGATCGACACTCTGCGGCGCCATCAGTCCCACGCCTTCGGCCTCGCGCAGAACCGGCCCTACACCGACGGTGTGGTCACCGGCTGGGGCAAGGTGTACGGCCGCACGGTTTTCACCTATGCCCACGACTTCCGCATGTTCGGCGGGTCGTTGGGAGAGGAGCATGCGAAGAAGATCCAGAAGGTCATGGACCTCGCCTTCAAGGCGCGTCGGCCCATCGTCTCGTTGAACGACGGCGCCGGCGCACGGATACAGGAAGGCGTCTCGGCCCTGGCCGGATACGGCGGGATCTTCACCCGGCACGTGCAGGCTTCTGGTGTCATTCCCCAGATCAGCGTGATGCTCGGACCCTGCGCGGGCGGCGCCGCGTACTCACCGAGCCTGACCGACTTCGTCTTCATGGTGGACAAGACCGCGCAGATGTTCGTGACTGGGCCGGACGTGGTGCGTGCCGTGACGGGAGAAGAGGTCTCGCACGACGACCTCGGTGGCGCGCGGATCCATGCCGAGCGTTCTGGCGTGTGCCATTGCCGCTACGACGACGAGGACGAATGCCTGGCCGACGTCCGCTTCCTGCTCTCCATGCTTCCCGACAACAATCAGGGCCTGGCCCCCGACTACGCCACCGCCGACGATCCCGACCGGCGGGTGCCCGAGCTGCTCGACATCGTGCCGACCTCGCCGAGGATGAGCTACGACGTCCGCGACGTCATCACTGTGCTTGTAGACGACGGCGAGGACTTCGAGTTACAGGCCGACTGGGCGCCGAGCATCGTGTGCACGCTGGCCCGCCTCGGTGGGCGCCTGGTCGGCATTGTGGCCAACCAGCCCGCTGTCAACGCCGGGGTCCTCGACATCGAGTCTTCGGAGAAGGCCGCCCGGTTCGTGCAAATGTGTGACTCCTTCAACATCCCTCTGGTGACGCTGGTCGATGTGCCAGGATTCCTGCCCGGGGTCGACCAGGAGCACAATGGCATCATTCGTCACGGAGCGAAGTTGCTCTTCGCCTACTGCAACGCCACCGTGCCGCGCATCTCCCTCATCCTGCGCAAGGCATATGGAGGCGCCTATATCGTCATGGACTCCCGATCGATCGGCGCCGACCTGGCGCTCGCCTGGCCGACCAACGAGGTCGCCGTCATGGGCGCAGAGGGAGCCGCCAACGTCATCTTTCGGCACGAGATCGCCGCGTCGAAGGATCCGGAGGCGCATCGAAAAGTCAAGGTGCGGGCGTACAGCGAGGAGTTCATGAACCCCTACTACGCTGCTGAACGAGGCCTGGTCGACGAGGTCATCGACCCCAGCGACACCCGCCGGATCCTCATTGACGCCGTCGAGATGCTCCGCGACAAGAGCTCCCGTTCGCTCGAGCGCAAACACGGGAACCCGCCGCTATGACAGGCCTCGTGCTCCTGTTTCCGGGACAAGGATCGCAGTTCGCGGGTATGGCAACCGAGCTCTACGGCCGGGACGAACTCTTCACCGCCGCCGCCGACGCCTTCTTCCAGGCATACGGCCCCGACGCGCCGGCGCTGCGCGAGGCCTGGTTCGGCCGGGGTGATGCCGCAGATATCCACCGCGGGCCCTTCGCTCAGCCATTGCTGATGATGGTGGGATACGCCTGTGCCGTGAGCCTGGTGGAGCACGTCGGCGTCAAGCCTGCGGTCATCGGCCACAGCATCGGCGAGTGGGCCGCGGCGTGCTTGGCTCGCGTCTTCACGCTGGAGACGGGTGCCCGGCTGGTAGCCGAACGCGCCCGGCTGCTGTCCCAGAGCGCGCCGGGCGGAATGCTCGCGGTCGCCGCCTCCGTCGAGGACGTCCAGGACCTGGTGGACTCCTTTCCCGACTCGGTGGCCGTGGGAGCGGTCAACGCCCCTCAGCAGGTGGTCTTGTCTGCGCCCGAGCCGCTGCTCACGTCGGTTCTGGCGCAGGCACGGGCGCGTGGCTGGTCGTGCATGAGGGTCAAGGCCCACGAGCCCTTCCACTCCCCCGTCCTGGGCGCCATGGCCGATCAGCTCACCGACATGCTCCCTGCCACGGCCTTGGCCGGCCCGCGTCTGCCGCTGATATCGTCCTGGTCTGCTGACCAGCTGTCGACGGCGCAAGCTCGCACTCCCGCCTTCTGGACCCGACAGGTCGCCGGCTGTATTCGCTTCTGGGAGGCGTTGACCCGGCTCGACCGTCCGAACACGCTCTTCGTGGAATCAGGGCCAGGTAGCGGCCTGTCTGCCATCGCCAAGCAACTGAGTTCTGTTCGGGGCGGGACATCCCGGGTCATCACGCCCGTTCCCTCCGGGCGTGCGGCTGGGTGGTCCAGCTGGTCCAAAGCGCGCGACTGCATGCTGCAGGCGCTTGAGCACTGAGGCGGCAGCGCCCGACTGAGGCGGTTACCTGCGGGTTCTGGCCGGGGCGCCGTCGGCGGTGGGAGGTGTCGCCGTCAAGGCGGCGACAAGCGGTGCGGCGGACTCTATGACGTCATCGAGGTCGGCCTCGGCTAGATCTGGCAGCTTGATCAGGTACCGCCCGCTGGCGATGCCCATCATGACTGCCGCGAACAGCGCAGCCCGGAGCCGGGCGTGCGCGCCGTCGATATGGCGTTCGATCGCGTCGACTGAGGCTGAGGTCATGTGATGGCGCAGCAGGTTCGCCGCCGTCTCACTGGTCATGCTGGTCCGCAGCAGGACGGCCATCGGCGTGTTCGGCTCCTGCGCCCAAGCGCTCAGCATCGCGCGCAGGTAGTTCTTGGCCGACGACGCGGGATCGGTGGTGGTCAGCTCTCCGATCGGGATCTCCCACCGGACACACTCCCGGAACAGGTTCTCCTTGTTGCCGAAGTACTTCATCACCGATGATTTGTCGACGTCGGCCGCCACGGCGATGTCCCGGATGGTCGCTCGTTCATAACCGACCGCGGCGAAACGCGCACGGGCCGCGTCGAGCACCCGCTGTCGGGTGCGGCCCCCTTTGGAGTCCTCGCTGGCCGGCATGACGACCTTAGGCGCTCTTTCGCTGGGCATCGGCTCTTTCGCTGGACTCCTCAAGGGGTATCGAACGCTACTGTCAAGTAT
Source organism: Jatrophihabitans sp. (assembly GCA_036399055.1). Classification (NCBI taxonomy): domain Bacteria; kingdom Bacillati; phylum Actinomycetota; class Actinomycetes; order Jatrophihabitantales; family Jatrophihabitantaceae; genus Jatrophihabitans; species Jatrophihabitans sp. The sequence goes on from DASWNX010000029.1 coordinate 239,090, forward strand.
AGCCTGGGCACGCCAGCCGCCCGTGAGATCAGCGGTCCTGGTGCTGAGTGCGGAACGTCGAGACGACTATGGCGGCCGCAACGACATAAATGGCGGCGACCACGACGAAGGCGCTGGCATAGCCGCGCGTCACCGCGTCGACAGCCTGGCTCCACCCGACGCTCTCCGACCGGCCGACGATGGCAACGGCGCCCGGCACCCTTGCGTCGGCCACCTGGGTCGCCCGGGTGACCAGCACGGTCATCCCGATGGCGCCGCCGATCTGCAGGGCCGTGTTGAGCACGCTGGAGGCCGCGCCCATCTTTTGCGGCTCCACCCCTGCCATACCGGTCAACGTGACCGATACGAAGGCCAGCCCCAGTCCGAGCCCGATCAACACGGTGGCCGGCACGATCGAGGTCGCATAGCTGGTCGGGTACTCGAGCTGGCTTAGCCACCCGGCGCCGACGGCGGCCAGCAGCAGTCCTCCTGCTGCGATGGCTCGACCGCTGACCTGCTGCAGCAGCCTCGGCGCGACAGCTCCCGCCGCGATAGCGAGCGTCACACTCAGTGGGAGGTATGCCAATCCGGTCTGCAGGGCGTCATACCCCATCGCCGACTGCATGTGGAGAGTGAGGAAGTAGTAGGTCGCGAACATCGACGCGCCCACCAGCAGTTGCGTGAGGTAGGCGCCGGCTCGCGGTCGGGACCGCACCACGTCGGATGGGACCAAGGGGTGGTGCGAGCGGATCTGGATGATCACGAAGACGACGGCGCTGAGGGCGGCCAGTGCGAGACAGCCGACGACGACGTCATCGCTCCACTCCTCTTCACCGGCACGGGTCGCGCCGTACACCAGCGCGACGGCCGCCAGGGTCCCTGTGACTGCGCCCCACACGTCGATTCGGCCACGGCTGGGCCGAGCCTGCACGAGGGCCTTGCGGTTGAGGATGATCCACAGCGCGATCGGCACGTTGATGAGCAGCGCCCAACGCCAGTTCAGGTAGCTGGTCAACACCCCGCCGAGCAGAAGCCCGACGGTCGAGCCCAGACCGGACATGGCGCCGTACACGCCCATAGCGCGCTGGTGGTCGGCCCGGTCGGGGAATGTCGAGCTGATCAGCGACAGCGCGTTGGGCGCGGCGATCGCGGCCGCGACCCCTTGTAGGCCACGCGCGGCGATAAGGACCGCGCTGTTGGGGGCCACCGTCCCGATCAAGGAGGCGACGGCGAACACCGTCATGCCGATCGTGAAGAGGCGCTGATGCCCGAATATGTCGCCAAGCCGTCCCGCGACGAGCAGTAGCCCACCGAAACCCAGGGCGTAGGCCGTCACCACCCACGTCAGGGCCGCCGGCGACACGTCAAGCCCGGTCTGAATCCTCGGGAGCGCGATGTTCATCAGCGTCCCGTCCATGACCAGGAGCAGCTGAGCGACTGCGATGACCGCGAGCGCGCGCCGCTGGGCGTTCGTGCGCCCGGCAGGTGGGGCGTCTTGTTGCTGCGGCTTGCTTTGGGAAGTCGTCATGCCTAACTCCTGTTGTCCAAAAAGGGGTTTGTGCCCACGAAGGGGATTATGTCCGAGAAGGGGGATTGCAGCCGAGGCGACTCCATGGAAGTATACAACCGTTGCCATTTTTGACCAGAGGGACTTCAAATGAGCCAAGTGAAGGCGAGCCCAGTGGGCACGTGGGCCGGCACGGTCGAGCACGATGACCAGCTGGACCCGTTCGAGATCTCGTTCGGCGCGGACGGTTCGGTCGCGCTCAAAACACCGACCAGCATCGGTGGTGGCGCGTGGGCAGTAGGTGAGGGCTCGTCCTTCTCCTACTTCCTGCGAGAGATGTTCACCGATGAGGCCCGCAAGGGCGGTTACGTGCGCATCCAGGTCGCGGCAAACGTCATGGCCGAGAGTTACGAGGGCGTCGGCTCGGCCGACGTCGTGTTCAACGGCCGGGTCGTGCACACCACCCGAGCGACATTCACGGGACGTCGTACGGACCGCTCGAACCCGTCCTGGCACACCGAGCATCACCAAGACGCCGCGCGGCAGAGCCTGACCCAGCCCGAGATCGACATCTTGCGCCAACACGGCTTCAGCGGCCAGGTGATCGCGCCTGAGGACGAGACATACGACGAGCGCCGCGCGGGCTGGAACTTGTCCGGAGACAACCGACCGCGCGCAATCCTGCGGCCGGTCACTGCTAGCGACGTGGCAAGCGCGCTGGCCTTCGCCGACGCCTTGAAGCTGCCGGTAGCGCTGCAGGCCACCGGACACGGGCCCTCGAGCCCGATGCAGGACTGCCTACTGATCGACACCAGCAGCCTGACCGGGTGCGTTCTGGAGGGCGACGTCGCGACCGTGGGCGCGGGCACGCGGTGGCGCGACGCGCTTCCCACCATCGTCGCCAGCGGCCAGGCGGCCCTGTGCGGGTCCTCCCCTGACGTCGGCATCGCGGGGTTCGTGTCCGGCGGAGGGCTGCCCGTGCTCTGCCGCAGTCACGGTCTGGCGGCCGATTCCGTGCTCGAGCTCGAGGTCGCCACCACGAGCGGAGAGCTTCTCACCTGCTCACCGCAGGACCATCCCGAGCTGTTCTGGGGGTCTCTGGGCGGGCACGGGAATCTGGGCGCGATCACGTCGGTCCGGCTGCGGCTCATCGACGACCCGCAGCTGTTCGGCGGAATCCTGATGTTCGGCGAAGACAAGGTCGACGCCGCGCTGCGAACCTACTTCGGATGGACCCCCGACCTACCGGACGAGATGAACTCCTCGATCGCGGTGCTCCGGTTCCCCGACCTACCGCAGACGCCACCGGAGATGCGCAACCGGTACTTCGTCCAGGTGCGCATCGCCTACACCGGCGACCCGGCGGAGGGCCAGCGGTTGATCGAGCCCCTCCGGGCGCTGGGCACCGAGGAGGACAGCGTACGGGTCATGCCGTACACGGAAATCGGCACCATCTACGCCGAACCCCCACGCCCCACGCCCGCGCGGATCAGGACCGAACTCACCTGGGACTTCCCCGCCGAGGCCGTTGAAGCGCTCGTCCGCGTCGCCGGCGCAGATGCCAAACTGCCTTTCGGTGGTGTGGAGTTCCGCCATCTCGGCGGCGTGCTCGCCCGCTCGACCAGCCCGGCGCCGGTGAGTTACCGCGCTGCCCAGTACCAGCTCTTCATCACCAACCCGGCTTTCGACGACCGGCTCGAGGAGGTGGTCGCCGCACAGGACCACATCTTTGAAGAGCTCGGTCCGTGGCTGAGTGGTCATGCGTGGCCTGGATTCCTCTTCACTCGCGACGTCACCGAGAAGGCAGTCCAGCGCGCGTACGACGACGATGACTGGGCTCGGCTGCAGGCGGCCAAGCAGGCCTACGACCCCAAGAACACGCTGCGCGTCAACCACAACATCCCGCCCATGGGCCCAGCGAACCGCAACGATGACAAGGAGTCCGACTGATGGTGCTCAGTACGCAGGAAACGTCACCGGACACGGTGTTCGATGCGACTCACGCCGCCGAAGCCGACCGGACGGGCCAACTGTCACTCGAGGTCGCGCGGGGGCTCGGCAAGGCCGGCTTCGCCGCCTGGTTCGTGCCAGAGGCCTTCGGCGGACGAGAGGGCAGCTACGAAGAACTGATGGACGAAGTCACCGCACTCGCCGGCACGTGCACCTCGACCGCATGGCTTGCCTCACTCCTGGCCTTCGGCGGCAGGTACGCCTCGTGCCTGCCCCGATCAGCGCAGGAGGACATCTGGAGGGAGGGCCCCGACGCCTTCCTGGTCACCGTGATCAAGCCTCAGGGCAGGGTCGTGCCGACAGAGGGCGGTTTCCAGCTCAGTGGTGAGTGGACCTACGTCAGCGGCGTCGAGTTCAGCGACTGGGCGATGCTCATGGGCCCGGGCGGTCCGCCGAATCCGGAGGTTCCAGTACGCCTGTTCCTGGTGCCGCGCGCCGACTACTCGATCGAGATGACCTGGGACTCCCTGGGGATGCGAGCGACCGGCAGTCACACGCTGACCCTCGACAAGGTCTTCGTTCCGGCGGAGCGCACTGCGTTGCGGGACGACGTCATGGCTGGACGGGGCCCGGAGGTGACCCCGGGTCGCCAGGCGCCCAACGTGGCGGTCAACGGCATCACCTTCGTCGCCCCTGCCCTGGGCGCGGCGAAGGCGGCGCTCGCCGAGGGCCGGCGGAGCCTGCGGGCGCCGGTCACCGGGCCGCGCGCGTTCGCGACCGCGCCGTACCTGGTGGAGTACGGCCGGGCTGCGGCCGAGTGGGAGACCGCGGAGTTCTTCCTGCGGCGCATTGCCCGTTCGGCCGATGAAGGGGGGCTGACCCCCGCTCTCGTCGCACGCAACCGACGAGACGCCACCTACGCCCTTGAGAGTCTCGTCAACGTGGTCGACCGCTGTCTGCGGATCAGCGGCACTCGGGGACAGTCGCGGGACGAACCCGCCCAGCGGCTCTGGCGAGACGTCCATTCCATTGCCAGTCACGCCGTCATGCAGTTCGAGCCGGCGGCGACTGACTACACCAAACTTGAGCTGGAGAGTGCGCTGTGATCCTTGTGACTGGAGCCACCGGCAACGTCGGACGCCACATCGTGGCGGGGCTGCATCGAGACGGGTACGACGTGACCGCGGTGACGAGAACTCCTGCGACGGCGGCGTTCCCGCCCGAGGTGCGAGTCCAGCCCACCGAGAACATCGACCTGAGCGGGGTCGAGTCGATCTTTGTGAACATCGCCGCGTTCCCCGACGGGCCGGACGAGATTGTCGCGCGCGCCGCCGACAGCGGTGTGCAGCGCATCGTCGGCCTGTCCACATACTCAGTCGGGGACCCTAACCCGCGCAACGCCATCGCGGTGCGACACCGGCATCTGGAAGACATCGTGCGGGCCTCAGGCATGGAGTGGGTACTGCCCCGTCCAGCAGGGGGCTTTGCGATGACGACGTTGGAGTGGGCCGGCTCGATCAAGCGGGAGCGGACGGTCCGCGCCCCCTATGGCGAGGCACACGGAGCGCCCCTTCACGAAAAGGACATCGCTGCCGTCTGCCTCGCCGGTCTGACCACCAAGGATCTGCTCGGGCAGGAGCCGCAGTTCAGCGGACCCGAGTCGATCTCCTACCGTCGTCGCGCCGAAATAATCAGCGAGGTGCTGGGGGAACCCATCACCTTTGTTGAGTTGACTGATGAGGATGCCCGCGTCGTGTGGGCTGAGGCCGGTGTTCCACCGCACGCGATCCAAGCGCGCCTGGGCATGTTCGCCTCGATGGTCGGGGTCAGCCACCCAGTCGATCCCATCGAACCGTTCATCGGCCGCCCCGGCCTGACCTACGCCGACTGGGTTCGTGACCATATCGATGCTTTCCGGTGATTGATGTCGAGCGGATCAGGAGACTGCCGTCGATCAGCGCCAGCAGCTCCGCGCCTGCTCGGGCTCGGTCCGCTTTCGGTCGAGCCGTGCTCACGTGCTTCCAGCCTGCATTCCACAGGGCTGGAAGCCAGATCTAGGGGGCGTAGGTCGGATTGACGCCCGGCGTCGGGCTGTTGCCGGGGAATGAGGTCCAGGAGCCACTGCTGTCGGACTGGATCCAGATCGAGTCGCTGGCCGAGACCAGCGGCGACTGCTGGGACACCGCGGCGATGGAGGTGGGCGGGCCGGGCAACCCGAGATTGCTCAGCCTGCCCAGCGCCGAGCCGTCCGACATCACCTGCCAGACCCGGGTCTCGTCGTTCGGCGCCCGGGCCACCATCAGCAGTCTGGTGGCGTCTGCCCAGGCCAGGTCGCTGACTGCCAGCCGCGCCGGGGTCAACGGCTCGAACGAGTCGACCCGGACGTCACTGGAGGAGGTGACCACCGAACCGATCCAGGCGGTCATGACCCCGTCCGCCGACCGCAGCACAGCGGCCAGGCGCACCCCGTCCGAGCTGAACCGCAGCGCCACCACCTGGCCCGGCGGCAGGCCGCCCACGGGCGAGGTGATCGAGACCTGCTTGGGAACGCCGTCGGGGCTGATCCGGTAGACCGCGCCCCGGGCGCCCACCCCGATCCAGACGTCGGCGGCGTGCGGTCGCCACTCCGGCCGGCTCAACGCGCCCGCGGGCAACTTGACCCGCGACAACCTGGCCGTGGACCCCATCTGAAGCACGTTGCCGGCCACCGCGGCGGCCTGCAGCTCACCAGCGGCGTTGCGACGCAACGCCACCGAGCTCAGGCCGCGCCCAGGCCGGCCGAGCACGCCGGGGACCGGCTTGTTGTCGACGCCGGCGATCACCGCGCCGTCGCGCAGGAAGTAGGACTGCACCCCAGGCGCCATGCTGTCCGGCCCGGCGGCAGCGAAGTCCACGGCGGCGAAGCTCGGGCCGTTGGCGGCCGGAATCACGACCGGGCGGCCGGCGTCGGTCAGCTTGAGCTGGGCGCCGGGCACGAACCGGATCTGGGCCAGGGTGTAGGCCAGCTGCGCGGCCAGGCGGTTACGGCCGTTGGAGTCCAGCTGGCTGCTGCCGGGCATCTCCACCACGATCGGGTCGCTGTCGAGCACGGTGGGCCGCCCGACCTGGTCGGGCACCTCGTTCACCACCGACTGGGCCAGCTCCGGGCGCGGCCCGAGCACCAGCGCACCGAGCAGCCAGGTCGCCAGAGCCTGCCCGGCCAGCGCGGTGTAGCGCAGATCCGGCACCAGGCTGGTCTCGGAGGAGTCGTAGAAGTGCAGCTTGCGGCCCAGGTAGGCCCGCTCGAAGGCGGACTGGTTGATCAGCACCCCGGGCTGCAGCTGGTTGATGCGCCACTGCCCGTCCACCTGGACCAGGTCGAAGGTGAACGTCTCCTGGTCGCCGACTCCGGCGCCCTTCAGCGTCGGGCTGTACACCCCGCTGGCATCGAGCTGCCCGACCCGGCGGCCCGAGACCTCCACCGTCTCGCCCGAGCCGGTGACCGTCCGCACTCCGGCGGTCCACTCGTCGACCACCGTCACGGTGCTGTCCTGCCACTTGCGGGCCGCGGCGTTGGTCAGGAACTGCCTGGACTGCGAGTGCCCGGCGTTGGCGGCGACGCCCGCGTTCAGGAAGCCGATGACGATGTCACGCGAGCCGGCGCCCGGGCGCGGGGCGGCGTCGGCCTGGGAATCACCCGCCACGCCGGCCCGGTCGACCGTGCGCACCACCAGCGGCGCCGAGTCGGTCGGAACGCCGGTGCAACCGGCCACCAGCAAGGCTGTCAGCAACAGGCCTGCCAAGCGTTTCACGATGCCAGCACCTCCGGTGGCTGCAGCGGCAGGGGGGAACTCTCCAGCGGGCCGCCGGCCACCCGGGGCAGCGTCATCCGGAACACCGCGCCGCGCCCTCGCGCGCCCCAGGCCTGCAGCCAGCCATGGTGCAGCCGGACGTCCTCCAGGCTGATCGCCAGACCCAGGCCGGTGCCGCCGGTCAGCCGGCTGCGCGAGGGGTCACCGCGCCAGAACCGGTTGAACACCAGGGCCGCCTCACCGGGGCGCAACCCGACGCCCTCATCGCGCACGGTCACCGCCACCGAGGCCGCGTTGGCGCCCACCCGGACGGTGACCGGCCGGCTCTCGGCGTGGTCCAGGGCGTTGCCGAGCAGGTTGCGCAGCACCCGCTCGATGCGCCGCGCGTCCACCTCGGCGATCACCGGCTCGTCGCCGAGGTCGGCCCGCAGCTCCACCCCGTGCCGGGCGGCCAGCGCCTGGGCAGCGGCCACCGCCCGCTCGACGATGCCGCGGATGTCGACCTGCTCGGTCTCCAGCCGCGCCGCGCCGGCGTCGTAACGCGAGATCTCCAGCAGGTCGGCCAGCAGGCTCTCGAACCGGTCCAGCTCGTTGGTCAGCAGCTCGACCGAGCGGGCAAGCTCGGGAGCGAAGTCCTCCCGGCTGCCGTGGAGCAGCTCGGCGGCCATCCGGATGGTGGTCAGCGGAGTGCGCAACTCGTGCGAGACGTCAGAGGTGAACCGCTGCTGCAGCCGGGACAGGTTCTCCAACCGCTGGATCTGCTGCTGCAGGCTGGCTGCCATGTCGTTGAACGACTCGCCCAGCAGCGCGATGTCGTCCTCGCCCTTGACCTTGATCCGCTCCGACAGCTGGCCGCCGGCCAGCCGGCTGGCGGTCTGGGCGGCCACCCGGACCGGCCGGACCACCTGGCGGGTGACCAGCGCCGCGATCACGGCCACCAGCAGCACCAGCGCCAGCCCGGCCAGCAGGACGGTCCGCTGCACCAGGCTCAGCGTCCGCTGCTCGGCGGTCAGCGGGAACAGGTAGTACAGCTCGAAGGCGCCGGCCTGGGTGTCCAGCGGCTGGCCGACGATCAGGCCCGGCACCTCTCCGGACTGGCTCGGCGTCCGGATCGGGGCGTACTGCATGGCCACCGCGCCCCGGTCGACCTGGCGGCGCAGCTCGGCCGGGATCGGCTGGCTGACCGGCAGCTGCCGGTTGACGACCGGGTCGGTCGAGCGGACCACCTTGGTGAACAGGTCGCCGCTCAGGGTGCCGGCCGACCTGGCCGGGTCCGAGGCGATCTGGTCGACGGCCTGCCGGATGCCGTTGAGGTCACCCGGGGTGAGCCCCTCGAACTGCGCGCCGGCCGCTTCCAGGCCGAGCGAGGCCTGGCTGATCGAGGCGTCCCGCTTGGCCTTGAGGACGCCGTTGCCGATCTGGTCGATCAGGAACACCCCGATCAGCAGCACGATCACGCCGGTGACGATGGTGGTGGTGGCGGCCACCCGCAGCTGCAGGGAGCGCCGCCAGGTCGTCGACAGCCGCGACACACCCGGGCTCGACCGGTGGTTCAGCCAGTCGGCGGCGCCTTGCAGTAGCTGGTTCACCCGGGCCGGCAGAGCGCCGAGCCCGCCGGAGATCCAGCCTCGGGCGGCTGGGTTCACGGCGGCCCCGCTTTGTAACCGACGCCGCGGACGGTCAGCACGACCTCAGGGCGCTCGGGATCGCGCTCGACCTTGGACCGCAGCCGTTGCACGTGCACGTTCACCAGCCGGGTGTCGGCGGCGTGGCGGTAACCCCAGACCTGTTCCAGCAGCACCTCGCGGGTGAAGACCTGGCGAGGCTTGCGGGCCAGCGCCACCAGCAGGTCGAACTCCAGCGGGGTCAGCGAGATCTGCACGCCGTCACGGACCACCTGGTGCGCTTGGACGTCGATGCTGACCGGCGAGTCGGGCGGGCCGATCAGCAGCGTCTCGCCGCCGGCCTCGTCGTAGCGGCGCAGCCGGGCCCGCATCCGGGCGGTGAGCTCCTTGGGCTTGAACGGCTTGACCACGTAGTCATCGGCGCCGGACTCCAGGCCCAGCACGATGTCGACGGTGTCGGTCTTGGCGGTCAGCATGATGATCGGGGTGCCGGACTCGGCCCGGATGGCGCGGCAGACGTCGATCCCGCTCATGCCGGGCAACATCAGGTCCAGCAGCACGATGTCGGGCTTGACCTCGCGAAAGGCGGCCAGCGCCCGGGAGCCGTCGGGCACGAACGCGGGCTCGAAACCTTCCGAGCGCAGCACGATGCCGAGCATCTCGGCAAGGGAGGAGTCATCGTCGACTACCAGTACGCGAGGCTTCATGGTCCCATCGTGGCACCTTGATCGCTTAGCCGCTGGCAGGACGCCCCACGGCAGACGCCATCCCTTATTTTAAGCCTGGATCACAGATTGACACTGGCCACGAAGGCCTGGCCGTTGCCCGAGACGGTGCAGGCAGGCGCCCCAGGTGCGACGTAGAGCGATTCCCAGCGCCGGATCGTGCGGCACTCTGCCCCGCAGTCCACGGTGACCTCGCCGGCGCCGCTGAGCACCAGGTGCGGCCCGTCGGCGGGCAGCAGCCGCACGGCGGCGCTCGCTTCATGGGTGCTGGCGACTAGATCCAGCACCGACAGCCGGAAGTCGGGCACCGGCACCTCGAAGACCAGCTGGCCCTCGGCGAGCCGGCTCGGCTGCCAGCGCGGCTCGGCCAGGCTGCTGAAGTCGGCCACCCGCAGCAGCTCCGGGATGTCGACATGCTTGGGGGTCAGGCCGCAGCGCAGCACGTTGTCGCTGTTGGCCAGGATCTCGATGCACACCCCGCGCAGGTAGGCGTGCACGTTGCCGGCCCCCAGGTAGATCGCCTCGCCCGGGGCCAGCCGGACGTAGTTGAGCAGCAACGCCAGCACCGCGCCGATGTCGCCGGGAAAGTCCTGGGCCGCCAGCGCCGAGGCCCGCGCCGCCGCGGCCCAGGGGCTGTCCTGCTCAGCCAGCCGCCGGCAGCCGGCGACCGTGGCCTCGACCAGCCGCTCGCGGGCCTGGCCGCTCAGGCTCAACAGGGTGGTGAAGGTGGCCCGCAGACCGTCCCGGCCGGCCAGCAGCGGCAGGTAGCCGGCCAGCTCCGGCACCTGCAGGGCCTCAAGCAGCTCCAGGGTCGCCGGCACCGGACGGAATCCGCAGAAGGCGTCGAACTCGGTCAGGGCGTAGGCCAGCTCCGGCTTGTGATGGGGGTCGCTGTAGGTGCGCTCGGCCGAGCGGCGCGGGACGCCGGCGGCCTCCTCGGCGGCGAAGCCGGCCTCGGCCTGCGCCTGGCTCGGGTGCACCTGCATCGACAGCGCCCGGTCGGCGGCCAGCAGCTTCATCAGGAACGGCAGCCGGGGACCGAAGGCCGCCAGGCTCGCCTCGCCCAGCCACTGCCGCGGCGCCTGGGCGATCAGCTCGTCCAGCGCCGGCCGGTCAGGGTGCTCGGCACACCGCGACGGCTCGTCCGGATGCGCGCCCATCCACAGCTCGGCGGCGGGCCGGCCGGTGGGCGGGACGCCGAGCAGCGCCGGAATCGCCTCGACCGAGCCCCAGGCGTACTCACGGATCGCGTTGTCCAGCGTGATCAGCCGCGGTTGCCCAGCCGCCGGGCTCATCGAGCCGCGCCCTCGATCAGCTCGGGCTGGTAGATGTCAGGCTCCAGGTAGATCACCCGGGCCGTCGGCTCGGCGGCGCGGATCCGCGCCTCGGCGGCGTTGATGGCGGCGGCTACCTCGCTCAGCGAGCTGCCCGGCGCCATCGAGACCTTCGCGGCCACCAGCACCTCCTCGGGGCCCAGGTGCAGGGTGCGGTGGTGGATCACCCGGTCGATGCCCTCGCCGACCAGGGCCGCCTCGATCCGTGAGATCGCGGCCGGGCTGGCCGCCTCACCGAGCAGCAGGCTCTTGGTCTCGATGATCAGGATGATCGCCACCGTGATCAGCAGCACGCCGATGGCCACCGTGCCGATGCCGTCCCAGATCGGCTCGTCCAGCAGCACGCTCAACCCGACGCCGGCCAGCGCCAGCGTCAGCCCCACCAGGGCGGCCAGGTCCTCCAGCAGCACCACCGGCAGCTCGGGGACCTTGGCCCGCCGGATGAACTGCGGCCAGCTCGCGTCGCCCTTGACCTTGCGCGACTCGTGGATGGCGGTGCGGAAGGACCAGGTCTCCAGGGCGATCGCCACCACCAGCACCCCGACGGCGACCAGCGGCGAGTCCAGCTCATGCGGGTGAGTGATCTTGTGGATGCCCTCGTACAGCGCGAACAGGCCACCGAGGCTGAACAGCACCAGGGCCACCAGGAACCCGTACACGTACCGGTCGCGGCCGTAGCCGAACGGGTGCTCGGCGGTCGCCTGCCGCCTGGAGCGGCGCCCGCCGAGCAGCAGCAGCCCCTGGTTGCCGGAGTCGGCCACCGAGTGGACCGACTCGGCCAGCATCGACGACGATCCGGTGATCAGGAATGCGATGAACTTGATGACGGCGATGCCCGCGTTCGCCAGCAGCGCGGCCAGCACCGCCTTGGTGCCGCCGGCGGCGCTCATGTCCGTGCTCCGCGACCGAAACGGCGGGCTTCAACAGCAGCACAGCGGTTCAATGTGGCAACTCCCCTAATCTCGGTGCGGACGGGTCGATCCCGCGGGCCAATGCCAGATAGGTCGCGGCGAAGTCCCCGGTGGCCGCGGCGGCGGCGAACCGGACCAGCGGCGGCGCGTCCGGCACCAGTATCCGGGAGCTGCCGATGCCCCGGCTGGCAGCCAGGCCGGCCAGCGCCGAGCCGGCCCGCCGGCCAGCGTCATCGCCCAGGCCGTCCCACTGGGTGTCCTGCGGCTCTCCGTAGCGGTCATCGTCGCCGATCAGCACCAGCCGCGGGCGCACCCCGGGATCGGACACCCGGTCGGCGAAGAAGTCGGCCTCGGTGGTGGCGAACTCCAGCAGCGAACCGATCCGGGCGACGTCGTCGGGCAGCGCCGCGGCCATCGCCGTGGAGCCCCCGATCAGCTGGACGGCGCCGGCGAAGCGCCGGGCGGCCACCATCGCGGCGCGGCCGATGCCGGCGATCACCGGCACCGACTCGGCCAGCTCGGCGGCCAGCAACTTGGCCGGGCCGGTGTAGGCCGAGGAGTCCGGCCGGTCGACCTCGGCGACCCCGTCCAGGCTGTCGGCCACGCTGGTCAGCAGGTGCGCCGTGGAGGTCAGCCCCAGAGCGTCCAGAGCCTGCAGGGCCGGTGTCGCCAGCGCCCACCAGACCGCTCGCGGCGGCACCGAGGCCAGGTGAGTGACGTCGGCGACGGGATGCCGGGCGGCCGCGGCCGCCACCGGGGACCGGACCGGAGCGGCCACCGCGATCACCATTCCGCGCCGGTCGGCCTGGGCGACCAGCTCGGCGAGCCGCGGATGCCGGCCGTCGGCCGAGACCACCAGCAGCGCGTCGGCCGGGCCCGCCCAGCGGGGCAGGGCCGGGTCGCGCCAGTCGATCACCGGCGCCTCGGCCGAGGCCAGCGCGGCCAGCAGGCTCGACAGGTACGGGGCGGCGGCGTCCGGCGCCACCAGCACGGCGCGGGGCGGCGTCGAGCCGCGCAGCCGGTCGACGCCGAACTCGCCGACGGTGTCGATGCTGCGGCGCACCTGGGCGCCGGCGCCGGCCAGGGCGCGCAGCAGGCCCCCGCGGTCGGCCTGGATCAGCGCCTGCGGGTTATCGAGCAGCTCCTGCTGGAAGGAGCTCACCCGCTGGTCCCGGGGCGATCGCCAGAGGCTGCCGGCTCATCGGCGGCGGGGAGCCCGAGGCCACGCGGGCCGGGAGTCGCCTCGTCGGCGAGCAGCACCGCGATGCCGTCAGACACCGGGAACCGGCTCAGGCAGGACGTGCAGACCAGCTCCTCCCGTCCGCCGCCGGTGGTCTCCAGCCGCAGCGGGGCGTGGTCGGCGCTGGGGCAAGCCAGGATCGAAAGCAGGTCAGCTGAAATGGACACGTCTTCTCCTAGGACCGGATCACGGCCAGCGCCTCGTCGCGGACGGCGTCCAGCGCGGCACTGGTGGGGGCTTCGACGTTGAGCCGGAGCAGGGGTTCGGTGTTGGAGGCCCGGACGTTGAGCCACGAGCCGTCGGCCAGGTCGATGGTGAGCCCGTCCAGGGTGTCGGCGCCCACCGTCCGGTCGGCGAACCGCTCCCGCACGGCGGCCACCCGCCCGGCCTGGTCCTCCACCTTGGAGTTGATCTCACCGGAGGCGTGGTAACGCTCGTACTCGGCGGTCAGCGCGCCCAGCGTGCCGTCCTGCTCGCCCAGGGCCGCCAGGACGTGCATCGCCGCGAGCATCCCGGTGTCGGCGCGCCAGAAGTCCCGAAAGTAGTAGTGGGCCGAGTGCTCGCCGCCGAACACCGCGTCGGTGACGGCCATCTCGGCCTTGATGTAGGAGTGCCCGACCCGGGTCCGGATCGGCCGGCCGCCGTGGGCGGCGATGATCTCGGGCACCGCCTTGGAGGTGATCAGGTTGTGGATGACCGCTGAGCCCGGCGCCTTGGCCAGCTCGCGGACCGCGACCAACGCGGTGATCGCACTCGGCGAGACCGGGTTGCCGTCGGCGTCGATGACGAAGCACCGGTCGGCGTCGCCGTCGAAAGCCAGCCCGATGTCGGCGCCCTCCTCGACGACCCGGCGCTGCAGGTCGACAAGGTTGGCCGGTTCCAGCGGGTTGGCCTCGTGGTTGGGGAAATTGCCGTCGAGCTCGAAGTACAGCGGCACGATCTGCAGCGGCAACGGCTCGAGCACCGCGTCGCCGAGCACGGCGGGCACGGTGTAGCCGCCCATTCCGTTGCCGGCGTCCACCACGACCTTGAGCGGCCGGGACGCCGACAGGTCCACCAGCCCGCGCAGGTAGCGGGCGTAGTCAGCCAGCAGGTCCCGGCTGCTGAGGGTTCCCGGCTGGTCCACCGGCGCCGGCAGTCCGTCGGCCAGGTAGCCCTGGGCGGTGGTGCGGATCTGCACCAGGCCGGAGTCCTGCCCGACCGGCTGCGCGCCCGGCAGGCACAGCTTTATCCCGTTGTAGCGCGCCGGGTTGTGGCTGGCGGTGAACATCGCGCCGGCCAGCCCCAGTTGCCCGCTGGCGTAGTACAGCAGGTCGGTCGAGGCCAGCCCGATGTCGAGCACGTTCGCGCCCTGGCTGGTCGCGCCCTCGGCGAACGCGGCCATCAGCTCGGGTCCGGACTCGCGCATGTCATGGCCGGCGGCCAGCTCACCGGTGCCGGTCACCGTCACGAAGGCAGCCCCCAGCGCGCGGGCGACCTCAGGGTTCAATTGCTCTGGAACGATGCCTCGGACGTCGTAGGCCTTCACGATGTCGGAAAGGTTGATCACCTTGCGGACGCCTCCCCTGGAGGTGGTCGGAAGCTGAGCAGCGGCTTGCTCAGCACGCAGAGCAGCGGTTCTCACTCCGTCGCGGGTCGTGGCCTGCCAGCCTAGGCGAGCGCCTGTCAAGGCCGCAGACCGGTGGGCCCGCGCACCTGCCAGGCACGAGGGGCGTCCAGGCGCGGAGCCGGTGACAGGCGGGCTCAGACCGGTGGCGGAACCACGCGCAGGTGACCCCGGCGACCGGTCAACCCGTTGTCGTCGGCGACGCTCACCTGACGCGGGGTCTCGACCCGGGCGGCCTCTCGGACGGCGTCTGCCAGCGCCTCGAGGTCATCGGCGTGCGGAATCGGAGAGGGGAACTCACCGGCGTGGCGGACCACCTCCCAGCCGCGGGGCACGGTCAACCGGACGGCGTGCTCTTCGCACAGGTCATAGGAGTGCGGCTCGGCGAAGGCGGCCAGCGGCCCGACCACTGCCATCGAGTCGGAGTAGATGTAGGTCAGCGTCGCGACAGCAGACTGGCTGCAGCCAGTGCGGGTACAGCGACGGACATGCCTCACAACGGCCGACACTAGCCCCCGTTCCGGGCTTTGCCGGTGAGCGCCGTTCGCCGCCGCGTGTCGCGTGCCCCACCCCACTAGGCTCGCTGACCATGGGCACCGATGGGCACTCGCCGACCGCACGACGTCCGGCCCGCCGCCGGGACCGGCACGGACGTGGCCTGCGGGGAATGCTGGCGCCTCGGCCGGTGCCGATCGCGCACAGTCGCGGCGACGCCTTCGACGCGATGGTGCTGCACGCGGTCGAGCACCTGCAGCCGCGGCTGGCCGAACAGCTGGCCCAGGTCGAGTTCGCCGTCGAGGACGTGCCTGACGTCAGCCACCACGGGGCCGCCGACTTCGACTTCGACGAGGACATCCTCGATGACAACGCGGTGCCGTTGTCACGTCTGTACCGCAACGGGGTGGCGGGCATCTCGGCCCCGGTGATCGTGGTCTACCGGCGGCCGCTGGAGAGCCGGGCCGCGCAGAGCGAGGACCTTGCCGATCTCGTGCACGACGTGGTGGTGGAGCAGCTGGCCAGGCTGCTGGGCCGGTCGACCGACGAGATCGACCCGCCCCCAGCTGAGTGAGCATCGCAGGCGCCTTGGCGCCGAGGAGCGGAGCGAAGTGGCAGCACAGCTGAGTGAGCATCGCAGGCGCCTTGGCACCGAGGAGCGGAGCGAATCGGCAGCCCAGCTGAGTGAGCAGCACAGCTGAGTGAGCTGCGCGGCGGTCTTAGCTGACGCGGCGCTTGACCCGGCGGCGTTCCCGCTCGCTGAGGCCACCCCAGATGCCGAAGCGCTCGTCATGCTCAAGGGCGTACTCCAGGCATTCGCCCCGCACCTCGCAGCCGACGCAGATCTTCTTGGCCTCTCGGGTCGAGCCGCCCTTCTCAGGGAAGAACGCCTCGGGATCGGTCTGGGAGCACAGAGCGCGCTCCTGCCAGCTCTGCTCTTCGGGGAGGCCGAAGATCTCCGACAGGTCCGCTTCTGCCAGGTACGTGGTCTCGGTCACGAGTGCTCTCCTACTACGGATGTTGATATGGACCTGCCGGTGCCCGCCGGCTGGAGTCCGTATCGGCTCTGGCGAAGGACACCTGAGCCATACGACATACTTGGAATTACACTCGTGTCGTTACCCATTAGTCAAGCTGAAGTCTGCTATTCGTCGAGATTGGCACCGTCAATCGCTGGGATCGCCGCCGTCAGTCGCTGAGATCGGTGACGCCGGGGTGGGCCCAAGCGGGCTAGGACGGTTCGGGCAACCGGCCGTAGGAGGTGCGGCGCTGCCTGGCCGGACGCCCGGCCAGCGCCGCGACCGCTTCGAGTTCGGCGACTGAGCGACGCGAGCCGTGCTCTGACCCGGCCATCCGCGAGATGGTCTCCTCCATCAACGTCCCGCCGAGGTCGTTGGCCCCGCCGCGCAGCATCTCGGCCGCGCCGGCCTCGCCGAGCTTGACCCAGCTGGTCTGGATGTTGGCGATCCTGCCGTGCAGCATGATCCGCGCCATCGCGTGCACCGCCTTCACCTCGCGCTGCGAGGCGCCTGCCCGCGCCAGGCCCGCCAGGTAGATCGGCGACTGGTTGTGGACGAAGGGCAACGGCACGAACTCGGTGAACCCGCCGGTCTCGTCCTGCAGCCGGCCGAGCAGCCGCAGGTGCGCCACCCAGTGCCGGGGGTGGTCGACATGGCCGAACATCATCGTCGAGGTGGTCGGGATGCCCAGCCGGTGCGCGGTGGTGATGACCTCGATCCACGCCGAGGTGGGCAGCTTGCCCTTGGTCAGCACCCAGCGCACCTCGTCGTCGAGGATCTCGGCCGCCGTGCCGGGCAGTGAGTCGACGCCGGCCTCCCGCACGCCGATCAGGAACTCCTCGATCGACAGGTTGGCCCGCGAGGCGCCGTTGACGATCTCCATCGGGCTGAAGGCGTGCAGGTGCATCGAGGGCACTGCCCGCTTCACCGCCCGGGCCAGTTCGAAGTAGGCGCTCGCCGGCAACTTGGGGTCGATGCCGCCCTGCATGCAGATCTCGGTGGCGCCGTCGGCGTGCGCCTCGCGCACCCGCTCGAAGATCTCATCAGCTGACAAGGTGTAGGCGTCGGCGTCGCTGGCCCGCTGGGCGAACGCGCAGAACCGGCAGCCGGTGTAGCAGACGTTGGTGAAGTTGATATTGCGGTTGACCACGTAGGTGACGTCCTCGCCCACCGCGTCCCGCCGCAGGTCGTCGGCCAGCGCCGCGACCGCCGCCAGGCCGGCGCCGTCAGCCTGCATCAGGGTCAACGCCTGCTCGTCCGACAGCCCGCCGGGATCGCGCTCGGCGGCCCGTAGCGCCTGCAGCACGTCGGAGTCCAGCGCGCTGGACCCGGGCGAGAAGACCCGGTCGCGCAGGGCGTTCCAGTCGCCGTAGACCTCGTTGAAGTCACTGCGCCGGTCGCCGCTGCGGCCTTCGGTGTCGACCGCGGAGTGCAGATCGACCCGGCCGCTGGACTCCCACGCCGGGTCTGGCTCCTGCCACGGCAGGCCGACCGGGCTCAGCACGCCGCCGTCGGGCAGGGTCCGGGCCAGCCCGGTGCTCGGATCGGACAGCGCCCGGACGTGCGGCAGCACCCGTGGGTCCAGCCACGGCGCCTCGGCCAGCACGTAGGGCGGCTGGGCGGTGAGCCGCTCGACGAGCGCCAGGCCACGCCCGGCCAGCAGGTCGGTGAGCTTGTCGAGCGCGGGCCACGGCCGTTCGGGGTTGACATGGTCTGGCGTCAGCGGCGAGATGCCGCCGAAGTCGTCCACGCCGGCGTCGAGCAGCAGCAGGCACTCGGTCTCATCGACCAGGTTGGGCGGCGCCTGCAGCCGCAGCTTCGGCCCGAGCACCAGCCGTGACACCGCCAGCGTCGCCAGGTACTCCTCCAGGTCCAGGTCCGGGTCATCGCGCATCGCGGTGTCGTCCTTGGCCCGGAAGTTCTGCACGATGACCTCTTGGACCGAGCCGAACTCCCGGGCGCTGGCCCGGATCGCGAACAGCGACTCGGCGCGTTCGGACCGTGTCTCGCCGATGCCCACCAGGATGCCGGTGGTGAAGGCGATGTTGAGCCGGCCGGCGTCGGTCAGCACCCGCAGCCTCAACTCGGGGTCCTTGTCGGGGCTGCCGAAGTGCGGCGCGCCGGGCTCGGTGAACAGCCGCCGGGCGGTGGTCTCCAGCATCATGCCCATGCTCGGGGCCACCGGCTTGAGCCGCTGCAGCTCGTCCCAGCTCATCACGCCCGGGTTGAGGTGCGGCAACAGCCCGGTGCGCTCGAGCACCGCGATCGCGGCCGCCCGGACGTAGTCCAGCGTGGAGTCATAACCCCGCTCGTCCAGCCACTCCCGCGCCTGCGGCCAGCGGTCCTCGGGCCGGTCTCCGAGGGTGAACAGCGCCTCCTTGCAGCCCAGCGCCGCGCCCTGCTCGGCGATCGCCAGCACCTCCTCGATCTCGAGATAGGGGGCCGGCAGCCGGTGCGGCACGGTGGCGAAGGTGCAGTAGTGGCAGCGGTCCCGGCACAGCCGGGTCAGCGGAATGAAGACCTTGCGCGAGTAGGTGATCACGCCGGGACGCCCGGCGGCGACCAGGCCTGCGTCGCGGACCCCCACGGCGATCGCCATCAGCTCACTCAGCTGGGCACCGCGCGTCGACATCAGCACCGCCGCTTCGACGACGTCCAACGCGGCGCCGTCACGGGCTCGTCGAAGCGCCCTTCGGACGGCGGATTCGGATGGCTGCTGCTGGGTCACCCTGTGAGCCTAGCCACCGAGGCCACGGCCGAGGCGCGCGGCGAGCCGGGCACACCGGACACGCCCGCTTCGGGGCGGGATGACCCGCCTAAGCTGGCCGGCGTGCCCAGGTCGCCACGATATGCAGGCAGGTCCCGGTGACCGAGCTGCCCGGCAGCGTCGAGCCACTGGCCCTGGCGGTCTGCCGCCTGGGCCTGGATCCCACCCGCGGCGTCCTGCGCCACCCGCACCAGGTCGGCATCGCCGTCCGGGCGGCGCTGTTCACCGAGCTGGCCGGCGCCGGCCGGCTGGTCGGAATCCACTACCCCGAGGTGATCGGCGAGTCCGACACCGGCGATCCGCTGCCCGACGCCCTGCACCGGGCGGTGGCCGGGCGCCGTCCGACGGCCTGGCGGCGCTGGTACGGCCATGTCGAGGCCGATCGCCGGGCGGCCACCGACGGCCTGGTCGCGGCCGGCCGGTGGCGGCAGGAGGGCCGCCGGCTGGTCGATGAGGACCCGGCCTCGACGGTGCTGCAGCAGCAGCGGGTCGCCGAGCTGCTGCTGGATGCCAAGCAGGCGCCGGACACCCTCGAGCTGACGCTGCTGGTGCTGCTGGCCGGCGGCCACGGCGCCGGCTCGCGGCGGCCCGGGCCCCGGCGCAGCCGGCGGCTGGCCAAGCCCTGGTTGCAGCAGCGGGCCTCCGGGCACGGCGGCGACGCCACGCTGGCGGCGCTGGTGGGCGCCTTCCGCGCGATGCGCCGGGCTGACTCCATTCCGTCGCTGTCCCGCTGACCGTGTCCGGCGGGAGTCCGCTGACTGCGCTCGGCCCTGCATGAAATAGGTTCCTCGGGTGCGCATCACGGTGTTGGCAGGCGGAGTCGGCGGAGCCAGGTTCCTGCAGGGCGTTCGGGCCTACGCGGCCGGGCTGCCCGGCTCGGAGATCACCGCGATCATCAACACCGGTGACGACGTGACCATGCACGGCCTGCGGATCTGCCCCGACCTCGACAGCGTGATGTACACCCTGGCCGGCGCGGTGGACACCGAGCGGGGCTGGGGCCGCGAGGGCGAGAGCTGGCGGATCATGGACGAGCTGACCGAGTACGGCGCCGAGCCGACCTGGTTCAGCCTCGGCGACCTCGACATCGCCACCCACCTGGTCCGCACCCAGATGCTGGCCGCCGGGTACCCGCTCTCCGACGTCACCGCGGCGCTGTGCCAGCGCTGGCAGACCGGCGTCCGCATGTTGCCGATGACCGACGAGCGCTGCGAGACGCACGTGGTGATAGCCGATCACGGCAGCCGCCGGGCCATCCACTTCCAGGAGTGGTGGGTCCGGCACCGGGCCGGCATCCCGGCGCTGGAGTTCGTCCAGGTCGGCCTGGAGTCGGCCAGGCCGGCGGCCGGCGTGGTGGCGGCCATCGAGGAGGCCGACCTGGTGCTGATCGCGCCGTCGAACCCGGTGGTCTCGATCAACACCATCCTCAACGTGCCCGGCATCGGCCAGGCCCTGCGCGGCGGGCCGGCCCCGGTGGTCGGGCTGTCACCGATCATCGGCGACGCGCCGGTCCGGGGGATGGCCGACGCCTGCCTGCCGGTGCTGGGCGTGCAGACCTCGGCGGCCGGCGTGGCCGGGCTGTACGGCGCCCGGTCGGCCGGCGGCGTGCTCGACGGCTGGCTCATCCACACCGGCGACACCGCCGAGCTGCCCGGCATCGCGGTGCTGGCGCGGGACCTGTTGATGACCAGTGCCGAGGCGACCGCCGCGATGGTCGCCGACGCGGTGCGCTTGGCGGGCCGGTGAGCGCAGTGCCGGGCATCGAGCTGCTCGCGGTCCAGGGCATGCCCGAGCTGCGCCCGGGCGATGACCTGGCCGCCGAGATCACCCGGTGCGCGCCGTGGCTGGCCGACGGCGACATCCTGGTGGTGACGTCGAAGGCGGTGTCCAAGGTCGAGGGCCGGCTGATCAGCACCTCCGGAAACCCCGACGAGCGTGAGGCGGCCCGGCAGCAGGCGATCACCGACGAGACGGTGCGGGTGATCGCCCGCCGGGGACCGCTGCGGATCGCCGAGACCCGGCACGGCCTGGTGATGGCCGCCGCGGGGGTGGACGCCTCCAACGTCGCCGACGGCCAGATCGCGCTGCTGCCGCTGGACCCGGACGGCTCGGCCCGCCGGCTGCGCGACGCCCTGGCCGAGCGCGCTGGGGTGCGGGTCGCGGTGATCATCTCCGACTCGATGGGCCGGCCCTGGCGCCACGGCATCACCGACGTGGCGATCGGGGTGGCGGGGCTGAGCGCGGTCCGCGACGAGCGCGGCGAGCGGGACCGGCACGGCAACCTGCTCGAGGTCACCGAGGTCGCGGTGGCCGACGAGCTGGCCGCCGCCGCGGACCTGGTGAAGGGCAAGCTGTCCGACATCCCGGTCGCGGTGGTGCGCGGGCTGGCCTACTCCGACGACGGCCGCGGCTCCAGCACGCTGATCCGCGGCGCCGACGGCGACCTGTTCCGGATGGGCACCGCCGAGGCGCTGGCGCTGGGCCGCGCCCAGGCCGCCGCTCCCGCCGACGGCGACTCCGACGGCGACTCGCCCCGTCCGGACGTCTCGGGCCTGCACGCCGACGTGCTGGCCACCCTGGCGTCGATGCCGCTGGACCCGGCCGACGGCACCGGCCAGTCCGCGATCCGAGAAGGCTTCTACGGGCTGCTCGCGGCCCGTCCGGACGCCACCCGACTGGCCTGCGTGCCCGGTCACGTCACCGCCAGCACGCTGCTGCTGGACTCCGAAGGCCGCCGGGTGCTGCTCACCCTGCACCCGCGAGTCGGCGCCTGGGTGCAGCTCGGCGGGCACATCGAGGACACCGACTCCTCGCTGCTGGCCGCCGCGGCCCGCGAGGCGGCCGAGGAGAGCGGCATGACAGGCCTGGTGCTGGACCCGCTGCCGGTCAACCTGGACGTGCACGCGCTCACCTGCGCGCTCGGGCTGCCCACCCGGCACTACGACGTCCAGTTCGTCGGCCGGGCTCCGGCCGGCGCCGAGCCGGTGATCAGCTCCGAGTCCGATGACCTGCGCTGGTTTGAGGTCGACGATCTGCCGGCCGGCGTCTCACCGGAGTTGCCGATTCTTATCGGCCGGGCCGTCCAACGGGTGGCGGGCAACCGATGACCGAACCACCGATGGCCCGACCGCCGACGACTGGACACTCGATGGACCCCTTGCGACAGGTGTCGGACTGGCCGGTGCCCCACGCCGCGGCCGCGGTGCTCGGCCCGGCCGGCGTGCTGGCTGTCGTGGGCGACACCTCGATGCCGTTTCCGCTGGCCTCGGTGACCAAGCCGCTGGCCGCGCTGGGCGCCCTGGTCGCCGTCGAGGAGGGCGCCATCGAGCTCGACCGACCGGTGGTGGAGTACGCCGCCGAGCGACTGGGCGACGAGCTGGCCGCCGAACTGGGGTCGATGACCCTGCGGCACCTGCTCTCCCACGCCTCCGGGCTGGCCCCGGACCGCCGTAAGCGCGGGGCCGACGTCGGCGCCAAGCGGATCTACTCCAACGTCGGCTTCGACCTGGTCGGCGAGCTGGTCGCCGACGCCACCGGCATCGACTTCGCCGACTACCTCGCCGAAGCGGTGTTCGCGCCGCTGCGGATGAGCACCGCCTCACTGGCCGGCTCACCGGCCTTCGCGGGCACCGCCTCGGTGGCCGACCTGCAGGCCGTGATCGGCGAGCTGCTGAGCCCCAGCGGCCTGTTGCACCCCGACACCCTGGCCGACGCCCGCAGCGTGCAGTTCCCCGGCATCCTCGGGGTGCTGCCCGGCTACGGCGGCCAGCGCCCGAACGACTGGGGGCTGGGCTTTGAGATCCGCGGCCAGAAGGACCCGCACTGGACCTCGCCACGTAACTCCCCCGCCACCTACGGCCATTTCGGCCGCAGCGGCACGATGTTCTGGATCGACCCGCAGGCCCAGCTGGGCCTGGTGGCCCTGGCCGACAAGGGCTTCGGCCCGTGGGCGATCAGGGCCTGGCCGCAGCTGGCCGAGGCGGTGCTCGACAGCTACAGCTGAGAACCTCGTCGGCATAGTGCGGCCTGAATCCGCGGTTTCCGGCCTGGTAACCGCGGATTCAGGCCGCACAAAGGGAGTCGGACATCCAAGCCGACATCTTGGTAGCACATGTGCTAGCGTGAATCTATGATGACGGGTTTGCGGGAGCTGCGCCAACAGGCCAGTGAGCTGGTTCGGCAGGCTGAAGCCGGTGAGACGATCACGGTGACGGTCTCGGGCCGCGAGGTGGCTGAGTTGGGACCGGTGCGCCGAAACCGCTGGCGGCGGGGCACGGACATCGCCGACGTGTTCCGCGGGGCGCCCGACGAGGACTGGGCGCGGGACCGGGACGCGGTCGACGGCAGCGTGGTCGACCCGTTCAGCCGATGAGGGTCGTGCTGGACACCAGCGTGTTGCTGGGCCCCGACCCCGGTCCGATCGAGGCAGACGTCGCCATCTGCGCGGTGTCGCTTGCCGAGCTTCATTTCGGCGTCCTCGTCGCGGCCTCGCCGACGGTGCGGGCTGAGCGACTCCGTCGGTTGGGCGTCATCGAGAAGACCTTCGACGCGCTGCCGGTCGATGACGCCGTCGCACGTGAGTACGGCCGATTGGCCGCGGCGGTGGCAGCGGCCGGCCGGCAACCGAGAGCCCGCGTCGCCGATCTGCTCATCGCCGCGACCGCCGCCGCGCACCAGGCGACGTTGTGGACCCGCAACCCGAGCGACCTGGCAGGGCTTGAGGGCCTCGTCGACATCCACCAATCGGCTTGAGCACTGACGTCAGACCGCCAGGGCCACAGGTCAGGAGCTGGTGAGCAGAACGAGTCGCTGGGTCGCCCGGGTCATCGCCACATAGCGGTCGACGGCGCCTTCGATGCCACTGGTGACGCCGTCGAACGGCCCGCCGCCTGAGAGCTCGCCGGCCGGCTCCGTGCCGAAGGTGTCTGGGTCGATGAGGACGACCAGGTCGAACTCGAGCCCCTTTGATAGCAGCGGGGTCAGCGACCGGACCCGCGGCCTGTCCTGCAGCACTGCCCGGAACGCGGAGTCTTCGAGGTCACCGGCGCCGATGACGCAGGCGATGCCGTCGGCGTGCTCGGCCAGCCAGCCGTCCAGGATCGAACCCAGCTCGGAGACCGATCCATGTACGACGGGCACCCCGGTGCTGCGGATGGAGGTCGGCACGTTGGCGTCCGGGAGCACGGCCCGGATGACTGGCTCGGCCTCGGCCATCACCTCTTCCGGCGTCCGGTAGTTGATGCTGAGCGTCGCCAGCTTGATCTGGTCGAACCCGATCCGCTCCAGCCGCTCCTGCCACGACTCGGCGAACCCGTGCCGGGCCTGGGCGCGGTCGCCGACGACGGTGAAGCTCCGGGACGGGCAGCGCAGCAGCAGCATCTGCCACTCGGCGTCGGTCAGCTCCTGCGCCTCGTCGACGATGACGTGCGCGAAGGGACCGGCGAGCAGGTCCGGGTCGGCCTTGGGCAACCCGTCCTGGTCGATCAGGGCGTCCCGCAGGTCCTGGTGGCGCAGGGTGGTCATCAGGAGCAGCTCGGAGTCGTCGGCCGCGATGAGGTCATCGATCACCCGGGACATCGTCTGCCGCTGGGCAGCGATCTCGGCTTGCCGTCGCCGGGAGCGCCGGGCCGTCTCCGGATCGCCGAGCCGCTGCCGGGCAGCGTCCAGCAGCGGCAGGTCCGACACCGTCCAGGCCCGGGCATCTTTGCGCTGCAGCGCAAGCACATCGTCGCGGCTCAGCCAGGCAGCGCAGGCGCGCAGGTAGGCGGGCACCGACCACAGGTCAGCGACCAGGTCGGCCGCGTCGATCAGCGGCCACGCGCGGTTGAAGGCAGTCAGCAGCTCCCGGTTGCGCAGCAGCGACCTGCGCAGCTGCTCCTCCGGGACGTCCTCGTGCTTGTCCACCAGGATTGTGAGGAGCTCTCCGAAGACCTGCTCACGCGCCTCGTTGTGCGCGGTTCCGGGCTCAGCCGCCTCAAACGCCTCCGCCCAGTCGTCGGGTGTCAGCCGGACGTCGGCCCAGTCGGTCTCCACCGTCAGCGGTGTGGTCGGCGGCTCCTCGTAGAACCGGACGGCCGCCTCGATCGCCGTCACCAGTCCCGCCGAGGACTTCAGGCGCGCCACCTCCGGATCGGTCTCGATCACCGCCCTCGCGCCCTCGGCGACCAGATCGCGCAGGGTGCACAGCTGCACGCCCTCCTCGCCGAGGCTGGGTAGGACGTCGGCGACGTAGTCCAGGTAGGGCTGGTGCGGGCCGACGATCAGCACCCCGCCGGTGTGGTGACCGCCCTGGGAACGCAGCCGGGGGTCGGAGTAGAGCAGGTAGGCGGCGCGGTGCAGCGCGACGACGGTCTTACCGGTGCCCGGCCCGCCGTCGACGACCAGGGCGCCGGCCGAACCCGCGCGGATGATGGCGTCCTGATCGGCCTGGATGGTGGCGAGCACGTCCCGCATCCGGGGCGACCGGCTGCTGCCCAGGCTGGCGAGAAAGGCCGATTGGTCATCGAGCGCGGCGTGGCCTGCCGTCCCGGCCATCCCGTCGGCGGTGAACACCTCGTCCCAGTAGTCGCTGATCCGCCCCGCGCTCCAGCGATACCTGCGGCGGCTGGCCAGGCCCATCGGGTGGGCGTGAGTGGCGCCGAAGAACGGCTCGGCCGCGGCGGAGCGCCAGTCGAGCAGCAGCCGGCGGCCCTCGCTGTCGGTGAGGCCGAGCCGTCCGATGTACAGCGGCTCGGGGTCGTCCGCTCTGACGATGCGCCCGAGGCACAGGTCCACGCCGAAGCGGCGCAGGGCGCGCAGCCGAGCGGTCAGCCGATGGATCTCCAGGTCCCGGTCCAGAGCGTGCTGGCCGCTGCCGCCGGGCGCCTTGCGCTCGGCGTCGAGGCGGTCGGACAGGTCGGCGATCGCCTGCTCAAGGCTGCGCGCGAGGGCCGCGAAGTGCCGCTCGTCCCCGGCGATCAAACTCGGGTCGGCCTTGGCCGCGAGGTGGTGGGGAAGGTCGAACGCGCTGGCAGTCAGGGGGTTCACGCTCTGAGCTCCGATCTGAGGCCGGGGACGAGCCTGGGTGTCTGGGTGTCCGGTGTCCGGTGTCTGGCCCCGGCCGGCGATTCTGCGCCGCCACCCGGGGCTTGCCGCAAGCCCCCGGGTGCGCTATATGTTGAAAGTGGCAAGGGGTGCCAGACCCCGTTGCCCCCAGATCCGTCTCACTCGGATCCGTCTTCCTCAGATGCGGGACATGTCCTGCGGGCTGAACCGCGGGCCGTACTTGGGCGGCGTCAGGCCGCTGAGCAGGATCAGCCGGATCACCCGGGCCCGCTGCCCGGCCCACGGCCTGAGCAGCTCCAGCATCGTCGCGTCGTCGGTGCGCGGCGCGCCGGTCAGGGCGAAACCCACAATGTTGGAAAGGTGAAAGTCCCCGACGCTGACCGCGTCCGGATCGCCGAGAGCCCGCACCGTCGTCTCGGCGACGGTCCACGGCCCGACGCCGGGCACCAGCGCCAGCCGCTGGCGCGCGGCGGCCAATCCCTGGCCGGCAGCCAGCTCCACGCACTCCTCCAGCCGGTTTGCCACCGTCGCCGCGGCCCGGACCGCCCGGTAGCGCTTGGCGTCCACCCCGAACCGGTGCCAGTCCCAGCTGGGCACCTCCAGCAGCCGGGCCGGCTCGGCCGGCAGCCACAGCCGCGGTTCGGCCGGTCCCGGCGCCGGCTCGCCGTAGGCGTAGGTCAGCAGCCGCCAGGCGCGAAACGCCTCCCGGCCGGTGACCCGCTGCTCCAGGCAGGCCGGCACCAGCGAGTCCAGCACCCGGCCGGTCCTCATCAGCCGCACGCCGGGCCGGTCGCGCCGGGCCCGCCGCAGCACCGGATGGCCGCTGACGTCGAGCTCGGACCAGTCATCGCCGGCGCCGAGCAGGTCGGGCGTCGCGGCCAGCAGCCAGTCCGCGCCGGGCCCCCAGGCGCGGGCGTGCAGTTGCCCGCCTCCGGCGCTGATCGCGAGGGTGCCGGGGCCTTGCGGGGTGCGGCAGGCCCACCAGAACGTCCCGTCGACGAACCGGGCGACCGGGTCGCCGGCGCCGTGGCACAGCGGTCGCAGCGTGCGGGCGAGGTCGACCGGCGCCGGCGGCTGCCAGCGGAGTTCGACCATGCCCACACTGCTCATCGCATGCCCGTCGGTCAGCTGTCGGCCGAGAATCGCACGCTGCCGTCGGCAAGCTGGACGTCGGGCCAGACCCGCGCCCCGGACAGCAACTCCACGCGGGCGCCGATCACCGCCCGGTCCCCGATCACCACCGTGTCCAGCACGGCGCCGGCGCCGATGACCGCGTTGCGGCCGACGATGCTGGCACGCACCGAGGCGCCGGCCGCCACTCGCACGCCGTCGAAGAGCACCGAGCCGTCGATCACCGCGCCCGGCTCGATCACGCAGTTCCGGCCGACCGTGCAGCCGCCGGTCAGGATCGCGCCGTCGGCGACCTTCGCCTCCGGCAGCACCAGAGACTCACCGGTGGGCCCCGGCAGCGCCTCGGTGGGCGCGATTCCCCTTACCAGGTCGGCAGATCCGGCCACGAAGTCGGCCGGCTTGCCCAGGTCGCGCCAGTAGCTGGTGTCCAGGTAGCCGGTCAC
Source organism: Jatrophihabitans sp. (assembly GCA_036399055.1). NCBI lineage: Bacteria > Bacillati > Actinomycetota > Actinomycetes > Jatrophihabitantales > Jatrophihabitantaceae > Jatrophihabitans > Jatrophihabitans sp. Next base: position 266,657 of record DASWNX010000029.1, read on the forward strand.
CAGGGCGCCGTCGGCGAGCAGGCCCGGAAAGGTCTCGAGCTCCACCGAGACCGGGCGTCCGGACGGGATCGACTCGACGACCGCGCGGGAGAACACGTAGGTCCCGGCGTTGATCTGGTCGGTGACCGGGTTCGGGTCCTTCTCCAGGAAGGCGGTCACCCGGCCGTCGGCGTCGGTCGGCACGCAGCCGAAGGCACGCGGGTCCGGCACGGTGGTCAGGTGCAGGGTGACGTCGGCGGACGTGCGGCGGTGCTGGTCGAGCAGGCCGGTCAGGTCGCAGCCGGTCAGGATGTCACCGTTGAAGATCATCGCGGTGTCCCCGCGCAGCAGGTGCGCGACGTTGCCGATCGCGCCGCCGGTGCCCAGCGGCTCGGTCTCCACCACGTACTCCAACTCCAGGCCCAGCGCCGCGCCGTCGCCGAAGTGCTCGGAGAACACCTCGGCCTGGTAGCTGGTTCCCAGGATGACGTGGGAGATTCCGGCGGCCTTGATCCGCGACAGCAGGTGGGTCAGGAAGGGCACGCCGGCCGTCGGCAGCATCGGCTTGGGCGCCGACAACGTCAACGGCCGCAGCCGGGTGCCCTTGCCGCCCACCAGCACTATCGCCTCGACCGATGCAGTCATCCGGCTTTCCCCTTATCAGCGTTGTCCATGCGGTTGGAGTCCTCTGGTAGGCGGCGCTGCTTGCCGTGCGGTCGGGCGCCGGCGCTGACGCCGCCGATGCGTAGTGACAATTGTTCCCGAACCGCCAGCCCGAGGCGTACCACCAGCCGCAACGGCAGCCAGCGCAGTCCCGGGTAGTGCCGGCTGAAATACAGCCAGGCGCTGTGATGGTGGGCCGAGGTCATCGCCGAGGCGTGCCGCGAGGTGGCGTGCGATCCGGTGTGGGTCACCGCCGCCGCGGGGACGTAGACGTTCAGCCAACCGGTGGCGGCCAGCCGCTCCCCCAGGTCCACGTCCTCGAAGTACATGAAGTACGCCGGGTCAAAGCCACCGACGGACTCGAAGGCCTGCCTGCGCAGCAGCAAGCATGACCCTGACAACCAGTCGGCGGTCCGCTCGGTCGGTTCTGAGTTCTCCCGACGGTAGGCGGCGCTCCAGGGATTGCTCGGCCACCACCAGCCGCACACGGCGTGCCCGATGCCCCGTCCGAGGGTGGGCAGCGCCCGGGCCGAGGGGTAGACCTGGCCGTCGGGCTGGCGGATCAGCGGGCCGAGCGAGCCGGCTCGGGGCCAGCGCTCGGTCGCGGCCAGCAGCTCGTCGAGCGAGCCCGGCTCCCACACCACGTCCGGGTTGGCCACCACCACCCAGTCGGCGCTGGTCGCCGCGACGCCGGCGTTGGCGGCCCGGCCGTAACCGACGTTGCCGCCGGTGCTGATCAGCCTGACCCCGGCGCGCCGCGCGGCTGCCTCGGGCGCCCCGTCGCTGGAGCCGTTGTCGGCCAGCAGCACCTCGACCTCGCGGTCGGTGGCCTGCTCCAGGCTGTCCAGAAAGCCGGTGAGCGAGCTGCCCGGCGAGAAGGTGACCGCGACGACCGCGACGGTGTCCTTGGCGGCGGCCTCCCCCGACCCGGCGCCGGCCGGCTCGGCGTCCGTCCGCTCGTCGCCGGTCGAACGCTCGTCGCCGGTCGAACGCTCGTCGTCGGTCGAGCGCTCGTCGCCGGTCGAGCGCTCGTTGTCGAACGCGGTGCCGGTCAACGCCTGCCTTCCAGCCCGCAACGCCGCAACGCGTCCTCATAAGCCCGCAGGTGGGCCTGGGCGCAGGCGGCCCAGCTGAACCCCGCCGCCCGGGCCAGGCCGGCCTGCCCCAGCTGCTCGCGCAGTCCCGGGTCGGCCAGCAGCCATCCGAGAGCGTCGGCGATGGAGGCGTCGTCGGGCTCGGTGTAGGCCACCGCCTCGCCGCCCACCTCGGGCAGCGCCAGCCGCCGGGTGGTCAGCACCGCCGCGCCGCAGGCCATCGCCTCCAGCACCGGCAGGCCGAAGCCCTCGCCGAGACTCGGATAGGCCACCACGGCGGCCGCGCCGAGCAGGCCGGGCAGCTCGGCCAGCGGCAGGTAGCCCGGACGCAGCAGCCGAAGGTGCGCCGGCGCCGCCGCCGCTGCGGCGTCGACCTCGCTGTCCCAACCGGCCCCGCCGGCCAGCACCAGGGCCGGTGGCCGCCCGTCGATCCGGGCGCAGGCCGACACCCAGCCCCGGATCAACGCCGGGACGTTCTTGCGGGGTTCCAGGGTGCCGAGGAAGGCGACGAACTCCTCGTCCGGCTCCAGGCCGGCGGCGGCTCGGGCCCGGGCCTTGGCCTCGGCGTCCGGCGGCGTGAACAGCGCCGTGTCCACGCCCAGGTGGGCGACCTGCACCCGGTCGGGCTCAAGGCCCAGCCGGCGGTGCAGCTCGTCGGCGGTGGCCTGGGCCGGCACGATGCAGACGTCGGCCCGGCGCACCGCCAGCCGGGTCGCGGCACGGAAGAACGGGCCCTTGGACCGGGTGTGCCACTGCGGGTCGGAGAAGAAAGTGCCGTCGTGCACGGTCACCGCCAGCGGGCCCCGCCAGCGCAGTGGATGGGTGTAGTGCGGTGAGTGCAGGATGTCGGGCGCGACCCGGGCGGCCACCGCGGGCAACCCGACCTGCTCCCAGGCCAGCCGGGCGGCCCGGCCGGCCGGCACCGCCACGTCCGGCACGCAGCCGACGCCCAAGTCCTCAAAGTGTTCCCGGTCGCGAGCCTGGGCCACGGCTGTCACCTCTACACCGGCCGCCGCCAGTGCGGGCAGCACATTGTCGAGGTAACGCCCGACCCCGCGCAGTTCGGCGGGGATGGCCGTGGCGTCGACAAGCACACGCAGCACGGCAGGACTCCAGACCGGGATAGGGACCGGGGAAAGACCGATCGTAGCGAACCACGCCTTCAGGCCCGGCCGCGCCGAGCGGGACCGCGGCGGCCTGCCGGATCGATATGACCCACCTCGCCCCCGGCTGCGCCGCGCCGCCCGTGGCTGGCCGTCGGGCGTCCTGCCAGGCACTAAGCTCGATGTCCGTGCCGGTATCCGACAGCGACGCGCCAACGGCCTCGCCAGCGGCGGACCGTCCGGCCCGATCTCGGCTGAGCGTGCTGCTCAAGGCCGGCGGCCTGGTGATCGCGGCTCTGGCGGTCGGGCTGTGCGTGCTGACCCTGGCCCGGGAGTGGAGCGGCATCTCCGACGCCCTCGGCGACGCCCGGCCGGGCTGGCTGCTGTTGGCCCTGCTGGCGGCCGCGGCGGCGATGACCGGCCTGGGACTGCTGTGGTGGCGCTGCCTGCAGGTGTTCGGCGCCGCCACCCGCCGCCGGGACGCGGTGTCCTGGTACTTCGGCGGCGAGCTGGGCAAGTACGTCCCCGGCGGCGTCTGGCCGGTGCTGGGCCGCGGTGAGCTGGCCTCGCGGGCCGGCGTCGCGCGCTCGACCGGCTACGTGACTACGCTGATCTCCTACGCCGCGATGTGCGTGGCCGCCGCCGTGGTGTGCGGGGTGCTCGCGCCGTTCGTGGCAGCCGACGGCGACGGTCTGAGCTGGGGCTGGCTGATGCTGGCGCTCATCCCGCTCGGGGTCGGCGCGCTGCATCCGGCGGTGCTGGGGCGGCTGCTGGCGGTGGGCGCGAAGCTGACCCGCGGCCGGGTGAGCATCGAGCCGCGACCGTGGCGGGTGATGCTGGGCCTGACCTGCTGGTCGATCGTGACCTGGCTGCTGGTGGGCGCGGTGTCGGTGTGGGTCGCCGAGGCGCTGGGCTACTCCCAGCAGCCGGCTCGGGTAGCGTTCGCCGCGGTGGCGGCCTGGATCATCGGCTTTCTGGCCATTCCGGTGCCGGCCGGGGCGGGGCTGCGCGAGCTGGTGTTCCTGGCGATCAGCGGCCTGGACAACGGGCCCGCGGTCGCGGTGGCAGCCATCGCCCGGCTGCTGTTCATCGCCGTCGACGCCGGCGGCGGGCTGCTCGGGCTGTGGGCTGCGCGCCGGGCCGGGGTGGCTGTGAGCGCACGCGCGGGCGCCGGCGACGGCACGCCGACTGACAGCGCATTGACCAACTGACAACGCATTGACCAACTGACAGCGCATTGACGAACGGGAGCATGCAGTGACTGACAAGTCGAACGCGTTGTTGCGCGCCAAGGGGCTCTACGCGGCCGGGGCGCGGGGCGCCGGCTCGGCGCTGACCAGGGCCGGACTGCTCAGCGAGCAGCCGCCCCCGCGCGACCAGCGCGCCAAGCACTGGATGTACAGCCTGACCCGGGCCTATGACTCGCTGGCGATCGCCGAGCTGGACGTGCCGTGGTGGACCTACCGGGCCATCGACGTGGTCGAGGCTTACCTGTCCGGGCTGGCGGCCCATCCCAAGCCGGTCCGGGTGTTCGAGTACGGCTCGGGGGCCAGCACCCTGTGGCTGGCCAAGCGGGCCGAACAGGTGCACTCGGTCGAGCATCACCGCGAGTTCGGCGAGCACCTGCGGGATTCGCTGGCGCCGCTGGCCAACGTCGACTTCCGGATCGTCGAGCCTAGCCCCTCGGACGCCCCGGTGATCGGTTCGCGCAAAGAGGGCGCGGCCGGCCTGGACTTCACCGACTACGTGGCGGCCATCGACGACGTGCCGGGTGAGTTCTCGCTCATCGTGATCGACGGCCGCGCCCGCGAAGCCTGCCTGGAACGGGCCCAGCGCCGGCTCGAGCCCGGTGGCGTCATCGTCTTCGACAACACCCGCCGGCGCCGCTACCGCGAGGCGATCCAGCGCTCCGGCATGGTCGAGCGCCGGCTGACCGGCCTGACGCCGACCCTTCCCTACCCCGACCAGACCTCGCTCCTGACGGCGCGGTGACACTCGCCCGCCCAGCTTCGGCGCCCTGCCGGGCGCGCGCGCTGACCAGCCGGGCCCAGCTCCGGCGGTACGATCTACGGGGTTCCTTCAGCGCCGAACGGAGTACTTGGTGACCAACGCACGCCTGTCCGACGTGGACATCTCCCTTGTCATACCAGCCAAGGACGAGGTCAAGACGATCGCTCCGCTGGTCGGCGAGATCGTGACCGCGATGCAGCAGCGGCCGGAGTTCAGCTACGAGATCGTCTTCGTCGACGACGGCAGCACTGACGGCACCTGGGACTCGATCGAGGCCGTCGCGGCCGTCGACCCGCGGGTGCGGGCCCTGCGGTTCCGCAGCAACTTCGGCAAGGCAGCCGCGCTGGCGGCCGGTTTCGCCGAGGCGCGCGGCGCGATCATCATCACGATGGACGCCGACATGCAGGACGACCCGAACGAGCTGCCCCGGATGCTGGCCACCCTGGAGAGCGGCTACGACCTGGTCACCGGCTACAAGCGCGACCGCAAGGACCCGCTGGGCAAGCGGCTGCCGTCCAAGCTGTTCAACCGCGCCACCGGCGTGGTCACCGGCCTGAAGCTCAACGACCACAACAGCGGCCTGCGGGTGGCCCGCAAAGAGATCTACGACGTGGTGCCGCTGTACGGCGAGTTGCACCGCTACGTCCCGGCGCTGGCGCACGCCAACGGCTTCCGGGTCACCGAGATCCCGGTGAACCACCGGCCGCGGCTGCACGGGGTGTCCAAGTACGGCCTGGAGCGCTACGCCCGCGGCGCGCTGGACCTGCTCACCGTGGTCTCCATCACCCGTTACGGCCGGCGTCCCTCGCACCTGCTGGGCGGGCTGGGCCTGATCTTCGGCGTGATCGGATCGCTGATCCTGACCTACCTGTTCGCCGTCTGGCTGTTCACCGACAACGTCATCGGCACCCGGCCGCTGCTGCAGTTGGGCATCCTGCTCGAGATGCTGGCCGTCCAGTTGATCGGCATGGGACTGCTGGCCGAGCTGATCATCCATCGGACAGATCGCAACTTCGACACCTCGACGCCTTTGCGCAGCAGAACCGGTGCTATCCCCGGCGTGCCAGCGGCGCCGACGGTGCCGGCGGTCGGCAGCGACGTCGAGACCGCGGTGTTGGGCACCCCTGACGGCGCCGGCGTCCCCGCGGCCACCACTGTCCCGATAGCCGGTGGCGCCACCTCGATGCCGACGCCGGCGAGCGCGACCGAGACCACCGTGCTGAACCCGCTCGCCCCGACCGATCCCGCGCTGGCCCGGCCCCGGGCGAACTGAGCCTTTCGACTGTGGACACCACGATCACCGACAGCCCCTCCGAGCGCGAGACCGGCCCCGAGCGCACCGGCGCGGCCGGGTCCGGGGCGAGCGCGGTGGGTCCGGTCGCTGATCGGCCTGGCCGGTTCGGCCGGCTGGGCGAGCGGGCCCGGACGCTGAATCCGGGCTGGTGGGCCGCGCTGCTGACGTTGCTGCCGGCGTTGCTGATGGCCCGGCGGGTCGCCAAGTCGACCCAGATGCAGTACCAGGACTACTGGCCGACGCTGGTGCGCATCACCAACCCCGACGGCAGCCTGCACTTTCGGGGCCTGTTCAGCTACCAGAACGAGCACCCGTTCTTCGTGCCGCAGGTCGTCTACTACCTCGACGCCAAGCTGCTGAACGGCACCAACCACGAGCTCGGCTACTTCGCGATCGCCATGGCGCTGGCCTCGCTGGCGGTGCTGTGGTTCCTGCTGCCCAGCCGGTGGTCTCCGCTGGCGCGGACGATGCTGATGCTGGCCGCCAGCGCGGTGCTGTTCTGCCCCACGGGCGCCTGGAACTACCTCAAGGGCATGAGCGGGACGGCCTGGATCACCGCCAACGTGTTCGGGCTGCTGGGCGTGCTGTTCGCCCGCAACCGGCAGACCGGCCTGGCGGTGGCCGCCGCGGCGCTGTCGCTGCTCAGTTACGGCACCGGGTTCGCCGCGCCGCTGGCCGTCGTCGTGGTGGCCCTGCTGCAGCGTGACCGCTGGTGGCGCTGGGCCCTGCCGCTCGGGTTGTTCTTCGGCGGCTGCGTGGTCTACAAGCTGACCTCCAACGGCGGCACCACCGGCAAGGGCGTCAGCAAGGACCCGGGGCTGCTGGCCCAGACCTTCCTGACCAACGTCTCGACGCTGTGGGACCCCAGCGGCTCGACGTTGGGCCTGGTTGCCGGCGCCTTCGGGCTGGTGGTGCTCGCGGTGGGCTTCGTGACGTTCTGGAACCAGCGGGCCGAGCACGCCGACCTGATCCCCTGGTGGGGCGTCGCCGCCTACGCGCTGCTCTCCTCCGGCCTGATCTCGCTCAGCCGCAGCGAGGCGTTCCTCGGCGACGGGGCGCAGGCCCGCTACGTGTCGCTGTCCGGGCTGTTCTGGATCGCGGTGGCGGTGGTGGGGCTGCGGACGTTGCGCACCTCCCGCGAGCTGACGGTCGGCATCGCGGTCATCGCGGCCGCGGTCGCGGTGTTCTGGGCGGGCAGCCCGCAGCTGTACCAGACGACGGTCAGCGAGACGCCGGTGCAGAACGCGATGGCCGCCGGGGTGCGATTCAACGCCGCCGACCCGTTCCAGGGCCGGTTGCAGGACCCGCCCGCGGTGATCTCACGGCTCAAGGGACTGGGCACCTACCCGTTCACCAGCGACTACACGCTGGGCTGCGGGCTCAAGCCTGAGGGCTCGATCGAGCTGTCCAAGGCCCGCTCGCTGCCCGCGCGGCTGTTCGGAAAGTCCGCCTCGCTGGACCAGGACCGGCTGGTGGGCAGCACCCGCGAGTTCACCGGCTGGATTCATTGGGTCGGGCACCAGCTGCAGTGCGTGGTGCTGACCGACAGCGCCGGGAAGATCATCGGCGGCGGGGCGGTCGAGGTCGTGCGCACCGACGTCTCGACCGCCAACCGAGGCTTTCCCAACAACACCGGCTTCACCGCCGTCACCCCGTCGTCCAACAGCGACGCCAAGCTGGTGCTGGGCTTTTCCGACGGCTTCTACACCCTGCCGACCCTGCCGGTCCCCTAGTGTGCGACGTCGATGACGACCGCCCCGTAGAAAACCTTGCGGAGCAGGTTGCAAACCGCCAGCTTCGGACGACCTACTTGTGATGGATGACGATGCGAGCGAGCTCACCGAGCTCGTGGAGCGGTGGCAGACAGGCTACGGCGACGTCCGCGGCCTGTATGACTCGTTGCGCGAAGGCATGCATCAGACCGCTCGCCGCGGCATCCAGCGGGTCATCGCCAAGCCGCCCGACGAGCACCGCGTCCAAGATGTCGTCTACCGGGCCTTCACCGAGCTGCTGCGCGGAGATCCCGCGGCGATGACGTCGCCGGTCGGCCTGGCGAAGACGATCGCCTACCGGCGTGGCATCGACGAGGGCCGCAGGATTCTGCGGGAGCGCCAGCGCATCTCCCGTCTTGACGCCCTTGACGTCGCGGGCACCGCGCCTGACCGGCAGGAGATCCTGGCCGCCGCCGAGGAAGAGGCGTTGCACCAGCGGGCGGCCGAGTGCATGAAGTCACTCACCAGCGATCAGCGTGCGGTGGTCCAGGCGACGGTCATGGGCGCGATGACGCTGTCTGACTGGGCGCTGAAGGCGGGCACGTCGCATCAAGCGGTGAGCCGGCAGCGTTCGCGGGCATTGGACTCGCTGCGGCGATGCGTCAAACGCCTGCGCACCCTGTCAGCCGGAAAGGAGGCCAGCCGTGGAAGCCGACGCAGCTGATTTCGACGACGTGTCCAGCGACCTGGTCGACAGCTACCTGCTGTTCCTGCGCGGACGCGGCCCCGAGCCCGACCTGTCGGGCCTGTCCTCCGACCGGCGACGCCGGGTCCGCGAGCAGTTCGCGATCGTGGCCGCGCTGGCCGACCGGGCGCCGGCGCTGCCGCCGCTGGAGAACGACCCGGTGGCGATCCGGCTGGGCCTGGCGCGTCCGGAGGCCGACTACCTGACACCCGCGCCCGTCACCGGCGCCCGGCCCGACCCGATCGGGGCCGGCGATGCGGTCGCCGATGCGGTCGCCGATGCGGTTGCCAGCGACGATCCGGCCGGCGATCCGGTCCGGTCGGCGCTGCGTCACCTGGAGCTGCGCTTTGACCGGCAGGTCGTGGTGGACTTCGCCCCCGCCTGGCGAGAGTGGCAGTCGGCGGGGTTGTCGGCGGTGGCCCAGTGCAGCGCCCTGGGTGACAGCGTCGCGGTGTTCACCGCGCCGCCGCGGGCGCTGACCGGCGACGCGGCCGATATCGCGGCGTTCCTGCGGCGACATCCCGACATCTCGGCGGTCTGCCTGAGCACCCCCGACGCCGGAGAAGCCGTCCTGCTGACCGCGGCGGATGCCAACGCCTCTGTCGACCCGGTCCGGGGGTGGCTGGAACCGGGGGTCCACACCGCCGCCGACCTGCTTGAGGTCACCCTCGGGCGCCACTTCGAGGCCCGCCTGCCCCGGTGGGAGCGCGTCGCGGCGTTCACCGACCTGATCGACCTCGGCGACGTGCGGGCAGACGCCGTCGCGGTCGCCGCCGCGACGCTTGCCCACGCGCGGCGATCCAGGCCCCGGCTGCAGCACAAGCGAGAGGCCGTCGCCGCGTTGCGGGCCGTGGACCCCTCGAGCATCGGCGATGTGGTGGCCGACGTGCAGGCGGGCCGCCTCAGCGGTTCCGCCCTGATCAGCCGGCTGTCGGCGCTGGCCGAGGCAGTGGCGTCGTGATCGGCCAGATCGGCGTGCGGCACTGGCGGGCCTATGAGGACCTGGACCTGCGGCTGACCCACCCGGTGACGTTCTTCGTCGCGCCCAACGGCGTCGGCAAGTCCTCCCTGGTCGAGGCCGTCCGCTGGTGCCTGCTGGGCATCCCCGACGGCCGCGCGGCGGTCCGGGCGATCCGCAGCGGGCACGAGTCGGCCTCGGTCCAGCTCGGCCTTGCCCTGCCCGGCCATCCCGACGTCCAGGTCAGCAGGACGCTTCGCCGCAATGGCGCCACCGCGTTCTCGGCGACCGTCGACGGACACCCGGTCGACGAGCGCGGCTATCTGAGGATGCTGGCCAAGGCGTGGTCGGCTGACCGCGGCCTGATCGACGCGATCGTGTTCGGCCCGCCCTCGGCCGGCCGGGCCACCGGCTTTCCGGTGCGTGACCATCTGGCCCAGGTGTTCGGGGTGCAGACGCTGCTGAACGCGGCCGACCAGCTGGCCGAGCGCCGCCAGGCGCTGGCGGCTCAGATCAAGTCGTTGCGCGCTGACGTCGAGGCGACCGACGAGGCCTTCGCGGCCGCGACGCAGGCCGTGGCAGACCTCGAAGCCGAACTGGAGGCGACGTCGGCGCAGCGGCAACGCCTGGCTGAGCAGATCGCCGCCCTCGAACTCCCCGCGCGGCTGGCCGCCCGCTGGGAGCAGTACCGGGTTGACGCCGCCGCCTACAACGCCAAAGCCACCGCGCTGGCCGAGCAGATGGCCGACGCCATCGAGGTGGGCGAGCGCGACCTGCTGACAGCCATCGACGAGAGCCAGCACGAGGTGGCCGCCGCGCTGGCCGACAACGCTGCCGCGACCTCGGCGGCAGAGGTCCGGGTCGCGCAGTCGGCGTCAGCCGCTCAGCTGCTGGCAGGCGCCTCGGGCCAGTGCCCCACCTGCCTGCGCCCGCTGAGCGAGCATGAGCGCGAGGCCGCCCTCGACGTCCACGGCCGGGTCGGCGGCGACATGGACGCCGACATCCAGCGCCACCGGGAGGAAGCCCGGCGACTGCGCACCCGCCTCACCGCGATCTCCCGGTTCACCGCCGCCCTCAGCAAGCTGCGCCCGCCCGCGGAGCCCGAGGAGCCCGATCCCGGCCCTCCGGCCGCCGTCGAACTGGCCGAGGCCCGGCGCCGGGGCGGCGAGCTCGCCGAGCGGCACGGCGCGATCACCGCCCGGCTGCTGGCCGCCCGGCAGCGGCTCACCGACCTGGACGCCGCTGCCGCCGATCAGGCCTCGCTCGCCGCGGCCTCGCGTGAGGACCTGGTTCTTCAAGTGAGCCAGAACAGCATGACGGCGCTGGCCGACCGCTACCTGACCGAGCGCATCAACCCGCTGGCGACCGAGATCAGCCACCGGTGGAAGCTGCTGTTCGGCGCCGAGGGACTGCGATTCGGCACCCACGGGCAGTTGACGTTCAGCGACGGCGGCGTCGACCTGCTGCTGGAGGACCTCAGCGGCGCCGAACGCGCCACCGCCCTGCTGGTGACCCGCCTGCTACTGGCCGCGTCGGCGACCCGCGCCACGACGATCTGGTTCGACGAGCCCCTTGAGCACCTGGACCCGGCCCGGCGGGCTGCGGTCGCCCAGACCCTGGTGCGCGCCGCGCAGACCGGCGCGATCGGCCAGATCCTGGTCACCACCTACGAAGAGGGCCTGGCCCGTCGGCTGCAGGCGACCGCGCCCGACGTCGTGTCGCTGACGTACGCCCATACCACGACGCGCTGAAAAATCTTTTAGACACGCCGGTTGCAGAACGGCGTGTCCGCTCGACCTTCCAGTGAGAGCCCCTGATCGGGGCCACCACGAGGAGGACGACCATGACCCGTTCGATTTCCGACGCCGACGTGACGGACCTGGGACGGCCTAACGGCAACCCGCATCGCCTGCACGCCGTGTACGTCTACGACGTCGACGGAACCATTTACGAGTACGACCAGCCCGTGATCACCGGCGCCCAGATCATGTTCGCGGCCGGCCTTGACCCGCAGCAGGGGCTGATCCACATCCTGAGCGACGGGTCCCGGGTCACCATCACCGCGGCCGAGACGGTCAACCTCTCCGCCGGGGCCCACTTCAAGCGCCGCCCCCGGTTCAAGCGGGGCTGAGGTCATGTCGATTCCGGCCGACCTGCGGCGGCGCCTGGCGCTGGAGAGCCCATACCTGCGCCAGGCGTTTCCCACCGCCTCGCTCGACGTCGAAGCCCTCGTCGTCACCGTCGCCGACTACTCGCTGCCGCCCGGCTGGTCCCATCAGCGCACCGAGGTGCTGTTCGCCGTCCCGGCCAACTACCCCGCCGGTCAGCCGGAGAACATCTGCGCGCGGCCGGACCTGACACTGGTCGACGGCGGCGTGCCGGGCAACAGCCAGGGCGTCCAGACCCACGCGGGCAGGCCGTGGCTGCAGCTGTCCTACCACGTCAATCCCGCCGACTGGCGGCCCAAGGCCGACCCGGCGGCGGGCAGCAATTTGACCGAGTACCTCACCGGGGCGCTCACCCGATTCGATGAAGCGAGCTGACACGTGAGCACACTGAAGTTCACCGACCCGCACCAGTGGGACCGCCTCGAGCAGCACCTGGCCGCGGCCAACGGTGAGCGATTCGCCTTCGCCTACACCCGCATGCTCAGCGACTCCGGCGCCGGCCCGGTGCTCGAGGTCGTCGGGATCACGCTGATCTCCGACGCCGACACCACCCGCGGCATCGACGGCTGGTACCTGTCCGACCCTGCCGTGGACCGGGTCCACAACCATGCCCTGGCCACCGGTTGCGGCATCGTGGAGTTCCACAACCACCGGCACGGGCCGCCGGGCTTCTCCCACACCGATGAGGACACCCTCGCCCCGACGGTCAGCTACTGCCTGGACCTGCTCGACGGCGTGCCCTACGCGGCGGCGGTCTGGGCCGACGGCGCGGTCCACGCCGAGTGGTGGCGCCTGGGCCTGGACGGCGGCGTCGAACGCGGCCAGTTCAGCACGGTGACCGTCCTCGGCGACCAGTTGCGCGTGCTCAACGCCGCGCCCGCCGCCGAGGAGCGGCTGGCCCGGCAGCTGCCGCTGCTCGGCACCCGGGCCCAGGCCGCGATCAGCGCCCTGCGGGTGGCTGTGGTGGGCGCCGGCGGCACCGGCTCGCACGTGGCCCAGTCGCTGGCCTACCTGGGCTTTCGCCACGTCCTGGTCATGGACGACGACCTGGTGGAGATCAGCAATCTCAACCGGATGGTCACCGCCGGCTACGCCGACATCGGCCACCGCAAGACCCAGGCGACCCGCACGCGGATGCGCGCCATCAACCCGCTGATCGAGGTGTCGGTCGCCGGCGGGGTCACCGTCGCCGGGGAGCATCCCGAACTCGACGACGTCGATCTGATCATCGGCTGCGTGGACGACGACGGCCCGCGCAACCGGCTCAACGTGATCGCCGCCCGCACCCGGACGCCCTACATCGACATCGCGACCGGGGTCGATGACACGGTCGAGCCGTTCGCGCTGGGGGGCCGGGTCATCTTCACCACGCCCGACGGTCCGTGCCTGAGCTGCCTCGGCGAGCTGGACGCGGCCGAGATCGCCCGCTGGGCCAAGCCGGCCCACCAGCAGGGCCTGGACCGCCAGCACGGGTACGGCACCGGCAGCAAGAGCCCGTCGGTGGTGTTCCTCAACGGCCTGACGGTCAACGCCGCGCTGTCGGAGCTGGCCGCTTGGCTGTCGGGCGCGCGGGTGCCGGCGCGGTGGCTGGACGTGGACCTGATCGGGGACCCGACCCGGCCAGGCACCCAGGTGGCCCCGCGCCAGGTCGCCGGCCCAGACCCTGGATGCATCACCTGCGCCAGCCGAAGCCGCTTCGCCCGTGTCCGGTCATGAAGCGGCTGGCCGGGTGAAGACGGCGGCTGGCGGCGCATCGATACCGCGCGCATCCCACCCTCGGTGCGCCGCCAGTTGATCCGCCGAGTCACTCAGGGCAGATGGCTCTTCCAAAGCCGCCGCCCCGCCACCTATTATCGAACACATGTTCGACCACCATCGCTTGCAGCTCCTACGAGGTCCCTGATGCATAACTCAGCTCTTCCCGCTTACGGCGCGGTCCGGTACTGCCCGGCCGGCCACTGGCAGCCACGTCCGGGCATGCACCCGATGGGCCACGCCCTGCCCCTGGCCGCCTACCGCGTGCGGCGTGACACCCGCAAGCTCGAACTCAACGGCCAGCTGACCGAGTGGCCGGCCGACCAGCTGTTCATCCGCCGGTGCACCACCGTGGTGCGCACCGAGGACCCGAACACCGGCCGGGCCGTGTCGATCCTGTGCGGTCAGGAGTGGGTCGAATCGACCCACGGCGCCACCAACTACTGGGCCGTCAGTTGAAGTGGGTGGTGACTGCTAGCGAGAACCTCACTTGTGCTTGGCTGGGCATGCGTCGTTTAATTATGTGCCGCCAAAACGGTATCAATTGTCCAGATAGTCACTGCGGTGATTCCTGAACGAGCTCGGTACAGATCACGTTCAGCAAGGATGCAGAGGTCTCCCCCACCCAAACCGTTCACTGCGTGCTCGACTAGCGTCATGGCTGTGCCCGATCCTGCGACCAATCTGCGCAAATAATCGCCTTCCCAGAGGAATTGATGCATCGTCCATGGAGCTTTGCCTTCGGCCACTAAGCTGATCAGATCAGCAAACACTTGGGCGGTCGCTCGTCGCATTCTCCCGTCGGGCACTTGCGCGATAAAATTTCCTGTTTCAATTATCGCTGTCACCGGTAAGATGAAAGTCTCACCACGTGCGCGCCGATTGGCAAATTCTGCGACCACCTCTGCTCGTCCTTGGTCTCGACCAGGCACCGGTAAAAGATTGCAAAGTATCGAGGTGTCGATAAAACTTACCGTCACCTCAACTAATTCCTAACAGTCGATCGAAGGCATCATCATCAGGAGTTCGCGATTGAGGTTCCGTCAAACGCCCCAGGGATACGAGGTCACCGATTCGACCGGATGCTATCGTCCCGGCATAACCCGGCAGATCAGTTATCCGAGAGATTTTACTTGCCCGAGACTTTGGATCTCGGAAGCACACGAAAATGCTCCGGTTCAACTGGCCAGTCATAGCATTCAATAGAGCCGGGCTATGAGTCGTCACCAGCATGCTAGTACCCGATTCCTGACTTGTCTGCTGGATGAGCTCCAACACACGTCCGGCTTGAGACGGGTGTAAGCCATTTTCTAATTCCTCGATAACCATCAACACTGTGACTGGTAACTTATTTAGCACTAACCCCGAGTCGATATCCAAACCCTTGTTGGATGTTAAGAGTGCTGTAGCAATCGCCATGAACCGCAATAACCCGTCGCTCATCTCCCGAGCTGGCGTAAGGTCTCCCCGCTTTGTACCTTCTCGAAGAGCCAGCATCACATCACCCAAGTCTGATGAAGTTACAGTGACGCTCTTGATACCATCATCTGCCACATTCCGCACCAATTCTTCTAGCTCCGTAAAAGTATCCGGGTCTTCTCTACGAAGCCTTGCTATTGCTGCGGATATATTGTCTCCGTTGCGTGTTAATTCTGCATTTCGAGCAGGTACGTAATCGCGCATGAAATGAGGCACCGGGTCGAAGTGGAACACTGCCCGTAGTGCCCCAATGACGGCTTGAGCGCCTTTGAGCACAGCTTCATCAGCTAGGCTGGTAGCCACAAATCGGAGGGGTAATTGTGTTACCAACAGTCGACTATCTCGGAATTGCATAGTTGGATTGTTTCCGCGCTTACCATTGAACACCTCGGCCACCAAGCCCGTCGAATCCTTCTTCACGGGCCGGGACCATAACAGTGGGCGATCCTCGATATATCCAGACTCAAGCGCGGGCCCGGGACCCCATAGCGACTCTTGGAGGATCCGAAGTTCTGGTCGGACTTGTACTGTTACGCTGAATCGATACACATCCTGCCCCTGGGCCACCAAGCACCCGAGGCGAAATCGGTTCATCCCATGGGGGGCGCATCCTGCGGACCCACCTCGAACCGGTCCACCCGTTCGCCTTCTGCCATCTAATGCATCAGCGAGGTCCTCGCCCCCGGCTAGCCGCGACAACACCTCTATAGCATCTAACGCATTTGACTTACCTGAACTGTTTCGGCCAGTGAGAACCGTGACAGCGTCAAGGGGAAGCCTTTCGCCTTTGTACGACTTGAAGGCATGCAGTTGTATTTCGGTCAGACGCGCTGCGGTCATGCCACTAGCGTATCCAGACGCTCCCCTGCGCGTGGGAAGCTGACTGTCGAACGGTGCCTGTCGCAGTACCGGCCGGCCCGAGGCTACACGTTCCCGTCTGCTGAATCCGATCGGCGGTTCGGCGTCAACTGGCAGGCACCGGGCGGCCGATCCGGACGTCGGTCAGGCAGATCCCAGGATTCTGGGCATCCAACCGCAGGACCTTGATCGCGGTGCCGCGCAGCATGAAGGTCAGCTCCCCCGAGCCCCTCACCGGAAAGCCGCGGAAGGACCCGGTCGCCTCGATGTAGCGGGTGCCGTCGTGCACCGCGAACCGCAGCATCGACGGTTCGGCCACCTTGTAGCGGAACCTGATCGTCCAGTTCTCCTTGCCCAGCGCCGGCTTCAGCGGCGCGAACACCTGTTGCTTGCTGCGGGTGCTGCAGGCCAGCGCTACCGTGCTGCGGGTCTGGAACGTGGCCGGCACCAGATGCCCGGCCCGGTCCACCACGTACATCGGCCGCCGCAGGTCATCGACGCTGACCTCGTGCCCGCTGACCAACCGGGCCAGGAACGGCGAGGTGCTGTAGCGGCCATAGGTCGTCAGTGACAGCGTGTGGGGAACCATCGTGGTGTAGAGGCTCCACGGCCCCCGGGCGTCGGCGGCCTCGATGCCCTGCTGCAGGTTGGGCACGTAGGTGCGCCCCGGCGCGGTGGACCAGCGGCGCGAGATCGGCACGGCCGAGGTGAGAAACACCGTCCAGGTGACCAGCAGGAAGACCCCGGTGATCAGCAGGTGCCGGCGGTTGAGGCCCCGCCAGGCGCCGCCGAGCCAGCCGGTCACCGCGTGCGAGGGCTCGGCGTCGGCGGCGACGTTGGGCTGATCGGGGTCAGGGCCCGGACGCATCAGCACCACCGCCAGCGCCAGCACCGCCAGCACCGCCACGTCAGAGATGTAGCGGAACTCGTTTCCGATTCGCGGACCGTGCCCGGCCAGCCGGGCGGTGGCGATCGAGTACTGCGCCACCAGGAAGATCGGCAGCAGGATCACCCAGCCGCGCAGCGCGCGCCAGCCCAGCCGGCGCACCCCCCAGACGGTGATCGCCAGCACCGCCAGCTGGGTGGTGACCAGCCACCACAGCGGGGTGCCGGCCGTGGACTCCGGCCCCAGCGGCTCGGTCCGGATCGGCCCGCCGAACAGGGCCGGCACCAGCGCGCGGCTCCAGGCCACCCACAGGTACTCCACCACCTCGGCGGTGGTGTAGCCGGGTTGCTTGCGGACGAACGAGCCGGTCAGGTAATACGCCAGGAAACCGGCCGCCACCACGATCAGCGACAGATAGCCGACCCAGGCACGGCGCAGCACCCGCAGCAGCTCCCGCGGGCTGACCCGGCGGCACACCGCGGCCGGCAGGAACAGCGCGCCGAACAGGCAGCCGAACAGCGTCCGCTCGTAGAACATCAGGCCGAGCAGCATCCAGAAACCGGCCAGCAGCCCCCAGAGCGCCCGGCGCGGGCCTCGGGCGGTGAGGTAGCACCGCACCAGCGACGCGCAGCTGAGCGCGCTGGTCAACGCGCAGGTCGTCACCCCCGAGCCGCCGGCCCACCACTCGCCGGTGGGCAGCCACATCGCGGTGGCGCCGGCCATCGAGGCGAACACCAGGTGCAGCGGACTGGGCGGGTAGAGGTTGCGCAGGATGCGGTACACCGTGAAGGCGGTCAGGCCGATGCCGGCCGCGACCAGAGCGGCCGCGACCTGGTAGTTCATCGGAAAGGCGCGGATCAGCAGCCAGTTGACCAGCCGGTTGCCCGGCTGCGGATGCCCGAACACGGTCAGCTGCAGGTACTCCCGGGACAGGGGGTTCATCTGGGCGAGCTCGAGGTTCTGGAAGTCGTCCAGGAACCAGCTGCCGACGCTCATGAACCGGTACAGCAGCGCCGCCTGCACCACGGCCAGCACGATCGCCAACCGGTCCAGCAACCGCCGGTGGTCGGTGGCGGGGGCTTGGGGACTGCGCTCGTCGGAGATAACTGCCTGGCTCGCCACGAAGGCCAGTATGGCATTGCCGCGCCCGCCGGCCGGGCAGGTGCGGCGCGGGTCCGGCCCGGCCGCTGGCGGCGTTAAACTGCGCTGCGCGGGCCGCCTCAACCCGCCTGGCCAGCTAGGAGAGAGCGGTTCATGTCAGAGCTCACGACCTCGACCGAGTCGATGCCCGAACACCCGGCCTCCGAAGCGACGACACCAGAACCGACAGCCGCCGAGATCGCGGCCGAGACGGCGACAGCCCCGCCACCGTCCGCGCACGAGCGGGCGGCGATGACGCCGGGGCCGGCAGCGGCCGAGACGGCGACCACCACGGCAGCCTCGACCACGTCTATCGAGGCGCCGCCCACGACAGCCGCCAACGACCACTACTCGAAGTCGGCCAACGCCGAGATCTGGTGGAACGCCCACTTCGAGCAGGCGGCCGGGCAGGTTCTGGACTTCTTCGCCGGCGACGGCATCTCACTGGAAGGCAAGTCGGTCGCCGACATCGGCTGCGGCGACGGCATCATCGACCTCGGCGTCGCCGTGCGCGCCAAGCCCGACCGGCTGGTGGGCTTCGACATCCTGTCCCACGACGTCGAGGAGCTGCGGGAACGGGCCGCGACGTACGCCGGCCTGGAGAAGCTGCCCGACAACCTGTACTTCTGCGTCAGCGACACCACCCGGCTGCCCGCCGAGGACGACGAGTTCGACTACGTGATCAGCTGGTCGGCCTTCGAGCACATCGCCGACCCGGTCGCGATCCTGCGTGAGATCCGCCGGATCCTGCGCCCGCACGGCGTGCTGTTCATCCAGTTGTGGCCGTTCTACCACTCCGCGCACGGCACCCACCTCGTCGACTGGTACCCCGAGGGCTTCGCGCAGTTCCGGCACAGCCACGAGCAGATCCTGCGCACGGTCCGCTCCAGCGGCGAGCAGCAGATGGCCAGCGACATGATCGAGGCCTACCGGACCCTCAACGGCATTACCGCCGACGGCCTGCAGGACGCCCTGCGCCAGGCCGGGTTCCGGATCGTCAAAGTGGCGCTGGACTCCGAGGCGGTGCATATCCCGGTCGAGGCCTCGCACCTGCCGCTGTCACAGGTGGCCATCAGCGGCATCAAGCTGCTGGCCATCGCCGATGACCACTGGGCTGAGTCGGCGCCCCAATTCACCAACGCGCCCCCACCCGTTGTCGCGATCCAGCCCAAGGACTCCGCCGAGTCCGACGAGCCCGGCGCCGATCAGGACGAGCCGGCAGCCGATCCCGGACACGCCGAGCCGACCGAGCAGCCGGACGAGGAGACCGAGCCCGAGTCGGGCTCTCCTAGCTAACGAAGGCGCCAATCGTTCCTCGAGGCGATGGCGAATGCGCGCTCGACGCTGCCTGCGGGGGCCGAAGCATGTCGATGGATTTCGGATGCAAACGTCCTGGACATGAGCCGTGACCGTCGAGTGACTGCCTTGTGGCTCACTCTTGTCGCTATTTTCTCATTCATCCTTTAAGCACAACGGAAATCACGACTTCGCCTGCTGGCCGGGCCGCCAGCCGGAACGACCTCCGCTTTGAGTGACTGCTCTCGCCGCTAGCGAGATAGCTCACCTAATAGGCGGTGTATGGGCTGAATTGTTTTAACTTGACGCCCTCCGAACGCGGCATTATGGTTATTTGCGGCCAAGGCGGCTATGCGTGTGTGCCACCTCATCGGGAATTAA
Organism: Jatrophihabitans sp.; assembly: GCA_036399055.1. Taxonomy (NCBI): domain Bacteria; kingdom Bacillati; phylum Actinomycetota; class Actinomycetes; order Jatrophihabitantales; family Jatrophihabitantaceae; genus Jatrophihabitans; species Jatrophihabitans sp. The sequence continues at coordinate 286,178 of DASWNX010000029.1, forward strand.
CTCATCCTTCGGACAAAAACTTGACACAGTTATCGAAGCCCGACCTCAACGTGCTGACCCGGGTTCCGCTGCCGGCTCATCTGCCCGTGGTCGAACTGACCCAAACCCCTCTGGCTCAGGCTGAAATCGCGTCCTTCGGTCCTGACATCGACGGCGAACACGTCGCGGTTCTGCTCGGTGACTGGATGGGTCAGGATGCTCCGCTCGTGCGCATCCACTCGGAGTGCCTGACCGGGGACGTCTTCGGTTCGGCGCGCTGCGACTGCGGGCCCCAGCTGCGAGAGGCGCTGGCGTTGATGGCCGCCGAGGGTGGCATCGTCCTCTACCTGCGCCAAGAGGGCCGCGGAATCGGCTTGTACAACAAGCTGGACGCCTATCGCCTACAAGACCGGGGACTCGACACCTACGAGGCGAACCGCGCGCTCAACCGGGCAGAGGACGAGCGGGATTTCGGGGTGGCCGCGGCCATGCTGCTGGCCCTGGGTGTCCGCAAGTGCCGTCTGCTCACCAACAACCCGCAGAAGCATCGACAGTTGCAGGAACGGGGCATCGAGGTCGTCGAGCGGCAGGCGACGGGCGTGTACGTCAGCGGCGCCAACCGGACCTACCTCGAGGCCAAGGTGGCCCACGCCCACCACGACATGGTCATGCCGTCGGTCATGTCGGCGACCGAGATAAACGAGGAGACGACATGACAGGCAAGCTCGGAATCGCCCACCGCAGTCCCATCAGCGGCGTCGCGTGCTGGCGCGACCGCTACGTCGCCACGGCCGGTTACGACAACCAGGTAATCCTGTGGGAGGCCGAGACCGGCGTGCCGCTGGCCCGCGTCCTGCACGACCATCTCGCCAACCAGTGCGCGTTCAGTCCGGACGGACGCTGGCTGGTCTCCTCCTCCAGTGATTACAGCGCGCGGTTGTGGTCCGTGCCCGACCTGCGCCTGCACGCGGTCATGGACGCCCACGAGGACGACGTCGAGATGTCGGTGTTCCATCCGACCCGCGAGCTGATCGCCACGGCCAGTCGCGACCATCTCGTCCGGGTATTCGACTACCGCGGCAACGTGGTGGCCTCGCTTGCCGGCCACACCGCTGATGTCATCTCCGTGGAGTGGTCTGCCGACGGCGCCGAGCTGATCTCCTCCAGCGATGACGGGACTATCAAGCGCTGGAGCGTGGCTCACGGCACGCTGCTCAGCGACATCGACATGGACCAGGTGGAGACCGACACGATCGTGCTCTCCGCAGACGGCACCATCTACGCCGGCAACGACGCCGGCGAGGTCGTCACGGTCCGTCCGGACGGCTCTCGCACCGTCACGATGGCACACGACGCCGGCGTCAAACGTTTGGTGCTCGGCAGCGCCCAGGGCCTGTTGGTGAGCCTGAGCTATGACCGCACGGCCCGTCTCTGGAACGTCACCGGCGATGAGATCGTCGCGGTGAGCGACACCTCGATCCCCGAGGACGTCTGGGCGCGCTCCTGCGCCTTCGGCGCCGGCACGACGCTGGTGTTCGGAACGTTCGGCAGCCGTTACCGGACCTTCGACTACGCCACCGGCAAGTGGGACGAGGCCCCGATAGCGCCGACCTTCGGCGTGAACGCCGCGATTGCCTACGGCGACGCCGGCGAGGCGCTGGCCATCGGTGACGCCGGCATCACCTGGATCGACAGCGAGCGCGGTCGCCAGGAGGTCGCCCAGATGGGCAGCCTCTGCAACTTCCTCACTCCCGTCGAAGACCTCGTCCTGACCGGCGGCCAGCTCGGAAGAGTCTTCGACGCGCTGACCGGCAGGGTCTTGCACCAGCATCGCTCGCCGCTCAACTGCGGCACGGCCTTCGACCGCGCCGACGGCCGCTACGCGGTGGTCGGCGCCTACACCGGCGAGGGCCTGCTGTTTCGGGTCGAGGGTGACCGCGCCGAGCACGTTCAGGACCTGCCCTTGTTGCAGAACGCGATCAAGGGGGTCGCGGCCGGCGAGAACCTGCTCTTCGCGGTGTGCGCCGACTACAGCGTGACCTGGTGGGATCTGGCCTCTATGACCGAGGTTCGCACCTTGCGCATGGCTCACGACCGCATCGTCAACGGCTGTGTCAGCCTCGGTGGTGACCGGTTCGCCAGCGTCAGCCGCGACATGACCCTGCGCATCTGGGAACCGGACGGGCAGAGCCGCGTGGTGCCCACGCCGCACAAGAACTCGGTCAAGTGCGTGTCGGCCAACGCCGACGGCAGCATCATCGCGACCGGTAGTTACGGTGGCGCGGTCGCCCTCTATGACGCTGTCAACGACCGCTGGTACCCGACGCTGCGGCCCACGACGAGTGGAATCTCCACGCTCGCCTACGACCCGGCAGCCAACACGTTCCTCGCGAGCTCCTACGACGGAACGGTCTATCGCCTCACGCCGTGAGACCGCCTACCTCGCCCGAGAGCGTCGAAAGCCTCGACGCTCTCAGGCGCCGTCCGTCACGGTGTCTTGCACAAGTAGGAATCAGACGAAGTCCGTCCGCGGCCATCCGCCATCAGCTCTCAAGCTCTGCTGAGGCTCAGCTAGCGGTGACGAAGCGCCGAACGGCTGGTCGTTGACGGTGACCCCGCGCTGCCTTCGCTGCTCCGCGCGGGCGCGCCGCCGCTCAAGGCTCTCACTCTGCCGCAACTGCTGGTAGTACGGGTCGTATTTGGTCCCGATCAGCGGGTGGGCCGGTGAATCAGCCGGCCCTAACAGCGCGATGAAGAATGCGTGCACCGGGTTAACGGTGCGATAGGGCTGAGGGATCGCGGGGTCCTGGGGATCGAACATCATGCTCGCCTGCTTTCGTGTCGAGGAGCTACTGGTCCGACGGGCTGCGCTGCGCTCTCGGTTAGATCAGGGTGGGGAGCGTCTCTGGTCTCGCTTCCGCTGTCTCTCAAGGTATGGCCGCCGAATGCGGGGTCGCAACCAAAACTTGCACAACTTGGGTGTCAGGCTGGGGGGTCCCACGATCTGCTGCCGCAATCGCCGGTTCGGGTGCATCATGGCGCGGTGGAGTTGCTCTCAGTCGGAGATGTGGCAGCCCAGCTCGGGGTTTCCCCATCGACGGTCCGGATGTGGGGACGACGCTATGGCCTTGTCGCTTCAGCCCGGTCTGAGGGCGGCCATCGGCGCTACACCAGCGCGGATGTGGAACGGCTGCACCACATGCACGCGGCGGTGATCTCCGGCGAGACCCCGGCGGCCGCAGCGGCTCTGGTGCTCGCCGGCAAGCAGCGCCACGATGACGCTACGGATTGGCCGGTGACGGCAGGGACTTCACGCTACGGCGGCGGTTTCGTGCTCGCGCTTCCCGGCGCCGGGCGCACTGCCCAGGGCATCGGACGGGCAGCCTCCCGCCTGGATGAGATAGGCGCCAGGGAAATGACCCTGCAGGCACTGCATGAGCTCAAGACGACGCGGACCTGGAACCAGGTGTTGCGGCCGGTGCTGGTCGCCACAGGAGTGCACTGGCAGCACACCGGAACGGGCATCGAGATCGAGCATCTGCTGACCCAGGCCATCACCGCGGCTTTCGCCACCTATGTCAGCCAACTCCCTGAACCTGCACAAGATCGGCCGGTGGTACTGGCCGGCGGTCCTCGGGAAGACCACGTGCTGACCCTGCTCGCGGTCCGCGGCGCCCTCGCAGAACGCGGCGTGCCGGTCCGAACGCTCGGTGCGCGCACCCCGACGCAGGCGCTGACCAGCACTGCGACCCGCATCCGAGCGGCTGCGGTCTTCATCTGGGCGACCAAGCCGGCCAATGCGTCGGAACAGGAGATTCGTGAGTTGAGTGAGAATCATCGCGGACTCACGGTGGTGCTCGGGGGCGCCGGCTGGCGACAGTCCTCGATCGGCAGCGGCACTGTGTGCACAAGCCTGGAACAGGCCGCTGACCTTCTCGACCAGTCGTGGCGCCGCAAGGTTCGAAAGGGCTTGTCCGAAAATCCGTCACTCTCCTGAAAAATACTTGCACAAATTTCAACAAGACCGCTGAGCGCGGGCGTATAAAGAAAAGGGCGCTCAACCAGGACACGCGCACGCTGCTGCCGATCGTCGCGGCCGGCCACGTCTGGAGTCGTCATGGTGTGCGCTCAGTCCGTCATCAGCGTCTTCTCTCTCACCGCGAACCGGTTCGGCACAGTCCACAGTCCCTTCCCGCGCCACCACTGGCCGCCCTCGCCGGCATAGCTGCGCTCTGTCCGGCCCGTGATCGCGCCGCCTTCGGCCGTCGAGGCGTCGATCCTGCTGACCGGCGCCTTCAAGCACGTTGTGGCGGTTCGCACGCTCGACCAGCCTGGTGGCAGTCGGTGACGCGCCGCACCGTTTGCCGCATCACGGAAAGGAGAAACCCCAGTCACTAGCGCAGTGCCCGCCGAGCCGTTCGGGCTCGGTCACCACGAACATCATCATCAGGAGTAGGCAGATGTCAGAGCACACGATCGAGCAGAACCACGTCGCGACCAGCTTCGCTGATCTCGGCAAGGAAATGTGGGCATACCTGACCGGCCGCGGCGCCGCGATCAACTACGAATTCGTCGACATGATCGTTGAGGTGCCGCGGGAAACCGGTCCCGACGCGCCCCGTGCCATGTGGAAGCTCAACGGGACGCTGCGCATCACGACACGGGAGCGCGCGTCCAACTGATGTCGCAGCCATTGCCGAAGCTGGACGTCGAGGGCGATCTGCGGATCGACCTCGACGGCCAGTCCGCGACCCTCAGCGGCGCCGACAACCACCTGGTCGTTCACGCTGAGAGCCCGGCCGACCTGGTGGCGGCGGCGCTTGCGGGCCAACGGCCGGAAAAGCACCGGAACCTGCGCGGACCTCAGGCGCTGGGTGCGTTCGCGGACTCGCTGGACACCGCCGGCGTAGAACTCAAGGTGACCGGGCCGTCCGGCACCCTGCTTACCCTCGGCAGCGGCCAGCACTGGCGGTGGGCAAGGCTGGCCACCGGCAGCGTGCACGTCCGTCCCGGTGGGATGGCCATGCTGCGCCCGCTGCTGGCCAAAGCCGTCTTGGAGCGACTGCGGCGCAGCCCGCCGCGTGCCCGGACCACGGCGGTGGGGGTGGCGGCCGGAGCAGTCCTGGCCTTGACCTTGCGGGTGCGTAGGTCACGTCGGACAGTGGAAAGGACCCTGTTCGACCGTCTTCGAGAGGCTGTGTGGGTGAGCTTTTCGGGTCGCTGCGGGCAGGGCAGACAGTGGCCATCGGCGCGGTCGCGCCCATAGTGTTGGGTCACGCCGGCCCGCGAGGTCGAGGCCGCCGTCATCGAGGGGCGATGACGCGGCAGCGACCGAGGCGTTCCAGCCACCGCCTGAGAGGACATCTGCCATGGTGAGTCCCGAGATCATCGCCGTCCGCGAGAAGACCCTCGCCGCGCATCTGGAAGGCGAGAGCCGCAAGGATGTCGACGCGGTCCTGGCCACCTTCAGCGGCGTGCCCCGGTATGAGCTCATGAGCGTGGACAAGGTCATCGACGGCCGCGACGAGGTGCGCAAGTTCTTGCAGCTGTTCTTCGACTCGATGGGCCCGAACGAGCACATCGGTGAGGCCTTCTACCACTCACCGAGCGCGACGGCCGTGGAAGTGCTGACCGTCTTTCCCCATGGTTTCGACGGCAATCAGACCGGTCAGGTCATCAAGGTCCGCTCCGTCGGCGTCTTCACGTTCGACGGCGAGAAGATGCTCGCCGAAAAGCTCTACGCCGACGTCACGCCGCTCGTGCCCTTCATGCCCTGGCTCACCGACGCCTAGTTGTAGTCCGCGCCGAACCCTCGCCGCCCACCAGCACACGAGTGGTTGGCGTGTCAGGCGCCAACGACGAACCGGGCGGCAAGCCATCACTGGCTTGCCGCCCGGTCGCGACTCAGGTCATGCGTCGAAGGCTCAGCAGGTCGGCTCACCAACCTGCGCCGGGACGCTGACGGCGTTCCAGGCGGCCTTGACCTTGTTGAAGTTGGTGCAGACGCCCGGGGTCAGGTTCTTGGCGGCGTTCAGGGTGGCGATGCGGTACTTGAAGTACGTCATGCTGGTGGTCTTGGCCAGCATGGCGTTGTAGAAGATCTTGCCGGCGGTCTGGGCGCCGATGCCGACCAGGTTGGTAGAGCCGTTGCAGGTGGTGCTGGTGGGCTGGCCGTTGGTGGGGTTGGTGCCTTCGGCGAGCAGGTAGAACCAGTGGTTGCCGGGACCGGCCGCGGAGTGGGTCTCCATGGTCGGAATCGAGCTGGAGTAGCAGTTCGGGTCACCAGCGGCCGAGGGGTTGTACATGTTGCGGATCGGGCCCTGCCCGACCAGGTTGATCTCCTCGCCGACAAGGTAGTCCGGCGGGTCGTAGGCGGCGGACTCGTTGGCGAAGCGCTCGGTCAGCGCGCCCAGGACATCACCGGTGAACTCAGCGACCGCACTGGAGCCGATGCCGCCGGGGGTGTTGGCGTCGATCGCGTGGCCGAACTCGTGGCCGACCACGTCGAGGGAGGAGATCCACTCGTTGGCCTGGTTGTGGCCGATCGTGACCGAGGAGCCGTTCCAGTAGGCGTTGAGGTCATTGAGGCCCATGTAGATCGGGAAGCCGCCGCCGGAGCCGTTGATGCCGTTGCGTCCCAGCCAGCTGGAGAGCATGCTCCACTGGGTCTTGAGGTCGAACAGGGCGTCCACGCAACCGGTTTCTCGGTTGCTGCCGACGCCGTTGCCCCACACGTCATCAGTGCCCGAGAGCACCGCTCTGGTGGTGTAGTCGCGGCAGGAGACGTTCGACCGGGTCGGGTCGGTCATCGTCCAGGTGGTGGAAGTCGGGTGGCTGGTGCTGATGGCCAGCGGGCTCGGGCCGTTCCACTTGCCGGTGCCAGTTCCCTTGTGCACCTCGTCGTAGGAGTGGGCCACCGCGCCGGTCTTGGCGTCGGTGAAGACGTGCAGCGTGCTGGGGGTCGCGCCGACGTGACTGGAGACCACGGTCTCATACGCCAGCCGGGGCGTGCCCAGGGCGAGCACGACCTGGCGGGTGCCGGTGACCGAGTCGATGACCTTGCCCTTGGCGTGGGTCCGAGCGGCGGCCGCGGCCTGGGACGGGGTGCGCGTGGCGACGGTGGCCAGGTTGATGGCGCTGTCTTGCTGCACCGCGGTGGACAGGACCTGGCCGGTGGCGTTGGTGACGACGACGAAGTCGCCGCCGATCACCGGCAGGCCCTTGTAGGTGCGGTCATAGGGCACGTACTGCAGGCCCTCGGGCGTCGAGATCACCTTGTGAGCGATGAAGGCGTCGTGACTGCTGACGTGCAGGGCAGCGGCCTTCGACGCGACCAGGGCGGCGGCCGATTGCGCGGCCAGGGCGCTGGGTGAGGCCTTGGGACTGGGCGCGGCGGTGGCCGCCGGGCCGGTGACCGCGATTCCGGTGACGGCCAGGGCCGCCAAGCTCGTCAGGGTGACGATCGCTGTGGAGCGACGAGGTCGCTGGGGAAGAACCATGGGTGGGTTCCTTCAGGGGTCGGTGAAACATGGAGTGAGGGGGATGGACGGGCACGGCTATAGGTGTCCACAGCATTGACAGGCGCGCGCCCCGACTCTGCTGACGGATGAGGGCCCTCGCGCGAGAATTACTGCCCGTAGCGGACGTTAGCGAGGTTTACCGACAATTTCAATAAACGTTCACATATTCCTCGTCAGTGCCCCCGTGGTAAGGCTGGCCCAGCGGCGCCTCACCGATCTGCGCAGCTGGACGAGCGAGCCGACGAGTTCCTGGTCCGATGGTTCAGCAGCGACAGGCTGGCTGCGGTGTTGATCAGTCCAGATGATCTGGCGCAGCTAGTAGAGGCGATTGATGTGCTGAGTGACTCCGATGCGCTGGCCGACATCCGTGAGGCGGACGCCGCCTACGCGCGTGACAACGTGGTGCGTGGCGTGGATGCGGTTCGCCGATTGCGCGGGTGAGCCAGCAACCGTACGAGTTGGTTCTCACGCCACCCGCGCAGCGAGCCATCACGAGCAAGTCGCCTGAAGCCGTGGCTGTCGCTGTGATCGATTTCCTGACGACGGCGCTGGTCGATAATCCGCATCGGGTCGGAAACCAACTCCGGGACGATCTAGCGGGCATCGGGTCCGCACGGCGCGGAACCTACCGCGGGCTATACCGCATCAGCGACGACCTACGCGAAGTCGTCGTGCTGCGAATCGCTCGTCAGAGCGAGGCTTACCGCGCAAGGTAGGCGGGCCGAGATGTGGACGTGCCTCTGGCGTCGAACACGAGTGGTTGGCGTATCACACGTCAATAGCAACCGGGCGGCAAGCCGTCACTGGCTCGCCGCCCGGTCGCGACTCAGGTCATGCGTCGAAGGGTCGGTGACCCGGTCTGGTTAGCGGGTGACCGCCGTTCGTTGAACCGAGGGTTCAGCAGATCGGCTCACCAGTCTGCGCCGGGAGGCTGACAGCGTTCCAGGCAGCCTTGATGACGTTGAAGTTGGCGCAGTTGCCGGGGGTGAGGTTCTTGGCGGCGTTCAGGGTGGCGATGCGGTACTTGGCGTAGCTCATGCGGGAGGTCTTCTGCAGCATGGCGTTGTAGAAGATCTTGCCGACGGTCTGGATGCCGATGCCGGTGACGGTGGAGCCGTTGCAGGTCGGGCTGGCCGGCTGGCCGTTGGTGGGGTTGCTGCCCTCCGACGCCAGGTAGAACCAGTGGTTGCCGGGACCAGCCGCGGAGTGCGTCTCCATGGTGTTGACCGACTTGGAGTAGCAGTTGGGGTCACCAGCGGCCGCGGGGTTGTACATGTTGCGGATCGGGCCGCTGCCGACCAGGTTGATCTCCTCGCCGACCAGGTAGTCCGGCTCGTCGTAGGTGACCGACTCGTTGGCGAAGCGCTCGGTCAGCGCGCCCAGGACATCACCGGTGAACTCAGCGACCGCGCTGGAGCCGATGCCGCCGGGGGTGTTGGCGTCGAGGCCGTGGCCGAACTCGTGGCCCACCACGTCGAGGGAGGAGATCCAGTCGCCGGCCTGGTTGTGGCCGATCGTGACCGAGGAGCCGTTCCAGTAGGCGTTGAGGTCATTGAGGCCCATGTAGATCGGGAAGCCGCCGCCGGAGCCGTTGATGCCGTTACGGCCGAGCCAGCTGGAGAGCATGCTCCACTGGTTCTTGAGGTCGAACAGGGCGTCCACGCAGCCGGTCTCGATGCTGCTGCCCACGCCGTTGCCCCACACGTCATCAGTGCCAGACAGCACCGCTCTGGTGGTGTAGTCGCGGCAGGAGACGTTGGAGCGGGTCGGGTCGGTCATCGTCCAGGTGGTGGAAGTCGGGTGGCTGGTGTCGATGGCCAGCGGGCTCGGGCCGTTCCACTTGCCGGTGCCGGAGCCCTCGCGGACCTCGTCGGAGGAGTGCAACAGGGCGCCGGTCTTGGCGTCGGTGAACACGTGCAGCTTGCTGGGCTTGGCGTCGGTGTGACTGGCGACCACCGTCTCATAGGCCAGGCGCGGCGTGCCGTAGGCCAGCACGACCTGGCGGGTGCCGGTGACCGAGTCGATGACCTTGCCCTTGGCGTGGGTGCGAGCGGCGGCCGCGGCCTGGGACGGGGTGCGCGTCGCGGTGGTGGCCAGGTTGATCGCCTGCTCCTGGGCCGCCGACGTGGACAGCACCTGGCCGGCGGCGTTGGTGACGACGACGAAGTCGCCGCCGACTACCGGCAGGCCCTTGTAGGTGCGGTCATAGGGCACGTACTGCAGGCCGTCCGGCGTCGAGATCACCGAGTGGGCGATGAAGGCGTCGTGGCTGCTGATGTGCAGGGCGGCTGCTTTGGACGCGACCAGGGCGGCGGCCGACTGCGCGGCCAGAGCGGACGGTGACGCCTTCGGGCTGGGCGCGGCGGTGGCCGAGCCGGTGACCGCGATACCGGTGACGGCCAGGGCCGACATGCCGAGCAAGGCGGCCACTGCCGCGCTACGGCGACGAGGGATTAGGGCCATGAGTAGACCTTTCAGGACAGGCGAAAGTTGATCAGCGGCAGCCGCCTTCGGGCGGCCTCGTATAGGTGAGAGCGCTGGCTTTCAGCTGGATGGGTGTGAGCCGGGGAGACCTCCAAGTGCGCCCTACCGTGCTGGGACGCGCTCGACGCCTGCCTGGGCCGGCGGCCCGTGGCAGTAGACCATTTCCCATCCGCGCGTGTGCCCTCGAACGTGCCGGTTCTTCTACGTCACTTTGGGGGGCATTCGGATGAGATCGATAATTAGGTCATAAGGGCACCATAAGAGGGTGCGAATAAAGTTGTCAATGATTTACATAGGGATTTCTAACAGCGCAGCTCGCCGGGATGACGCACGCGCGGCGCTTGGGTGCCGCGACCGGCATCTCGACACCAGAACAGGCTCGGACGCCTGCCCAAGAGGGAGGACAAGCGTTGGCCGCGGCAGTCGACATGTCATAGCCGAGCATGACTACAAGACTTAACGCATTGGGATGAACTCACGCACAGAAATCTCCGCATCCTGCTAATCTGCCCGCTGTGTGATGACCGTCACATCCGACTAGAAGGAGTGATATGTCAGTTAGTCCGAGGACACTCGCCTCACAGCGAGCAGGAACCCGCAAACCTCGAAGGCCCTCTCGGCTCGTTGTCGCGGGCTTGACTGCGTTCGCAGTCGCCTCCGGCACCACGGTTGGCATCACCGGTTCAGCGGTCGCAGCCCCAGCGCCGGCACAGGGCGCGACCAATCAGTCCGACGCTCGCGTCAACAAGTCCCTGGACTCACTGGCGAAGCTGTTCGCTCGCGCGATGGCCCAGCAGAACCTCCGTCAGAGCGTTCACGCCGCTGTGGCAAAGCGGTTCGATGGCGACACCGAGGTTCTCTACCAGACACTCTCGACTACGTCAGATGTCCGCCGAGGCCTGGCGACTGCATACAGCCATGGGGGAAGCGCTCAATCCAGCGACGCTCTCAGCGCCGTCGATCGCCTGGCCGCCGACATCCCACGCTTCCAGGTCGCCGTGCCGGCCAACTTCGACTCTTGGAATGCCGCTAGCTACACGCCTCTGGTCGCCTATGTGCCCACCGGTGTCGAGGACACGACGCTCAAGACCGTCACTGCCTACGACGCCAAAGGAAAGGCTTACGCGCTGGACGCGCAGGTGGCGCCCACTCGGCCCGTGATCGTCCTGGGAGTCAACGAGAGAACCGATGACTCGGGCAAGCTGCTGCACCCGGAGTTGGTGTCGGCCAGCCGCCAGACGGCGACAGCGGACGGTCAGACGACCACGACCTTGGCAGCGACTATCTATCAAGTGCGCATGGCGAAAGTGCACATCATCAACGACAACGAGCCGTGGGCCAAGGGCAGTGCGGAGATATCGCTGCGTGCTCAAGGATGCGGCCTCAGCTACACCGACATCGACTGGTCCAGTCTGAACGATGACGAGGATTGGTGGTACGGCCCGCGCTACCTGGGCGACACCTCGTGCTCTGTCTATTTCTACTGGTGGGAAGACGACGGCAGTAGCTGGGACTTCACCCTTTCCTACGGCGGCGCATCGCTCAACGTCAAGATGGATGACGACGACGACCTTATCGGCGGCATTCAATTAGGCCTATCCAGCTTCGAGGGCGGCACGAACGCCAAGGCGTCGTGGAGCGATCTGGAGCAGTGGACGGACTAAGGCTCATGCTTGACACGCGGCAGGTGCTGAAAAGTCACCACCGCTCGGCGATGGCGTCGATCGAGCCGCGTTAAGCGGACGACATCTCGTGATCGTCTACTAATGAACGGATACGAATAAGCGGTTAATGTGCGGCTGGCAAGGGACCGTTAGCCGACTCGTCCACTTCTGATCGACCGAGGGCGACAGTGAAGGCGCTGGCAGATATTTCTGCCAGCGCCTTCACTGCTTCGTCCCAAGTTGAAGCCAAGCCCAAGTTAGAGCTAGCGGTGAGCTGCTCGAATGCCGATCGGCCTAGAGCCGGCGGTGGGCTATGTCGATCCCCTGGCGCACCAGGGCTTGGCGCTTGGAGCCCGGCGGCACCAGCTTCACCCGGATGTCGGGCCGCGCCAGGAACCAGTCGACCGCGAAGTCGATGCCCTTCTTGACCGGCGAGCCCGATCCGCCGTTGCCGAAACCGGCGCCGGCGAGGTAGGCGTAGTCCTGCTCGCCGCGGATCGCCACCACCCGGCAGGCCGGGCGGCTGGTCACCTCGTGCAGCACCTCCAGCACGTCCGAGGCCACCCGGGCCCAGCTGAACTCCGCGCCCTTGCTCAGGATCTGGTCGACCACCTTCTGCCCGGCCGCCGGGTCATCCAGCAGCGCCCTGGCGGTCTCGGCCGCCCGCACCGGCTCGAACTCGTCGATCACCGGGATGTCCTCAGGCAGCACCTCGACCAGCGAGCCCTGCCGGGTCGACAGGCACGGCACGCCGTAGTGAGCGGCCTCGAACGGAACCAGCCCGAAGCCCTCCGAGATCGTCGGGTACAGCACCAGGCCGGCGTTGGAGTACAGCCAGACCTTCTCGGCCTCGCTGATCATGCCGAGGTTCACCACGAACTGGGCGAGCTCGGGATGCTCCAGCATGAACCTGGCCTCGGCGGGCAGCGACGAGCCATCGGGCGGCTGAGCCCCGGCCAGCACCAGCGAGCCGCGCCAGCCCTGCTTGTGGAGTTCGGCCAGCACCGACAGGGCGAACAACCGGTTCTTGTGCAGGTAGGAGACCCCGAGGCACAGGATGAAGCCGGTCTCGGCCGACTCGGTTCCGGGCGGGCGGATCGAGGTCTGCGGCGTCAGCGCGGTGTGCTCGGTGCCGCAGTAGATCACCCGGTTGGGCTTGTCATCGGGCAGCAAACCCTCGGACCGGGCCGCGTCGCGGGAATGCTCGCTCAGGTAGGTCAGGCCGTCGACCACGTAGGCCGACAGCTTGGCCAGGTCGCGGTAGTCCCGCCAGGCCTGGTCGCGGCTGAAGTAGGCGGCGTCGTGGTAGGCGATCAGGTCGAGCTGGTTGACCACCACCCGCTCGCCGATGCTGCGCAGCCACTCCAGCTCGTCGGCGTCGCGCACCTGGTAGGGCCGGTAGACCACGTGCGCCTTCTCAGTGACCTGCGGCGTGAGGTCCGTGGTCTGCCGGATCTCGATCTTGGCGTGGCCGGTGAAGGCGTCGCGGACGTAGTCGGGCACCTGCAGCGGCGTGTAGACCAGCACCTGGTGCACGTCCGGACGCTGGGCCAGCGCCCGCACCGTCTCGACCACGACGACCTGGGTGCCGGCCGGCAGCGGGCCCAGGCACATCCCGTCGACCGCGACCACCAGCCCCTGCAGCGAGCGCCGGGCAGCCAGCAGCGAGGCCGCCAGCGGCGAGTAGTCATCCATCGAGGACCGGCGCACCCACGGGCCGTAATAGGGGTAGCGGCGCTGGATGATCTGCTCGTGCTCGTACTTGCGCTTCTCGATCTCGGGCGAGCGGCCGAAGCTCGAACCGCCCTTGTGGAACACGAAGACGTCGTCGGCAACCACGTGCTCGAAGCCGGCCGCCAGCGCGCGCTGGCTGAAGTCCACCTCTTCGCCGTAGCCGGGATTGAACGCCGGGTCGAACGGGCCGACCACGTCCAGCACGCTGCGCTTGACGTAGGTGCAGTGCCCGATCGCGGTCGGGATCCGCGGCCGCAGCCTGGGCGAGCCGGCCGCCACCCGGCGGGCCGCCTCGTCCACCGACAGCCCGCCTGGCACGTCGTCGGTCGCGACGTTGCGCTTGGGCACCGAGACGATCGTGCCGTGGTTGGTCAGCGCCGTCACGGTGGCCACCGTCGAGGAGGAGTAGGCGGCCTCGCGCATCCGCGTCAGCCACTCGGGA